>JAWKQO010000002.1:0-313546 GCA_041390105.1 Gemmatimonadota bacterium
CGTGTGGACGGGAACAGCGCGTTCGGTCAGGACCTGGGGCTGCAGGCCTATCCGAAGGTGTCGGCGTCCTGGGTGGTGTCGGACGAGGACTTCTGGAACGACAGCTACGGACAGTTGAAGCTGCGCGCGGCCTGGGGCCAATCGGGTCGTGCGCCGGGCGCGTTCGACGCGGTGCGGACCTACGACCCGGTGGGTTGGGGTGGTGACCCGGCGTTCTTCACGCGCAACGTGGGGAACTCGGAGCTGGGCCCGGAGCGGACCGCCGAGTTGGAGTTCGGCTTCGACGCGTCCTTCTGGGACAACCGGCTCTCCATCGAGTACACCCACTACAACCAGCACACGACGGACGCGCTGTTCAACGTGCGGCAGGTGCCGTCGTTGGGCTTCCTGGGCTCGCAGCTGGAGAACGTGGGCGAGCTGAAGAACCGCGGTCACGAGCTTGGGTTCAACGTGGCGGCGATCCAGGGCGAGTCGTTCGGGTGGGACATCGGCGGCTCCGTCTACACGAACGACTCCGAGGTCGCCGTGCTGCCGTCCGAGGTGCCGAGCTTCTCGTTGGGTGGTTTCGGATGGGTGGTCGAGGGTCAGCCCATCCCGGTCATCCAGGCCCGCTGCGTCACCAACCGCGGGCAGGCGGCCGATCCCATCATCGATAACGAGTGCAACTTCGGGCCCAACCAGCCGACGCTGACGATCAACGGCAACACGTCGTTCAGCCTGCCGGCCGGCATGTCGCTGACCATGCGCGGCGAGTATCAAGGCGGCCACTACATCGCCAATGGCGCTGCCGGTGCGGCGATCAGCCGCTCGGTGCGTTGGCCCGGCTGCTTCGAGGCCTACCGGATCGACGAGACCCAGGGCCGCGCCGCGGTCCCGGCCGAGCTCAAGGCCCTCTGCTTCGGCGCCCCGTTCCGGGACGACTACACGATCGACAAGGCGGACTTCTTCAAGATCCGTGAGGTGACGTTGTCGATGCCGGTGCCGGAACGGCTGCTGGTGGCGGGCGCGAGCAGCGCCACGCTGACGTTCTCGGGCCGCAACCTCTGGCGTTGGGTGAACAGTGAGTGGGGCACGTTGGATCCGGAGATGGGCAACAACGGCGGGTTCGACGAGCAGGTACGCTCGCTGCTGGAGCACATCCCGGCGCCGGCCGTCTATACCATGTCCCTGCGTCTTTCCTTCTGAGAGGGCTGAAGAAATCATGACTTCGACGAAGAAGACGATGAAGGTGGGCCTGGGGCTGGCGGTCGTGGCCGCCAGCTGGGCCTGCAACTTCGATGTGACCAACCCCGGGCCCATCCAGCAGGAGTTCCTGGCCGATCCGGACGCGCAGCCCGCACTGGTGTCGGGAGCGGGTCGGGCGCTGTCGGATGGTCTGAACTGGATCTCCTATACCAGCGCAGCGGTGGCGCGTGAGATCCACCCGTCGGGCTCGACGGGGAGCTTCGGGATCACGCAGCGCTGGCAGAACGGGGAGCTGGCATCGGACGACCCGGACCTCGACACGCACTGGAACCTGGCGCAGCGTGCGCGCTGGCTGGGTGAAGAGGCGATCCGCATCATCGACGAGAACGGGGAGTCCGAGCCCGGTCTCAAGGCACAGGCCAACCTGTGGGTCGGGTATGCGAACCGGCTGCTGGGTGAGAACATGTGCCGGGCCACCATCGATGGCAGCGCCCCGCAGGCGAGCACCGTGTTCCTGGATCGCGCCGAAGCGGCGTTCACCGCGGCGGCTTCGGCCGGCAGCGGGGCCGTGGCCACGGCGGCCGTGGCCGGCCGTGCGTCGGTGCGGGCCCAGAAGGGCGACTGGGCCGGTGCGGTGGCGGACGCCGCGCAGGTGGCGGATGGGTTCTCGTACAAAATGCCCTACTACGCCGGGTTCGGGGACGACCAGCAGAACCGGATCTTCCGGGCCATGGCGGGGAACCCCTACCGGGCGCACTCGGAGTGGAATACCTGGGTGGAGGACTACGGACTGTCCGCCAAGAACCCGAACGGTGACCCACGCGTGCCGTATACCTATCAGCCCGGGCAGAAGGGCGATGCGGCCACGGAGTGCTGCGGCTCGACCGAGTTCTATCCGCAGCAGAAGTTCAAGGACGGGGCCGCGGCCATCGAGCTGTCGTCCGGTGCGGAGATGCGGTTGATCGAAGCCGAGAAGCTGCTGATGGATGGCAACTTCTCCGGCGCGATGGACAGGATCAACGCGCTGCGCACCGCGGCCGGCATGCCGGCCGAGACGGCCGCCTCGGTGGCGGAGGCCTGGGGCTTCCTCAAGCGCGAGCATGCCATCGAGATGTGGCTGGAGGGGCGGCGCCTGGCGGCGCTCCGCCGCTGGCACGACGCGGGCCTGACCGAGGCGGACCTCGATCCGCTCGAGCAGGTCTCGGGGCGGTCTCCTCCGGGTCGCACCTGCTGCAGCGCGACTACTGCTTCCCGATCTCGGTGTCGGAGCAGCAGACCAACACCAACGTGGGCGTGGGCGGCTGAGTCCAGCCTCCACCCGCTGGGTGTGAAAACGCCCGGGTCGGCTCAGGCCGGCCCGGGCGTTTTGCTGGTCGGGACGAATTAAGTGTCTCCATGACAACCACATAGAAGGCTTTCCCGATCCCGCGGGTTTGACAGGCCCGTCACACCGAGTCTACAGTGACCCGTTTCCCCCTGCCCCCGGGGGGGTCCCGGGGACAGGTGTGTCCGGAGTGAAAGCCGGCGTCCTGCCATCAGGGCATCGACCGCGCTTCGGGCGCCATCTTCGTACTTCTTGGACGAGGAGACGCCATGATCGTCCCCGTGTTCGCACAACGGGGGGCTCGGGCCGTGGCCCGGGGCCTCCTGGCGTTCGGGGTCGCTTCTTCCCTGATTCTCGGTGGAGCCGGCAGCGCGACTGCGCAGGCGACCGGAACGATCACGGGGCGAGTGACCGACGCCACGACCCAAGCGCCGATGGCCTCCACACAGGTATTCCTGGTGGGAACGGGCCTCGGCACACTGACGTCCGCCAACGGACGCTACATCATCCTGAACGTGCCCGCGGGCACGCACACGCTGCGCGTGGAGCGGATCGGCTTCACGACGATCGACCGCCAGGTGACGGTGGGCGCGGGCCAGTCCTTGACGGAGGACTTCGCGCTGGCGCTGGAGCCACTGGGGTTGGACGAGATCGTGGTGACGGGGACGGCGGGAGCCGCCCGTCGGCGCGAGGTCGGGAACTCGGTGGCGCAGGTGGACCTGACGGAGGTGAAGCAGCCGTCGCAGACGGTGGAGAACCTCCTGCAGGGCCGGATCACCGGCGCGACGGTGACGCCGAGCACCGGCAATATCGGCGGTGGTAGCGCGATCCGCCTGCGTGGGAATGTATCGGTGGCGATGTCGAACCAGCCGATCCTGTACGTGGACGGGGTGCGGGTGCGGAGCGACGGGTACGCGCGCAACGTACCGGCGGCGGGCTCGACGCTGCGGAGCAACAACGACATCGCGAGCCCGCTCAACGACATCTCGCCGAGCGACATCGAGCGGATCGAGGTGATCAAGGGTGCAGCAGCGACGACGCTGTACGGGACGGAAGCGGCAGCGGGCGTGATCCAGATCTTCACGAAGCGGGGCCACACGGGCCGCGCGCAGTGGACGGCGCAGATCGATCAGGGGTTTGCGCGGAACTGGGCGTTCGGGCCTGACCTGAGCAACGGGTTGCCGCCGAGCGAAGTGGGAGTGGACGGCAACGGGATGTTGGCGTCGGGTGCGACGCCGGAGTTCATGTACATCGACCCGTGGCTGAAGGGGAACCTTCCGAGCTGTGACCTGAGCACGTTGGAGCCGGGCCAGCCGTGCGACAGCGGGTTGTTCAGCGACTGGGGCGCGTGGCAGCAGCGGTATTCGTTGTCGGTGGCGGGCGGCAGCGAGTCGCTGCGCTACTTCGTGTCGGGGTCGTTCGACAACAACGAGGGCGTGCTGCCGCTGGACGAGCAGAACAAGTACGTGATCCGGGGGAACTTCACGTTCAACCCTGTGGAGGACCTGCAGCTGCAGTGGAACACGTCGTTCACGCGTGACGACCTGCAGAACACGCCGGCCGGCAACAACGCGCAGGGCCTGACCCTGAACGCGTTCCGCCGTGACCGCAACTATGCGCGCTCCGAGGTCTTCAGCGACATCGACGCCGTGGTGCGGAACGCGGACGGTAGTCCTGCTTTCGACATCACGACGGATCTGAAGCACCTGATCACGGGGATGACGGCGACGTACACGCCGCGGACGGGGTTCACGAACCGGTTGACGGTGGGCTACGACCTGGCGCAGCAGGACAACCGCAACCTGCGTCCGTTCGGGTTCCCGCTGCAGCCGGCGGGTGTGCTGAACGACGGGCGCTTCGAGTTCTCGAACCTGACGTTCGACTACGTCGGGTCATTGGACTTCCGCCTGAGCGAAGACGTGCGCTCCAGCTTCAGCTGGGGCGGTCAGAGCGTGACGACAGAACGGAACTCGACGCAGGCGTACGGGGAGAACTTCCCTGGCCCCGGTGAGCCGACGGTCGATGCCGGCGGCACGACGCTCGGATTCGAGAACCGGATCCGTGTGGTGAACGCAGGCTTCTTCGTGCAGAACCTGTTCGACTTCAAGAACCGCTACTTCCTGACGGCGGGTCTGAGGGTGGACGGGAACAGCGCGTTCGGTCAGGACCTGGGGCTGCAGGCCTATCCGAAGGTGTCGGCGTCCTGGGTGGTCTCAGACGAGGACTTCTGGAACGACAGCTACGGACAGCTGAAGCTGCGTGCGGCCTGGGGTCAGTCGGGTCGCGCGCCGGGCGCGTTCGACGCGGTGCGGACCTACGACCCGGTCGGTTGGGGTGGTGACCCCGCGTTCTTCACGCGCAACGTGGGCAACTCGGAGCTGGGCCCCGAGCGGACCGCCGAGTTGGAGTTCGGCTTCGACGCGTCGCTGTGGGACAGCCGGCTGTCGCTGGAATACACCTACTACAACCAGCATACGACGGACGCGCTGTTCAACGTGCGGCAGGTGCCGTCGTTGGGCTTCCTGGGCTCGCAGCTCGAGAACGTGGGCGAGCTGAAGAACCGCGGTCACGAGTTCGGGTTCAACGTGGCGGCGATCCAGGGCGAGTCGTTCGGGTGGGACATCGGCGGCTCCGTCTACACGAACGACTCCGAGGTCGCCGTGCTGCCATCCGAGGTGCCGAGCTTCTCGCTGGGTGGCTTCGGATGGGTGGTCGAGGGTCAGCCCATCCCGGTGATCCAGGCCCGCTGTATCGCCAATGCGGGCCAGGCGGCCGATCCGATCGTCGACGACGAGTGCAACTACGGGCCCAACCAGCCGACGCTGACGATCAACGGCAACACGTCGTTCAGCCTGCCGGCCGGCCTATCGTTGACCATGCGCGGCGAGTACCAGGGCGGGCACTACATCCAGAACAACGCGGCCGCGGCGGCGATCAGCCGTTCGGTGCGTTGGCCCGGTTGCTTCGAGGCCTACCGGATCGACGAGACCCAGGGCCGCGCCGCGGTCCCGGCCGAGCTCAAGGCGATGTGCTTCGGCGCACCGTTCCGCTCGGACTACACGATCCACAAGGCGGACTTCTTCAAGATCCGCGAGGTGACGCTGTCGATGCCGGTGCCGGAGCGGCTGTTGGTGGCGGGCGCGAGCAGCGCCACGCTGACGTTCTCGGGCCGCAACCTCTGGCGTTGGGTGAACAGTGAGTGGGGCACGTTGGATCCGGAGATGGGCAACAACGGCGGGTTCGACGAGCAGGTACGCTCGCTGCTGGAGCACATCCCGGCGCCGGCCGTCTATACCATGTCACTCCGTGTCTCCTTCTGAGAGGGCTGAGATCATGACTTCGATGAAGAAGACGATGAAGGTGGGCCTGGCGCTGGCGGTCGTGGCCGCCAGCTGGGCCTGCAACTTCGATGTGACCAACCCCGGTCCGGTGCAGCAGGAGTTCCTGGCCGATCCGGACGCACAGCCCGCGGTTGTGGCGGGAGCGGGTCGCGCCTTGGCGCACGGCCTGAACTGGATCTCCTATACCAGTGCAGCGGTGGCGCGTGAGATCCACCCGTCGGGTTCGACGGGGAGCTTCGGGATCTCACAGCAGTGGCAGAACGGGGAGCTGTCCTCGGACGACCCCGATTTGAACACGCACTGGAGCGAAGCGCAGCGTGCGCGCTGGTTGGCCGAGGAGGCGATCCGCATCATCGACGAGAACGGGGAAGCCGAGCCCGGGCTGCGGGCACAGGCCAACCTGTGGGTCGGGTATGCGAACCGGCTGCTGGGCGAGAACATGTGCCGGGCCACCATCGATGGCAGCGCCCCGCAGGCGAGCACCGTGTTCCTGGATCGCGCCGAAGCGGCGTTCACCGCGGCGGCTTCGGCCGGCAGCGGGGCCGTGGCCACGGCGGCCGTGGCGGGCCGTGCGTCGGTGCGGGCGCAAAAGGGCGACTGGGCCGGTGCGGTGGCGGACGCCGCGCAGGTGGCGGATGGGTTCTCGTACAAAATGCCCTACTACGCCGGGTTCGGGGACGACCAGCAGAACCGGATCTTCCGGGCCATGGCGGGGAACCCCTACCGGGCGCACTCGCAGTGGAGCACCTGGGTGGAGGACTACGGACTGTCCGCCAAGAACCCGAGCGGTGATCCGCGCGTGGCCTACACCTACCAGCCCGGGCAGAAGGGCGATGCGGCCACGGAGTGCTGCGGCTCGACCGAGTTCTATCCGCAGCAGAAGTTCAAGGACGGGGCCGCGGCCATCGAGCTGTCGTCCGGTGCGGAGATGCGGTTGATCGAAGCCGAGAAGCTGCTGATGGATGGCAACTTCTCCGGCGCGATGGACAGGATCAACGGACTGCGCACCGCGGCCGGCATGCCGGCTGAGACGGCGGGCTCGGTGGCGGAGGCCTGGGGCTTCCTCAAGCGCGAGAATGCCATCGAGATGTGGCTGGAGGGACGGCGCCTGGCGGCGCTCCGCCGCTGGCACGACGCGGGCCTGACCGAGGCGGACCTCGATCCGCTCGAGCAGGTCTCGGGAGACATCTCGTCCGGGTCGCACCTGCTGCAGCGTGACTACTGCTTCCCGATCTCGTTGGGGGAGCAGCAGACCAACACCAACGTGGGCGTGGGCGGCTGAGTCCAGCCTCCACCCGCTGGGTGTGAACACGCCCGGGTCGGCTCAGGCCGGCCCGGGCGTTTCTCTATTTGGATGGAGCGGGTGTCGTGGGGCGGAGCCCTACCAGGGGATCGGGATTCGCAGCGGGATCCGCATGTCCACCTCTCCACCGGGCGGGGGTGGTCCTTCGCCCGGTCCTCCGTGCAGTTGCGCGATGAACACGGCCAGACCCGTTCCCAGGATCAGCGCGACCACCGTGCCCGTGCGGGTTCGGTTGAGCTCCTTCAGCTCGACCTCCAGCACCTGGTTGGGCGTGAGGGACACGCGCTGATTGAGGGCTTCACCCCGTCGCTCGACGGAGGAAACCACAGGGACGTCCAACGTCAGCCCGGTTGCTCCGGTCTCGACCACTGTCCCGTCCAGCTCCCTGCGCTCGTTCCCGCCCAGCACCTCCGCCAGGCGCTCGGCCTCGGCGGCGGAGATGCGGGCCCGCACCTCGGCTCGAGGGGCCAGGTCCGTCAGTTCCACCGGGCGGTAGGTATAGCAGCCGGCGTACACGAGCGTGAGTGCCAGGGCCGTCCAGCGAACGGGGCGAGAGTGCATCGATCCTCCTGGGAGCATGTCCGGACTCGGACGGGTCGGAGCAGGGGGTTCTGGAACTGTGCCGTTGGTCCTTCAGACCGTGCTTTGAAAGACCCCGCGGCCGAGGGCCAGGATCCCCCCCACCAGCAGCGCCAGCGCAATGAGGCCCCCCACCAGATGAGGAACGAACGAACGCTCGGCGGGCGGACGGCGGCGCATCACCGAAGGGGGAAGCTGGGCCACGACGGCGGCCAAGGCCATCACCAGGAAATGGAGGAAGACCCCGGTATAGAACCGACCGCTGAAGAGGACGGCGAACCCCAACAGGACCTGCAGGTGGAGCGTTCCCGCAAAGGCGGTGGCCAGGATCCGCATGCCTTTGTCGTAGGGGCGACGCGTCAGGACGCCGAACAGAGCGTACACCACGCTAGCGACCCCAAGAGCAAGGGCCAGATACCGGATCCCGGAGTGTGCGGCAAAGAACATGGCTACACCTGGTAGGAAGCGGAGGCGAACGAAGCGGAGGTGACCGACGGACGGTGGAAGCTAGCGCCAGCCGCCCCCCGCCCTCCAGATCCGGGGCCATCCACGACGGGGGATCGGAGGCTCTTCATCGAGCTCGCGCAAAGCGGGCGGCCACGCGCGCCGCGGTCTCGGTATGGCCGATGGAATCGAGGTTGGCCAGGATGGCCACGGCGACCCGGTGCTCCGGGTCCATCAGCAGCACCGTGCTTCCTCCCATGGCGCCTCCTGTGTGGAAGACGTAGCGCCGGCCCTCGATCTCCCGTGTGAACCAGCCGATCCCGTATCCGGTGGATTCTCCGGCCGTGGTACGTTGGGGCCTGAACAGCAGGTCTACGGTCTCCGGTCTGAGAATGTCCCCGTCCATCAGTGCGGAGGCCAGCCGCACCAGGTCGGAGGCCGTGGAGAGATAGCCGCCGCCTGCCCACTTGACGCTGTTGTCCACGTAGGGCGCATTGACCAGTCGGCCGTCGTCGCCCCTGAGGTAGAAGCGTGCGCGGTGGAACAGGATCGAGTCCGGATGCTCCGCGACCGTGGAGCGCAGGTTGAGGGGCTCGATGATCTCTTCCCGCATGAAGTCCAGGAAGGGTCGGCCCGCGGTGCTCTGCACCACCGCGCTGATGAGGTTCCAACCGTACGTGGAGTAGCTGTAGCGTTCACCGGGTGGCGAGAGGAGCGGGTCGTCCTGGAAGACCGCGAGGGCCGCGACCACGTCGTCGTAGTGGACGGCGCTGGCGAATTCGTCGCCTCGATAGTGACGGATCCCGGCGAGGTGACCGCCCAACTGCCGGGTGGTGATGACCGCTCCCTTGTCCGGAAAGCTCGGGACGTAGCGTTGCACGGGCGCGTCCAGATCCAACTGACCACGCTCCACCAGGAGGCCGACCGCAATGGAGGTCATGGCCTTCGAGATCGAGGCCACCCTGAACTTGCTTTCGGGCCACGCAGGTACGCGGTTCTCCAGGTCCGCGAACCCGAAGCCCTCCTCCCACACCACCTCACCGTCCACGGCCACGGCTACGGACAGGCCCGGTGCTCCCGTGCTGTCGGCGTGCCGGGCCAGCCAGGGGCGGGCATCGGAAACGGCCCCGTTCCAACGCCCCGGCGCAGGGGCCCAGGCCACTTCCTGAGCGGTCAGGGAGGGCGTGCCCGGCGCGGCCACGAGCAGCAACAGGGAGAGCAGAGCGGCCGGCGCACGGGGGGTGCGCGGCCCGGTCGCTGGGTGCAGCGGATGTGTGTTCATGCCCGAAGGTGGCACGCGCAGCGAAGGGCGGAAAGCGGTGCAGGCGCTTGCCCGACCGAGCGCGTCGCGCTCAGCCCGGCAGAAAGAAGAACGCGATGCCGATCACCAGATAGACGGCGAGAAGCTGCAAGCCCTCCATCCAATGGGACTCACCGTCCTGCGAGATCTGCGCCATCACCAGCACCGAGATCGCCACCGCGACGACCTCGAAGGTGGTGAAGAGCAGGTCCATGGGCTGAGGACCGATGACGTAGCTCAGAAACACCAGGAGGGGTGCCACGAAGAGGGCCACCTGGATGGAGGAACCCACAGCAATGTTGATGGCCAGGTCCATCTTGTTCTTCATCGCCATCAGCACTGCGGTGGAGTGCTCGGCGGCATTCCCGACCAACGCGACCAGAATGACACCCACGAAGACCTCGCTCATGCCGAAGGCGTGCGCCGCCTCTTCGGTGGCTCCCACCAACAGCTCGCTCATGACGCCGACCAACGCCGCAGCGACCACGAGCACCACCACGGCCACCCACGCCGGCCACGGATGATGTGCGTGCTCGGGTCCGGGGGAGTCGCTTCGTCCCTCGGCCGGCTCCGGAGGTCCGCTCTGCGCTCGGATCCCCAGGTACAGGTGGGAGTGGGTCTTGAGCGTGAACAGCAAGCTGGCCACGTACGTCACCATCAGCACCACGGAGATGTCCAGACTCAGACCACGCTCCGAGGCCGCGAACCCTTCGCCCACCACGAGGTGGAAGACCGCCGGGATGACCAGTCCGACGGCACTGAGAAGCAAGAGCGTGGCGCCGTTGGCCGCGGCCGTGCGGTTGAACTGCTGGCGGGCTCGTTTGAACCCACCGAGGAAGGCGGCCAGCCCGAAGACCAGCAGGATGTTGCCGATGATCGAGCCGGTGATGGAGGCCTTCACCAGATCGTACAGACCAGCGCGCAAGGCGATGATTGCGATGATCAGCTCGGCGGCGTTGCCGAACGTCGCGTTGAGCAGCGCCCCCAGGCCGGCGCCCAACCGTTCCGCCAGATGCTCGGTGGCGCGACCCATCCAGCCGGCCAGTGGGACGATGGCCAGGGCGGAGGCGAGAAACACCCACGGTGCTGCCGCGTGTGCGCCGTGCTCCAGCCAGAGCCCGATCGGCACGAAGAGCAGCAACAGCGAAAGGCCGTATTCAGACAAGAAACGCCGCATGTGCCGCCGAGGTTGTAAGCCCGTCCGGCGCTCGTCGCCGGACAGGTCTCAGTGACTGCGCGAGTTGTAGCGCGAATCGCTAGCGCGCGCCAGGGAGACGAACGCGTTCAGCGGAGCCACTGGAAGGGAGTCGCTCGCCGGTCCACGTCGCCTCGCGCGGTCGGTTGGTGGGGCCTGCTACCGCAGCGCGTCCTCCAGCGCCACCGCCGCATCCGTGTCGGCGTCACGGTATTTCACGATCACCGGCACGTAGAGCTGCACGCCCTGCTCCCCGGCGAAGTCGCCGCGGGCGGGGCGGCTTCCTGGCACCACCACCGCTCCCTCCGGGATCCGCAGCGGAGCACTCTCGCTGGCCGCGATCACGCGCCCGTGCACGAGGTCGTAGACGCGCGTGGCCCGGGTCAGGATGGTCCCGGGTGCCAGCACGGCCCGCCGCTCCACGATCGCGCCTTCATAGACTCCACAGTTGCCGCCCACCAGCACGTCGTCCTCGATGATGACGGGCATGGCTCCGACGGGCTCCAGAACGCCACCGATCTGGGCCGCGGCCGACAGGTGCACACGCTTGCCGATCTGGGCGCAGGAGCCCACCAGGGCGTGCGAGTCCACCATGGTCCCCTCATCCACATAGGCGCCCACATTGATGTACATGGGGGGCATGCAGACCACCCCGGGGGCCACGTAGGCGCCAGTGCGCACGGAGGACCCGCCGGGTACGATGCGTACGCCGTCTCCGGCCGCGAGCGGCCGCACCGGATAGGTGTGCTTGTCGAAGAAAGGGAAGCCCGCCGCCGAGTAGTCGTGCATGCGGCCCAGCCGGAAGCCCAACAGGATGCCTTGCTTGACCCAGGTGTTCACGGTCCATCCGGCGGGCCCCGGTGAGGCCGAGCGCACTTCACCGCGGGTCAGCCGGTTGCGAAGCTCCGTGAAGATGTCTTCCGCGTCTTCCGGGAGATCCATGGTCGGCAGGGCCGCCAGTGCGCGGATGCGCTCGGCCAGCTGCTCGACGCTCCAGGTGGTCAGCGACGTCGCCGTCATGGGGCCACTCCGGACAGGAGCCCGACGCGCCTGAGCTCTGCCTCCAGCGCAGGTCGGTTCTTCTCCTCCAGCGGAACCAGAGGAAGGCGATAGCGGGCTTCGCAGAGCCCCAGCATGGACGCGGCGGCCTTCACCGGAATCGGGTTGGACTCCACGAAACACAGCGCCATCAGTCCCGACAGCTCGTGATGGAGGCGGCGGGCCTCGTCGTACTGGGCGGAGCGCACCGCGCCGACCAGACGGCTCATCCGATCCGGGTCCAGATTGGACACGACCGACACCACACCCAGGGCGCCCAGCGCCATCATGGGCAGCGTCATGGAGTCGTCTCCGGAAAGGACGGTGAAACCCTTGGGTGCGTCTTTTAGGATGCGACTCACCTGCTCGAGATCACCGGAGGCCTCCTTCACGGAGCGGATGTTGGCGTGCTCGGCGAGCTCCAGTGTCACCTCGGCCGGCATGTTGCGCGCGGTGCGCCCCGGCACGTTGTAGAGCATGAGAGGCGCGGGAGATGCGTCGGCCACCGCCCGAAAGTGCGCCAGCATCCCACGCGGTGTGGGCTTGTTGTAGTAGGGGACCACACTCAGCACCGCGTCCGGCTTCAATCGTTCCAGACGGCGTACGAACTCCACCACGTCCTGCGTGGCGTTGCCACCGGCGCCGGCCGTCACCGCTACCCGCCCCTCGGCCTCCTCGATGACGATCTCGATGACCCGGAGTTGTTCGGCACGGGTCAGAGTGGCGCCTTCGCCAGTGGTGCCGCAGGCCACGATCCCGCTCACTCCGCCGTCCACCTGCCTGCGGACCAGGGCGCGCAGCTCGGGCTCGTTGACGGTGCCGTCCGGTGAGAACGGCGTGATCAACGCGGTATGGGTCCCACGGAAGGCGTCAGGCATCGTCACTCTCTCCGAACAAGGCATCCTCGATCGAAAACACTCCGCTGCGTCCCTGGATCCACTCGGCGGCGAAGACGGCCCCCTGGGCGAAGCCCATGCGGCTCTTGGCTTCGTGCATGAGTGTGATGCGGTCCACCTCTCCGTCGAAGCCCACCTCGTGGAGTCCGAAGGCGTGGCCTGCCCGCACGCTGCTCACCTGGAGGGCATCCTCGGCGATGCGCCCCTCCGGGTTGCCCACCTGCAATCTCCGCTTGCGACCGAGCGTCTCCAGCAGACTCCTCGCCAAGGTCTCCGCGGTGCCGCTCGGCGCGTCGACCTTGAGTCGGTGGTGGTACTCCAGCACGTAGGGATCGTAGTCGGCGAAGCGGTCGAACAGCCGGCCCGCGTTCCGGACGATCCGAGCGAACAGGTTGGCCCCGATCGAGAAGTTGGAACCGTGGAGCAAAGCCCCGCCGGCCTTCTGTACGCGGGTACGCGCCTCTTCCAGGTGGTCCGACCAGCCGGTGGTGCCCACCACCAGGGGGACCTGCGCGGCCAGGGCGGCATCCAGGTTGGGGAGCACGGCGTCCGCCGTGGTGAAGTCGATCAGCACGTCGGGTGCCTCCGCGCGGAGGCGAGCCGTCAGGTCGGTCGGGGCGGTGGCCGCCCCCACGGCGCCATCCTCACCCTGGGGGTCCACGCGCAGCACCACCAAGTGCCCCCGGGCCTGGGCAGCCTGCTCCACCATGCGGCCCATGCGGCCGTATCCCAAGAGACCGATCTTCATTCCGTTCCCTCTCCGGGGTGCGTGGGTCGGGAGTCGCCACCTTCGAGGAACGCCCGATGGAGCGCGCGCACCGATCGCTCCGCATCCGCCTCGTCCACCACGACGGAGAGGCTCAAGGGCGAGCTGCCTTGCGCGATCATGTGGATGCGCATCCCGCCGAGTGCCGCCAACGCGCGCGGCGCGATGTCGGGTGCGTTCTCAAGCCCGGCACCCGCGACCGAAACCAGCGCGCAGCGATCCTCGCGCTCCAGGCGTGCGCCCTCCTCGAGCTCAGCCAGCGCTCGGGGATTCAGCGTGGCTGTGGTCAGCGCCAGCGCCACGCTGCGTTCGCTCAAGGTAGCCAACTCCAGGGAGGCGTCGTTCCGGGCCAGCACGTCCAGCACCCAGCGGGCGAAACCGTCGTGCGTGAAGGTGCCGTGCGCGGGGCGCACGCGCAGGCTGGTGATTCCGCGGAGTAGCGCCACCGAGCGCACGGCGTCCGCGCCGGCGGGCGACTCGTCTTCGCTCAAGAGTGTGTTGCCTGAATCCGGCGCGCGCGAGTTGAGGATGCGGACGGGAATGCCGCGGTCGGAGGCGGGTCGTACGGCGTCGGGATGGATGACGCGCGCGCCCAGGTGCGCCAACTCCTCAGCCTCCGCGAAGGAGAGGGCGGGTAGCGTCCGGGCCTCCGGAACCACCCGGTTGTCGGCCGTGAGCATTCCGGAGACATCGGTCCAGATCTGCACCTCCTCCGCCCCCAGCATCGCGCCCACCAACGTGGCCGTGAAGTCGGAGGCCTCGAACCCCATGGTCGTGGGAACCCCCTCGGCAGTGGCCCCGATGTACCCCTGCAGCACCGGAACGCGACCGCTGGCGAGCACGGGAGCCACCGTGTGCAGCGTGCGGCGTCGCATCTCGCCCAGGTCGGGGCGGGCGCGCCCGAAACGGGAATCCGTGATCACGATCTCGAAGGCGTTGAGCAGCACGGCGTCCACGCCGTGCGCGCGCAGAGCCTCGCACAGCAGATGGGAGGACATGCGCTCGCCGAACGTAGCCAGGTGGTCCCGGGTGCGGGGCGTGCACTCGCGCAGCACGTCCACGCCCCCCAGCAGCCGGAGGATCTCGGTTTCGAACGCGTCGATGCGCGCCAGGATCAGTGCCTCCTCGGGACCCACCTTCAGGTCGGTCACCACCGCGCGGTGTCGATCCATCAACGCGGCCACCTCGGCGCGGGCTTCATGGATCTCCCCGCGCGCCGCGGTCTCGCCCACCGCGACCAGCGTGGCCGTGGCCCTGGCGATGGCCGAGACCACCACTAGAGGCTGGCGGGCGGTAGCACCGCGCACGATGTCGACCACGCGCAGGGTGGCGGCGGCGTCCTGGACGGACGTGCCGCCGAACTTCAGGACGATCACGGGCGTGCGCCGAGCAGGCCGCGAGCCGTCATCAGCTCCGCGTTGAGCACGGAGCCGGGCCCGGCTCCGCGGATCGTGTTGTGACCGAGGGCGACCATCTTGTAGTGGAGCACCGGACAGGGGCGCAGGCGCCCGATCACGGTGGCCATGGAGCGCTCGGTAGCGAGGTCCAGCATGGGCTGGGGTCTGTCCCGCTCGTCGAGCAGGACCAGGGGCCGCTCCGGTGCCGATGGCAAGCGCAGCTCCTGGGGGAGCGCGCGGAACTCGCGCAACGCCGCCCGCACCTCGTCGATGCCGGGGTCGGCCGCGAGCTCGAAAGAGACGGCTTCGGTGTGGCCGTCCAGAACGGGTACGCGGTGCGTCTGGGCCGACACGCGCATCGGCGCTGGCTCGACAGTGCCGTCCACCAATCGTCCCAGCATCTTCTGCGTCTCCGACTCGAGCTTCTCCTCCTCGCCGCCGATGAAGGGGATCACATTGCCGAGGATCTCCATCGAGGAGACCCCCTTGTACCCGGCGCCCGATACCGCTTGCAGCGTCGCCACCATGACCTTGGTCACTCCGAAGCGCTGGTGCAGAGGGGCCAGGGCCATGGTCAGGAAGGTGGCCGAACAGTTGGCGTTGGTGACGATGCATCCGTGGCCCGGAAAGCCGCGGGCCCGCCGCTGGGCGGGAAGCAGCTCCAGATGATCCGCGTTCACCTCGGTGATGACCAGCGGAACGTCGGGGGCCATGCGGTAGCTGCGCGCGTTGGAGAAGACCGCCACCCCCGCCTGGGCCCAGGCCGGCTCCACCGTGTCGGCGACGGCGGCATCCAGCGCCGAGAACGCCAGATCGATCGACGGATCGGGAGTCATGTCGGCGACCTCGAGTCGGGCCACCGCTTCCGGTAGCGGGCTGGGCAAGCGCCAATCGCACGCCTCCCGGTAGCTGCGCCCAGCGGAGCGCTCCGAGGCGCACACGCGAACGACCTCGAACCAGGCGTGCCCCGCCAGATGCTCGATGAGGCGCTGCCCGACGTTGCCGGTCGCGCCCAGGATGGCCACCCGCTTCTTGGGGGAGGTCATGATGCCAGCAGCCTTTCCGCCAGTCGGACGTAGATGTCGACGGCGTCCAGTAGATCGCGCTTGGCGATCCGCTCACCGTCGGTGTGTGCAACGTGAATCGATCCAGGACCGATCAACAGCGGTCGGCCCCAGCGGTCGAGATAGAACAGGTCGCTTCCGAATGCGACCGGCTCGCTCGGGAATCCCTCGACCGTATGACAACGTACCGCGTCGCTCCGGGAAACGATCCGGGTCTGGACGGCTGGATCGTCGCCCAAGGCCTCGTGCAGACGGTCCAACGCATCCGACGCGGACCCGACGAGTCGGATGGCGACGGTGGCGCGGGCCGAGGGTGCGACCACGTTCATCGCCACGCCGCCCTGTATGGTGCCCACGTTCAGGGTGGCCTCTCCCAAGACCGGGTCGGAGCCCCAGTCCAGAGTTCGCAGGCGATCCAGCAGGTCGAGCAGGCGGTGGATGGCGGAGTCTCCAAGATGGGGGTACGCCGAATGGGCGGCCCGTCCCTGCACCGTGATCTCCAGTGCCAGCACACCCTTGTGTCCGCTCGCCAGCGTTCCCTGGGTGGGCTCTCCCACCACGACGTAGGCGACCTCGTTGTCCAGCGTGTTGGCGACCCGCGCCCCCTGGCTGTCCGTCTCCTCCCCGACCAGGAACAGGAGGCCCACGTCTGTATGCCCCCGCTCGTGCAGTCGCTGCGCAGCCACCACCATGGCGGCCAGGATGCCCTTGGCGTCGCACGCGCCTCGGCCGTGGATCCAGGTGTCGTCCTCGGAACTCGGGATGTAGGGGGCCACCGTGTCCATATGGGTACAGAAGACCACCCGCGTCTGCGGTTCCAGCACGTAGACGTTGCGCCTGTGATCGTCGACGCTCTGAAAGCGAGGATGGAACCGCCGCGCCGACAGCTCGGCCGCGATCAGGCTTCCTACGGCTTCCTCGTCGCCGGTCACGGAGGGAGTGTCGATGAGGCGCCGTGTCAGATCGAACAGTGCGCGTTCGCTCATGGTGCTTGGCCGCCGTCGGGCAGGGGGAGGGGTTGCTGGTTGGGGTCCGGGGCAGGGCTGCTCAGCGCGCGCTCGACGGCCGCCAGCACCTCCGGATCCATGTCCTCGGCACCCAGCATCCAGTGCAGGTAGTCGGTCTCCTGCGCCGCGACGTCGCGGAGCCGCTTGCCGCGGTGCTTTCCACGCTTGAAGACCAACAGGTTCTCCTCGTCCCGCTCGAACCAGCGGTCGAACTCCGTCTCGAAGGGGGAGATCTCGTCGCAGTAGCGGTGGAGCCCGGCCAGGTCGCGCGGGAGGTGTCGGTAGCGCTGCAGCTGCGCGGCGAACACTTCGGCGGAGGTACGAATGTCCGCCAGGGCCGTGTGCGCGTCCGTGGGCGTGCGGTCCAGGTAGAACTGAGCGGCGGCCGTGAGGTCGCGGGGCTCTTCTTTGTGGAAGATCAGCTGCACGTCGATCAGGCGACGGCCGCGCACGTCGAAGACCACGCCGGCTCGGCGGAACTCGTTGATCAGCATCGGCAGGTCGAAGCGCCGGATGTTGAACCCGGCCAGGTCACAGGGCTCGAGCAGGTCGGCCAGGCTACGGGCCCGCGCCCGAAAGGGCGCTTCATCCGCCACATCGGCGTCGGTGATGCCGTGCACCCGGCTCGCTTCCGGCGGGATCGGCATCTCCGGGTTGAAGCGGCGCTCCCGTTCCTCGATCCACCCCTCCGGATGGATGATGAGCACCGCCAACTCCACGATCCGATCGTTCTTGAGCGAAAGTCCCGTGGTCTCCAGGTCCAGGAAGGCGACGGGACGATCGAGGCCCGCCCCCAGCGCTTCGTGCAGCGCGTGCGCGCTCATCGGAGCGGGCCTGTCGGCGGCCGGATCAGAGGTGGGATGGAGACCAGTGCCCAGACGCCTTCCAGGATGATGAAGCCCCAGCGGTTGTCGACGATTGCGACCCATCCGAGCAGGAGGGCGCCGATCAGGTTGACGAGGCTGTAGGCCCGGTGCCGGGGACCGAGCCAGCCGCGCTGGTTGGCCACGTACGCGGACAGGATCAGGAGCGCTCCCACGAGGGAGACGATCTGCATCTGCATGGCGGGTCGATCGTTGGGAGCTCGAAGTCCGGCGGTCGGGTCGGGGCGGCGCCACGCCCGGCGCAAAAGTAACTGCCCCGTGTGAGCGGTGCACCCGTCGCCTTGCCCACCCGTTCGGGCCATCTCTACGTTGGCGCTCTGCAAGCAGAACAGGGATGTCCCCCTCCGGAATCATGGCTCCGGGCGTTCCTCGGAAGGACGAACATGCAACAGCTGATCACCGAGCTCTGGGCGTGGTTCCTGGGCTCTGCCGTGGTAGGTGCAGCAGTCGCGTGGCTGCTCACGCACTGGGGAGCGTCGCGCCGACTGCGTGACAACGAGGACGGCTGGCGCCGCCGCGTGCGGGCCATCGAAGAGGGCTGGCTGGCCAAGCTGGAGAACGTGCACCGCGGTCACCAGACGGAGCTGGACGAGCGCGAGGGCCGCATCAACCACCTGAGCACGGATCTGGAAGCGCAACGCGGCCGGGTCACCGCGCTCAAGGACGACCTCGACGCGGAGGCGCGACTGCTGGCGGAGCGCGACGGCGAGATCGCCCACCTCAAGCAGAAGCTGGCGCAACTCGACGACCGCCTCGCGGATGCCCTGGAGCGCTCCGACCAGTACGAAGTGGAGTTGCGCGCCATCCGGGTGGAAGCCGAGGCGGCGGCGCGTGACCGGAACGACCTCGCCACCAAGCTCTCCCAGCGCGGGACCCGCCTCCAGGAGCTGGAGAGCACCCTGTCGCATCGCGAGGAGCGCATCCAGGCCCTGGAGCCCCTGGTCGACCGCCTACGCGAGCGGGAGGACCAGATCGCGCTCGTGCAGAAGGAACACGCTGTCGAGACCGGGCGCCTCGGCGAAGAGGGGGCTCGGCTGCGAGCCCGCGTCGCAGAGATCCCCGGGCTGGAGCAGCAGCTTCGCGAGCGCTACGCCGAGCTGGAAGCCCTGAGGGGCAAGGTGGCTCGCCTGGAGCCCCTCACCGTCGACCTGGAAGCCGCCCACGCCGAGAACGCGCGCCTGCTACAGACGGCGGAGCTCTCCGATCGTGACCTGGCCGCCCTGCGCGAGAAGGTGGTCGCCCTCGACGCGAGGCTTGGCGAGGAGCGGGAGCGCTCGGCCGCCCTCGAGGGGCGCAGCGCCGACCTTGCCATCCGGGTCACCGAGTTGGAGGCGAGCGCCGAGGCGCTGGCTGCCTGTCGCGCCGAACGGGACGCACTGGGAGCACGCCTGCGGGAGGCCACGGACGCGCGTGGACGCATCTCGGCGGAGCACTCCGCCGAGATCGCCGGGCTTCGGGCCCGGATCGCACAGTTGGAGCGACGGCCCCTTCCCACGCCGGACGATCTCAAGCGCATCAAGGGCGTCGGCCCGGCCCTGGAGAAGCTCCTGCACTCGCTGGGGATCCGCAGCTATCGCGACATGGCCGTCTGGAGCGAGGCCGACATCGAGCGGATCGATGGCCAGCTGGGAGAGTTCCACGGACGCATCCGGCGCGAGGGCTGGGTGGGTCAGGCCGCCACGCTGCAGCGGGAGAAGTACGGCGAGGACTGATCCGGGGCCGCACGCTCCGGTGGGAGCGTGCGGCACGCTTCGTCAACGTCCTTCGAGCGTCACCAGAGCGTCGTGCACGAGGCGCGCCTGCTCGGCGTTGTGGTCCTGTGCCTTTCCTTCCGCGGGAGACGCGCGTTCCGGGCGCGATACGTGGCGCAGCGGAATCGTGCGGGGGATGACCACCCGCAGTCGCGGTCCGACGAAGGACAGCGCTCCCATGTTCCGGGGCTCCTCCTGAGCCCAGACCACCTCATCGAGCGCAGGGTAGCGGCGCACCAGGTCCTCCAGCTCCTCTCCGGGGAAGGGATAGAGCTGTTCCACCCGGGCAATCGCCACATCACTGGCCTGGGAGCGTAGCTCGCTTTCCGACAGGTCGTAATAGAACTTGCCGCTACACAGCACCAGGCGTCGGACCCGCTCGCGGTGGTGTTGCTGCACCGGGTCGTCCAGGAGCGGCTGGAAGCGACCCTCGGACAACTCGGCGGCGGGAGAGGCGGCTGCGGGAAGCCGCAGCAAGCTCTTGGGCGTCATCACCACCAAGGGATGCTCCGGCAGCGTGTGCGCTTGTCTGCGGAGCAAGTGGAAGTGTTGCGCCGGTGTGGTGGGGTAGGCGACGCGGATGTTCTCCTCGGCGCACAGCTGCAGAAACCGCTCGAGGCGTGCACTGGAGTGCTCGGGTCCCTGCCCCTCATGCCCGTGCGGCAGCAGCAGCACCAGCCGGGAGTGCTGGTCCCACTTGGTGGCCCCCGAGCTGATGAACTGGTCCAGGATCACCTGGGCCACGTTGACGAAGTCGCCGAACTGGGCCTCCCACAACACGAGATCCCTGTCCGCGGCCACGCTGTACCCGTACTCGAATCCGAGCACGGCGGTCTCGGTCAGCGGAGAATTGTACACCTCGAAGCGTGCACCCCCCATCTCTTGCAGGGGTACCCACTCGGACCCGGTCTTGGCGTCGTGGAGAACCAGATGCCGCTGAGAGAAGGTGCCCCGCTCCGCGTCCTGGCCGGAGAACCGCACGGGGATCCCCTCGGCGAGCAGCGAGGCGAAGGCCAGGGTCTCGGCATGGGCCCAGTCGAGGCGTGCCTCCGGACCGAAGCCCTCCACCCGACGCTCGAGCTGCTTGACCAGCTTCGGATGGACGGTGAAGTCGTCCGACCAGCTGAATGCTTTCCGATTCAGTTCGGCCAACTCTGCCCAGGGGAGCACGGGTACGTCGCTACGTGGTGCTTCGTCGCCCGGCTCCGGCGGCGGAGGTGCACTGTCGTCGGCTTTGAGCACCTCCTGCACGGCGCGCAAGCGGGCCGTGTAGTCGTCCTTCATCTGCTCGGACTGCGCCTCGCTGACGACACCTTCGTCGATGAGTCGCTGGGCCCACAGCGCCCGTACGGTGGGATGCGAACGGATGATCTCGTACTGGCGCGGCTGCGTATAGGCTGGTTCGTCGCCCTCGTTGTGGCCGTGCCGACGGTAGCCGATCAGGTCGATCAGGATGTCGTCATGGAACTGCGCGCGGTACGCCATCGAAAGCCGGATGGCGCCCAGGCAGGCCTCGGGGTCGTCTGCGTTGACGTGGAGGACCGGGATGTCGTAGCCCTTGGCCAGGTCGGACGAGTAGCGGGTGGACCGCCCTTCCTGGGGCTCCGTGGTGAACCCGATCTGGTTGTTGACGATGATGTGGATCGTGCCCCCGGTCCGGTAGCCGGCCAACCGTGCCAGGTTGAGCGTCTCCGCCACCACGCCTTCCGCGGCGAAGGCTGCGTCACCGTGGATCACGATGGGAATCACCGAGCGCACGTTCTGGTCACCGAACTCGAGCTGTTCGGCGCGAGCCATTCCCTCCACCACCGGATTGACGAACTCCAGGTGGCTGGGATTGGGGGCCAGGCGCACCGCCACGTCGCTCCCGTCTTCGAGGAGGTAGGTGCCGGAAGCGCCGTGGTGATACTTCACGTCACCGGTGCCGGCTTCCACGGCGCCGAGCGCTTTGCGCGGGGCGCCCTCGAACGAGGCCAGCATGCTCTCGTAGGGCACACCGACGATGTGTGTCAGCACGTTGAGCCGGCCGCGGTGGGCCATGCCCAGCACGACCTGCTCCGCACCATCCCGGGCGCCTTCGCGAATCGCCTCGTCCAGCATGGGGACCAACATGTCCGTGCCTTCGAGCGAAAAGCGCTTCTGGCCGAGATAGGTGCGATGGAGGAACTGCTCGAAGCCCTCCGTCTCCGTGAGTCGCTGCAGCAGCCCGATCTTCTCCCGCTCCGTCAACGACTGCGTGTACTGGCGCGTCTCCACCGCATCCCACAGCCACTGTGCTCGCACGGGGTCCTCGAGATGCTCGAACTGGAAACCCATCGAGCCGCAGTACACCTGTTGCAGCAGCCGCAGCTCGCTGGCCAGCGAGCCCTCGGCGTCGGGGCCCAGGACCACCGACGACGGGATGCGCTCCAACTCCTCCATGGAGGTCCCGAAGAACTCGGGATCGAGCTGGGGATGGCCGGGAGGCTCGCTTCCGAGGGGGTCCAACAGTGCGAGCTGATGTCCGTGGTCGCGGAAGGCCTGCACGAACGACGTCCCCCGCGCCACGACCCGCAGGAGGTGCTCGTCCAGGGTCGGGGTCGCGACGGGGGCTGCGGCCGCGGCGCCGGCTGTGCGGGGGGGCGGCGCCTCGGCCACGGCCGCGGCCGCGGCGGGGGCCGGAGCCGGTACGCTCGGCGCCACGGCGGGTGGAGCGGGCGGAGCTACCGGAGGGGCATAGCGGCCATTCCCGCCCAGCGCCTCGGGCTTCAGCAGCCCGGCTTCCTGCGTGAGCGCGGCCTCCTTGAAGATGCGTCGCCAGGCTTCCGGCACCGAATCCGGGTTCTTGGCGTACCGTTCGTACAGGTCCTGGGCGTAGGCGGCGTTCGAGGCGTCGAAGAGGATGTCGTTCATCGTCCGGGGTTCGTCCGGTCCGCTGGAGAAAGGCAGAGCCGAGTGCAGTGGCCTAAAGCTAAGGAAAACAGCGTCGGGGGCGAGCGCCCCTGCGGCAGCCCCAGCGTGTCCCCTCCGAGGAGGCGCGACGCATGAGCGGGGCCACGGGCGGGGCTACGCCCTGGCGGGCGGTCGCGGATTGGGAGGAACGCTGGCCGTGGCTCCTGGCGCGCGTCACGCACCCGGGAACCGGCGGCCACCCCTTCGATCTGCGCCTGTTCGGCGGGGGCTCCGTCGGTGCGGCCGATCGCTGGCTGTCGCTCCGAGCCGAGAGCGGCTTCGCCACGGTGGTGCATGCGCCCCAGGTACACGGAGCCCTCGTCCTGGTGCACGACCACCTGCCGGACGGGCTGTGGATCACCGACCCCGCCGACGGTCATGCCACCGCCCGGCCGGGGGTGCTGCTCACGGTGAGCGTGGCGGACTGTGTCCCTGTGTTCCTGGTCGATCCCCGCCGCCGCGCCTTGGCGCTGTTGCACGCGGGGCGAAAGGGAGTGGCTGCCCGCATCCTCGCTGCGGGTCTCGAGCGCTTGCAGGCGTTGGGATCCGACCCGGCCAACGTCCACGTGCACCTGGGACCGTCCATCTGCGGACGGTGCTACGAGGTGGGCCCCGAGATCCACGAGGAGCTGGGGCTTTCCCGTCCGGACGGCCCCACCCCGGTCGATCTGCCCGCTCTGCTGCGGAGTCAGGCCGAGGCGGGCGGCGTCCGCAGCGATCAGGTGTCCACCTCGGGGGAGTGCACCCGCTGCTCGCCGAGAGGCCGTTGGTTCTCGCACCGTGCGGGTGACGCCGGGCGCCAGGTCGGTCTTCTGGGGATGCGCGCGTGACGATCGGTCTGTGCGCTCGCTGCGCGCATCACCGCGTCATCGAGAGCCGGCGGGGCTCCCGCTTCCATCTCTGCGAGCGTTCGCGCACGGATCCCCGCTTCGCCCGTTACCCTCCGCTCCCGGTATGGACGTGCGAAGGCTTCGAGCACAGGATGCAGGATCCACCGTCGCCAGCGGATCCCCGGGAGCCCGGCGCCGAGGAGCACGGTTCCCCCAACGAAGGAAGCACATGAGCGAGCCTCTCTACACCAGCCGTTCTCAGGTTGCGAAGGTCGAAGGCGTGCACCGACGCGCCCGGCTGGAAACGGGCACCACCTTCGAGATGGGGGTGCACGGCGCCATCAAGCGGCACTACGGACTGGAGGATGCGCGGGACCTTCCGCTCCCCGTGGACTACATCGTGGCTGCCACCGGCGGCTGAATGCTGGGGACACTCAATGGCGCACTGGAGGTGCGCGGGATTCGGCTGGCTCCGGACGCGATCGAGGCGGACGTCACCGGGATCAACGAGGAGCGGGATCGCATCCCGACGCTCGTGGAGATCCAGGTGGCGTATCGACTGCGGATCCCGTCTGGAAGTCGTGAGACGGTGGACCGGGCTCTGGAGCGGCATGCGCAGAAGTGCCCCACGGCGCGTTCGCTCGAAGGAGCGGTGCGCGTGACGTTCAGCGCGGAGATCGAAGAGGAGGAGTAGCGGGCAGGGGGTGTCGGGAAAGCCACTGCCGCATCGCCGCCAGTGACGCGCGCGGGCGTTCCTCCGGAACGACGTGACCGCAGCGGTCGAGGACCACCAGTTCCGCATCGGGAAGCGTGCGGCTCAGACGCTGGCCGATGGAGAGGGGCACCACGATGTCCTGCCGACCCCAGAGGAGCAGGGTGGGCAGCGTCATGGCGGGGTAGCGGTCGGTCAACGCGTCGAGATCCGGTGGGAGGATCTGGCGTGCGCTGGTGAGCAAGCCATAGCGCCCTCCCCGTCGTCCCAGCGGTTCCGCGTAGTTGTGGACCCACACCTCGTCCACGGCTGCTGGGTCGAATACGATGGACGACAGAGCCATACGGATCACCCGCTCGGGCGACAGCAGGCCGAGCGCCACCCGGCCCAACAGCGGTACCCGGGCCAGCGAGATGAACCGCGGCAACGGCTGCGGGAAGGCGGGGCCCGCCACGATGACCAGGCGCTCGACGCGGCGTGCGCTGCGCTCCTGCTGGAGGGCGCTCAGCAACGCCACCCCGCCCCCGAGGGAGTGCCCCACCAGGGTGATGCGCTCGAGGCCCGCCCAATCGAGCCACGCGTCCAGCAAGGCCGCGTGATCGTGCGGGGAATAGCGGCCGTCCCGCGGCTTGGGCGAGTCTCCGAACCCCTTGAGGTCGAGCGCGAAGACCTGATGGTCGCGCGACAGGTCCGGCACCCAGAATCGCCAGGTGCTCTGGTTGCCTGCGAACCCGTGCAGGAGCACGAGCGGTGGTCCTCGTTCACCGGTCCGCCGAAACGCGAGGGGCGAGTCGGCCGGGTCGGTCACCAGAGCTCCACCTGCTCGCCGTCTCCCAGCCGCACCACACGCGCCCCGAGCGTGTCCAGGCGATCCGCCAGATCGCGATGGCAGGTGAACACGAAGATCTGACGGGAACGCGACAACTCGCGCAGCAGGCGGAAGCCCTGATCGCGGCGCTCCGCGTCCCAGTTGACGAAGCTCTCGTCCAGGAAGAGCGGCAGTCGTTCGCGGCCGCTGTCGAGGTGGTCGACGACCGCCAGGCGGAGCGCCAGGTAGATCTGCTCCTTGGTCCCGGTGGACAAGGGTCCAGCCACGTCGATGCCGGGCCCGCCATTGTGCTTCACGTACAGCATGGCGTCGCCCGGCCCTTCGCCCGTGGTCAGGGAGCGGTAGCGCCCGCTGGTGATGCGGGCCACGTAGTCGGCACCGCGCCGGACCACGTCCGGCTGATGTCGCTCCCGGAAGCGGCGGTCGGCCTCTTCGATGATCCGAGCCAGCAGCACCTTGCGGTCGCGCTCCCGCTCCTGACGCGCGCGCTCTTCCTTCAGGCTCTCGATCTCGGAGTCCACGTCCGCGACCGAGGGCCCGCTCTTCAGGTGCGTGAGGTCCTTCTCCAGTCCGGCGACCTCGCCCCGCAGGTCCTCGATCTGTTCGGTGAACTCCTGCACCTGCGCTCGGGCCTCGGCCAGGGCCTCCTCACGCACGGGGCCCAGCTCCGCCGCGTGACGCTCCAGCTCCACCCGCAGGCCGGCAACGCTGCCGTGGCGAGCTTCGATCTCCGCGGTCAGTCGCCGCGCCTCCCCGCCCTGGGCACGGGTCTGCTCGACCGTCTGGATTCCGCGCTCCAGATCCCCTTCTCCAAGACGCTCGAGTCGGTCCACCAGGGCGGCACGGGCATCCTCGGTCTCCCGTTGACGAGCGCGGACGGCCTCGTGCTCCTCGGCGAGGGCCTCCGCGGTTTCGGCGAGCGAGCGTGCTTCGGCGGACCAGGCGCCCGCCTCGGTGCGGCGGCGTTCCAGCTCCTCCAGGGTCCGGGTCAGCCCTCCGCCCCCGAAGATCCCGAAGCGCTCGGCCAGGGACTCGGCTGCTTCCGAGCCCCGCTCGACGTCCTGCAGGAGGGAGGCGCGGCGCTCCTCGAGCCGGCGGGCCTCGTCCAGTCGGGTCCGACGCCGCTCGGCGGCCAGCTCGGCGTCGACACGGGCTCGCCGCTCCTGCGCCTGCCGCGACCAGGCCCAGGCCCCGGTCGATCCGGCCAGGAGGGCCAGGGCGACGCCCACGATGCCGGCCAGGCCGCTCCCGGAGCGGGCCCAGACCAGCAGCGCCACCAGGGCAGCGGCGCCGGCCAGTGCGGCGATCCAAGCGGGGAACCTGGCCGCGGGCGGCTCCACCACAACGGAATCGAGGTCGGCCGGAGGGCGGGGTTCCCGGTCCAGGGCGGCCAGCTCGGTTTCGGCCGCCAGTGCCCGCAGGGCCTCTGCGCGCACTGCCCGCCACTGGGCCTCGGCCTCGAGGACCGGGGCCGCGCGCGCCCCCAGCTCCGTGGCCCGCTCGACCCGGCCGCGGCGGCTTCGCTCCAGCTCGGCCACCCGCTCCCCCAGCCCCGCGGTATCACGCACCAGACGCTCCAGCTCGCCCCGCGGGTCCAGCGGGAGGCTGGCCGTTCCCGGGGCGGCGGCGCGGGCAGCGAGCGCTTCGAGACGCTGCAGGCGGTGGGAGTCCGGTAGCAGACGCTCCAGCCGCTCCACGTGTGCGAGGCAGGACGCGCGCTCGCTGCGCAAGCGGACCAGCGTCTCGCGTCGCTCCCCCCAGGTGCGGTCCAGCGCGCGCACGCGGGTATCCCTCTCGGCCGCCTCACGGCGCCGTTGCTGGAGATCCCGGATCTCGTCGGCCAGGGCGCGGCTGCTCTGGTTGCCCCGCCGGTTCGGGCGCCAAAGGCCGCCCGCCTCCGCCAACAGCTCCTCCAGCACCTCACTGGCCGGCCGGACGTCATCGGCGATCAAGGAGGCGATCATGCGGTCCTGGATGGCCGACCAGGTGGCCCCCTCCAGCCGGCCCAGCTCTGCCAGCGTCAGCGCGTACACCTGTGTGAACACCGAGCGGGGGACATGCTCGACGAACGGAAGCGGACGGTTGCGCAGGTCCGTCTCCGCGGCGGCGACCTCCAGCCGACCCCAGGGGGCGCCGAGCAGCCGGCGCTTCAACACCAGCTCGGTGCCGTCATCGAGGCGAAGCGCGGCCTCCCCCTCCATCTGCACGCCCGTCCAGGGTGCGTAGGGGTGGCGCTCCAGGGCCGCCGGCGAGAACCCGTAGAGGAGCGTGGTCAGGAACGAGAAAAAGGTGCTCTTGCCACTCTCGTTGGGCCCCGTCACCACGGTCAGCGGGGCCAGGGGCTCGGGCCCGGAGTCGAACCCCTCGAAGCGCCCGAATCCGCGGATCGCCACCCGCTCGATCTTCACGCTCCCGTCTCCGGATCCGGGATCCGCAGGAGCGCCACCAGGCCGGGGCCCGCGTCCATCAGCAGGCTGCGCAGATAGTCATCGCGCCTGGCTCCAGCGGGCTCGTCGCAGCCGGCCAGCTCCCCGGGATCGACGCGGGAGAGGGATTCCTTCCCCGCCTCCAGGTTCGCGATGAGGCGGAGTGCTTCGCCCAGCACGTCGTCCCGGTCCAGATGGTCCTCGACACGGAGCACGGGATGGGTGGACGACCACACCTCCACCGCCAACGCGCCCAGGCGGCCGGCCAGCTCGTCTTCCAGCACCCGCAGGTCGTCTGCCTCCGCGAGCTCGCGGCTGAGGGGGCAGGGGCCGCTCAGCTCCACCCGGACGATCCATTCGTCGGCCCCGGAGCCCTCGGAGTCCAGGCGGTGCCTCCAGGAGGCCTCGACGGTGCGCACCAGCGCGTCCAGCGAGTGGCATTGATCGAGGGCATCCACGGGGAGGGTCTCGAACCGCAGTCGGGCCGTCTCGTGGAAGCTGACCTTCGGCGCCCGCGGGTCGGTGAGGTCCAGCAGCTGGACGCCCCGCGGCCCGGTCTCGTTGAAAGTGCGACCCTGCGGGTTGCCGCAGTAGCTGATGAGCGGGCCGGTGTGGAGAACCTGGCGGCGGTGGACGTGGCCCAGGGCCCAGCAGTGGTATCCGGTCCGCAGCAGGGCTTCCAGCGTCGTCGGCGCGTAGGGATGGTGGCGATCCGACGATTCTGCGCGCCGTACCTGGGTGTGCAGGACCGCGACCTCGGGAAGTCGCTGCTGGGGCGGTGGCGGCAGCAAGTCCGAGAGGTCCCGCGTCTCGTGGGAGGTCGGGTGGCCGATGGCTGTGACCGCGCCCACGGGCGTGCCGTCCGGCGCGCTGATCTCGACGCGCACGGGCTCGGCCCGCGCCACCACGGTGAGGGACTCGGGCCAGGGGAGCTCGAAGGCCCTCGACCCCAGCTCCGGGGCGTCGTGGTTGCCGGTGGCGTAGATCGCAGGGATTCCGGCCTCGGCGAGTCGGCCCATCTCGGCGAGCAGGAAGCGTTCGGTGTCGAAGGAGAGGCGGGACCCGTCGAACAGATCTCCGGCGATCACCACCGCGTGGACCTGCTCGGCCAACGCCAGGTCCACGGCGCGCCGCAGGGCGTCGCGCGATGCGCTGCGCAGGCGTTGCCGCACCAGCTCCGAGCGACCCGGAGAGGGTGTGTCCAGATGGACGTCGGCCAGATGCAGCAGTCGCATTCCCTAAGCTATCGGGCGCAGGGGACACGCTGAAGGGCGATGGGGGCCCGCGCGTGCGTGCCGCGGAACCGTCTTTGCATGGAGATTCGCAGGCCCGCGGCCCATTTGCGTCGCTGGGACACATACATAGCTTTTGGACACTCCACATCTCCCAACCGCTACGGTTCTCTTCCCCGACCATGAGCCAGGCCACCGAGGCCGCCGTCCAATCCATTCGGGCCAAATCCCCCGAGGCCGGCGCTGTCTGCGACCTCCTCCTTGAACGCGTCGCTCCCGATGAAGCAGGCTTGGCCGTGCGCCTGGCTGAACGCGTCTTCACCCGCGCCCGCCCCGAGTTCGCGCGGGAGCGCAGCGCGGAGTCGCTCGCCCAGCTGATCCTGGGCATCCTGCGCTTCCTGCAGGCCAGTCGCCCCGACCGCGTAGACGTCCAGGTCATCAATCCGGATCTGGACAACGAGGAAGGCTGGTATGCTCCGGTGACGGTCATCCGCACCAACGTCTCCGAGCGACCTTTCGTGGTGGACACGCTGCGCGAGTTCCTGCACTCGCAGGGCATGGAGATCGAGAACTACATCTATCCCATGCTCCAGGTCTCGCGTACGCCGCAGGGCCGCGTCTACGACGTCCGCCCTCCGGAGGACCACGACCTCGAGTCGCTCATCCACTGCGAGGTGGGTCGCGTCACGGATCCGGAGACGCTCGAGTTCCTGGAGGCGGAGATCCGCCGGCGGCTGACGGACGTGGTGGCGGCTACCGACGACTTCGGCTCCATGATCACCGCGGCCAATCGCGTAGTGGATCGGTTGTCGTCGTCCGCTCAGGACCTTCCGTCCCTGGCGAGCGAGCTCCAGGAGATCGAGGAGTTCCTGCGTTGGCTCCGTGACGGGGGGTTCGTCTTCCTCGGCTACCGGGCCTATCGCATCGAAGGAGATCCGACGTCTCCCGAGAAGCGTGTCCAGGTCGAGGACGGCTCCGGCTTGGGCATTCTGCGCGACGAGTCCAGCTCGTCGTTCGCGCGACCGGTGCCCGTCTCGCAGATCCCGAGCGGCATGCGTCCCTTCGTCGATCAGGGTCCGACTCTGATCATCAGCAAGACGAACGCCGAGTCGACCGTGCACCGACGCGCCCGCATGGACTACATCGGCGTGAAGCGGCTGGACCAGGGCGGTCGGATCGTAGGCGAGGACCGCTTCCTGGGGTTGTTCACGTCCAAGGCGTTCGGGGAGGACGCGGCGCGCATCCCCATCCTGCGCACCAAGCTGCAGGAGATCCTGTCGGCATCGGGCGTCAATCCGGGCTCGCACGACTACAAGGAGATCATCACGATCTTCAACTCGATGCCGAAAGAGGACTTGTTCCTCTCTCCTGCATCGGTGGTGGGCAGCGAGATCCAGACCATCCTCAAGGCCTACCACACGCACGACGTGCGGGTCGCGACCCGCGAGGACCGGCTGGGCCGTGGTGGCGTGGTGACCGTGATCCTCCCGCGTGAGCGCTTCTCGGCCGAAGTGCGTAAGAACGTCGAGGCGCTGCTGAAGGAGCGCTTCGCGGCCGAAGTGCTCAACTACCATCTGGCCTTGGGGTCCGGGGATCAGGCCCGGCTGCACTTCTCGTTGGCGGCACCGCCGGACCGCTTCCACAACGTCGACCGCGAGGCGCTGGAGCACTCGGTGCTCGCGATCATCGTGAGCTGGGCCGACCGCGTGGCCGAGGAGCTGGCGCAGGTGCGCTCTCCCGACGAGGCCCGCCGCCTCGGTCAGTGGTACGGGGAGGCGTTCAGCCGTGAATACCGCGTCGCCACCGACGCTGGCACCGCGATCCGCGAGATCCTCGAGATCGAGGCCATGATCGCGGACGGCAGGAGCGAGTCCATTCTGCTCTGGAACCCCGCCGAGGAGGGGGACGGCGAGCGCTGGACGTCCCTCAACCTGTACCTGCGTGGCAGCAAGCTGGTCCTGTCGGACTTCATGCCGATCCTGGACAACATGCGCCTGCGAGTGCTGGGCGTGACCCCCTTCGATCTGACGGATTCCAGTGGGGTCAAGACCGTCATCTACGCGTTCCAGGTCCAGGGGTCCGACGGCTCGCCCATCACGATCAGCGAGGTGGGCACGCTGCTCTCGGATGCGCTGTTGGCGGTGCGAGCGGGCGACGCGTCCAACGACGCCTTGAATGCATTGGTGGTGAAGGCCGGACTCACCTGGCGTGAGGTCGAGGTGCTGCGTGCCTACGCGACCTATGCCTTCCAGCTCGGGGCCGTGCCCAGCCGTCAGATCCTCCCAGCGACCTTGATCCGCTATCCGGATCTGGCCGCGTTGCTGTTGGAGGCGTTCCGTACGGCCTTCAATCCGGACGGTCCTCCGGACCGGGAGTCGCGCAACGCGGAGCTGGAGACGATCGAGGCACGCTTCAGGAGCAGCTTGAAGCGAGTCGATTCGCTGGCCGAGGATCGTGTGCTCCGTAACGCCTGGACGCTGGTGCGGGCGACGGTGCGCACCAACTACTACCGGCATGGTGGCCGGGCGGCCACGGGGCGCTCCGGCGGCGTGCCGTACATCTCGCTCAAGTTCGATTGCACGCGCATGCCGGACCTCACCCGGCACCGCCTGCTCTACGAGGTGTGGGTGCGCTCCCCTCGCATGGAAGGTGTGCACCTGCGGGGAGCCAAGGTCGCGCGCGGCGGGATTCGTTGGAGCGATCGCCCGGATGACTTCCGCACGGAGATCCTGGGCCTGGTCAAGACCCAGATGGTCAAGAATGCCGTGATCGTGCCCGCCGGCTCCAAGGGCGGCTTTGTGACCTTGCGGCGTTTCGACGACCGCGAAGCCCAGGCCGAGGAAGCCAGGACCCAGTACCAGACCCTGATCCGCGGGCTGCTGGACCTGACCGACAATCTGGTGGACGGACACGCCACGACGCCTGCGGGTGTGTACGCGCACGACGACCCGGACCCGTATCTGGTGGTCGCGGCCGACAAGGGAACGGCCACGTTCTCCGATGTCGCCAACGCCATCTCTGCCGAGTACGGCTTCTGGCTGGGTGACGCCTTCGCGTCCGGAGGTTCGAACGGGTACGACCACAAGGCCGTCGGCATCACGGCCCGCGGCGCCTGGGAGTGCGTCAAACGTCACTTCCGCGAGAAGGGCAAGGACATCCAGAGCGAGCCGTTCACCGTGGTCGGGATCGGCGACATGAGCGGTGACGTGTTCGGTAACGGCATGTTGCTGTCGAGACAGATCCGGCTGCTCGCCGCCTTCGACCACCGCCACATCTTCATCGACCCCGATCCGGATCCCGAGCGCTCCTTCCTCGAACGAGAACGGATGTTCAAGCTCGGGCGCTCGAGTTGGGCAGACTACGATCGCACGGTGATGAGTCCGGGAGCGATGCTGGTGCCGCGCGGGGCCAAGGAAGTGGAGTTGACGCCAGAAGCACGCTCTGCACTGGGCCTGACCGCGGACGTACCGGTGGGGGATGGCGAAGCGTTGGTGCGGGCCATCCTGAAGGCTCCCGTCGAGCTCCTGTGGAACGGCGGCATCGGGACCTATGTGAAGGCGTCCGGCGAGAGCCACGCCAACGCCGGCGATCCGCCCAACGACGCCGTGCGCATCGACGCTCCCGAGCTTCACGCCGAGGTGGTGGGCGAAGGCGGGAATCTGGGCCTTACGCAACGCGCCCGTGTCGAGTATGCGCTCCGGGGGGGGCGCCTGAACACGGACGCGCTGGACAACTCGGGTGGCGTTGACCTCTCCGACCATGAGGTCAATCTCAAGATCCTGCTCAACGCTCTGGTCACGGATGGGCGCCTGGGCTTGGATGGCCGCAACCAGTTGTTGGAGGACCTGACGGACGAGGTGGCGGACGCCGTGCTCGCCGACAACGACTCGCAGAGCCTGGCCGTGTCGCTGGACGAGCTACGTGCTGGGGAGAGCCTCGACGACTTCCGCCACCTGATCTCCGGCTTGGAGCGCGAAGGCCTGTTGGACCGGGCCGCGGAGACGCTCCCCACCTGGGAGGAGCTGTCGGAGCGACGGGACCGCAATCAGAGCCTGACGCGGCCCGAGCTGGCCGTCCTCCTGTCCTACGCCAAGATCCACGCGACACGGGCCACGCTGGACAGCGGCGTGCCCGATGACCCTGCGGCGGCGTCGTACCTCGTGCACTATTTCCCGCCCCGCGCGGCTCAGATGGCCGGCGCCGAGGTCCTGCACGGGCATCGCCTGCGCCAGGAGATCATCGCCGGGCAACTCACGAACGACCTGGTGGACCTGATGGGCGCCACCTTCGTCTACCGGCTGGCGTCTGAGACGGGCCACAGTGCGGGTGAAGTGGTGCGGGCCTGGTTGATCTCTGCCCGTCTGGCGGACCACCACCGGGTGTTCAAGGCCCTGGATGAGCGACGCGACCTGCCCGCCGCCACCGCCTACGCCTGGCGCATGCGACTGGCCCGGGTGTTCGAGCGCACGACGCGGTGGGTGTTGGAAAATGCCAACGCGGATGAAGCCGTGGCGACGATCGTGGAGCGCAATGCCGCCTCGCTGGAGGCGCTCCGCCGCGCATTCCCGGACGTGGTGCGGGGATTCGACAAGTCGGTCTACGAACAGCGCGTCGCCGAAGCCGTCAGCCAGGGTGCCGACCCGGCCTTCGCACGTGATGTGATCACGCTTCGCTACCTCGACCATCTGCTCGAGATCCTGGTCATCGCCCGGGAGACGAAAGCCGAGGCTGTCGACGCGGCTCGTGCCTTCTACGCGGCCTCCGAGGTGATGTGGTTGCCGTGGCTACGCCAGGAGATCTTCCGCACGGCCGGCCATGGCCACTGGGAGCAGCGCGCGGCCCAGGCGCTGAATGGAGACCTCGGACGGGCCCATCGCACGGTGGTGGCGCGTCTGATGGAGATGGTGAGCGAAGGCGGCGTCGAGGAGGCACTGTCCACGCTGCGCAGGACCGAGCAGCGGGGTGCCGCTCGCATCGCGCGCCTGGTCGAGGAGATCCAGACCGAGAACGCCCAGGGGCTCGCGCCCCTGTCGGTGGTGGTGCGGGAAGTGAGCGCCCTCGGCCGTCGCGTGGGCGGCAACGGCGGGGATGCCCGTCCTTGAGGGTTCGGCCTGAGGAACAGGGCGGGTAGGCCACGCGGCCCTACCCGCCCTGGCTCAGTCTGCGGGAGCCCGGTTCCGGACCTTCACTTTCAGCCCGAAGGTCTCTTCGAAGAGGTTCTTCTTCTTGGTGAGCGCCCAGCGCTCCAGGAGGAGATCCCCGCGCCCGGTCATCTCCAGCTTCAACCCCATGCCTTCCACGCGAGCCTGCACGTCGTCGACCATGCCCGAGTGCTGTCGGTCCAGTGCGTCTGCCAGGCGCAGCAGCGCGCCCAGCTGCGTCACCCGCACCCGATCGTCGTCGGGTAGCGCCATGTAGTGTTCGTGGTGCGGTGCCGGTCCCGACTTGCGGTGGTAGCGGGCCACGTTGGCCACCACACGCATCTCCTCCGGCGAGAAGCCTGGAAGCTCCGAGCCACTGATGATGTACAGCGAATGGTGGTGGTGACGCTTGTAGGAGATGAACAGTCCGATGTCGTGCAGGATGGCGGCGGCGCGTAGGACGAGTCGGTCGCGAGCCTCCAGGCCGTGCAGGGCGCCGAGCTGTGTGAAGAGCGTGTCGGCATGCCGTGCCACGGTGAGTCCGTGTGCCTCGTCGAAGAGGAAGCGTCGTCCCAGGGCCACGGAGGCCGTCGTGATCTGGTCGAGCTGACGCTCCTCGTGCTGGCGGCGCGACAAGAACTGGTCGACGAGGTCGAGCAGGATGCCTTCCTTGACGCCGACGAAGGGCACCTGGATCTCCCTGACCTGAGCCAACTCAGCCACCCGCGCGTACACCATGGCCGCGGGTAGGATGACGTCGGCCCGGTCGTCGCGTAGCCCCAACTGCTCCACCTTGTCGTTGAAGGAGAGGCGCGCCAGCAGCTCGATGGCCGAGGTGAGGTCATCCACGTCCAGGCGGGCCACACCTCGCTCGTCCGGCGTCGCATGCACGAAGTCGGCGAGCGCTTCGATGTTCCCTCCCGTCGCGATCAGGCCGGCCGGCTGCCAATAGGCGGCCGCGGAGGGAAGCCGTAACACCGACACGTACTCGCCGAGCAGACGACGGAACCGTCCGGGATCGTCGCCCGCCACGGACAGCTCCTCCAGCAGTCGTACCGATCCCATGGTGTGCGATTGCGCCCACAGCATGCCGACATCGTCGGCCAACGAGACCTCGACGGATCCACCTCCCACGTCGACCAGAAGCCACTTCTGTTCGCGCAGATCGATCCGTCGACCGACCGCCAGATGGACGAGGCGGGCTTCCTCGGAGCCGCTGATCATCTCCAGCTCGATTCCGGTCTCCGTCAGGATGCGCTCGACCAGTTCCTCGCCATTGCGGGCTTCGCGGACGGCGCTGGTGGCAACCGCCCGGAAGTGGGTGATCTCCAGGCGGTCGAGGTGCTCACGGAAGCCGGCGAAGGCCTTTACGGCGGCGTCTACGTGCTCGGCCGCCAGGCGCCCGGACAGGAAGACCTGGTGGCCGAGGCGGATGGGCACGCGCTCGTAGTGGACGGGGTGCCAGCGGGTCTCGCTGAAGAAGTCGGCCGCCAGGAAGCGGATGGCATTGGAGCCCGTGTCGACACAGGCTACCCGGACCGGGAACGTGAGCGCGTCCCCGAGTGGGGCCGCCAGCGTGGAGGCTTCAGCCGTCGCCATCAGCGGCGCTCCACCGAGAGGGACAGTGCCGCCGTGGGGCCGCCCAGGTCACCCGGGACCAACCCCGGCAGGTCCTCCACCCCCCAAGCCTGGCGGAACCCCAGGGCCGCGCCCAGGTGAAGGCGTCCACCGAGGAACCCCCGGCGGGCGCGCAGGCTGGGCTCCAGCAGGAAGGCGTTGTCGGCGCCCTTCTCGAAGCCGACCAGCGCATCGCGCAGGCGGGCCCGACCGGCGCCCACCAGAACGCCCAGGTCCACATCCGCACCGGGGCGGCTCCACGCGCGTACTCTCACCTGCAGGCCTCCATACCCGAAATGCAGCCGCTCCTCGCCTCCGGCCCGCTGCAGGTCCAGAGCATCCGGGAGACTGCGTCCCTGTCCGCCGAGGTAGAAGCGACGGCCGATCCAGACACCGGCGGACAGACCCCAGAGAGGAACGGCCTTCCCCGTGAGGGACGTCGCCCCGACCGAAGCTTCCAGCGCGCCCTCCACCCGACCCGGATCGACGTCTCCCTGTTGTCCTTGAACCGGTGGAGGGTGCAGCGTGCTCAAGGCCAACAGAATGGCGGAGAAGGCCAGACGGAGCGTATGGGATGGGCTCAGCACTCTCGACCGGTTCGGCCCGCCTGCTCCTCCGAGATTCGGCCATGCCCGTCTGCAGCGCGCTTCGTCGTGGTCACGGACCGGAAACGAGCCGACGACGGTGGTGGCATCCTCCGGCTCCCTGGCGGCATAGTATGACACACCCTCGACCCGGCTAAGGTACTCCGACCGGCCTACGGCGACCACGCCCCGCACCGCAAACCTGAGACGCGCATGTCGATGTCGAACCCGGTTCTTCCACTCTTCCACGCGGTCGGTCCCGGCACCCGCCGGGAGTTCCTGCGCCGTGTTCGGGATTTCGGCGCGCTCCTCGCCCTGGGCTCGCTTCCGTCCTGCCGGGGGGACCGTCCGAGCCGGCTGGGCATCGATCCCTTCGGGTTGGGGGTGGCCTCGGGGGATCCCACCCCGGACGGCATTGTCCTGTGGACGCGCCTGGTGGCTGATCCGCTGCGGGGCGACGCGCTGCTCGAGGGAGTCCAGACGGTGGCCTGGGAACTGGCGGCGGACGAGTCGTTCCGTCAGATCGTGCGGTCCGGGTCGGAGACCGTCCTCCCCGAGCTCGCGCATTCGCTCCACCTGGAGCTGGACGGGCTGGAGCCGGGCCGGGACTACTGGTACCGCTTCATGACGAACGATGCCACCAGCCCGGTGGGACGGGCGCGCACCGCGCCGGCGGCCGGCGGGATGAGCGACCGCTTCCGCTTCGCGTTCGTATCCTGCCAGCACTGGGAGCAGGGCCTCTACACGGCCTACCAGCATCTGGCTCAGGAAGACGTGGACCTGGTCGTACACCTGGGCGACTACATCTACGAATACGGCCCCGACCTGCGGGTGCGCGAACACAACGGCCCAGAGATCATGAGCCTGGCCGACTATCGGCGGCGCCTGTCGCTCTACAAGAGCGATCCCCTGCTGAAGACTGCGCACGAGCGGGCGCCCTTCGTGGTCACCTGGGACGATCACGAGGTGGACAACAACTATGCGGGGGCAATCTCTCAGGACGACGATCCCCGGGATGCCTTTCTGCTCCGCCGCGCCGCTGCCTACCAGGCCTACTGGGAACACCAGCCGCTGCGGCGCGCCCAGATGCCCACCGGGCCCGACGCGCTCCTGTACCGGCGCCTGCGCTTCGGCGGCCTGATCGAGATGAGCGTGTTGGATACCCGCCAATACCGCACCGACCAGCCGTGCGGCGACGGTCGCAAGCCCCGCTGCGCCGAGGCCTATCTGGAGGAGGCCACCATGATGGGCGCTGAGCAGGAGCGCTGGTTGATGGAGAACATGGCGCGTTCCGACGCGCGTTGGAACGTTCTGGCCAATCAGGTCATGATGTCCGAAGTAAAGGCCATCGTGAACGGGGCGGAGTCGTATTCGCTGGACCAGTGGGCGGGGTACGTGGCGCCCCGCCAGAGGTTGACGGGTTTCCTCGCCGAGACCCGGCCCTCCAACCCGGTCGTGCTTACCGGGGACATCCACAGCAACTGGGTGGCCGACATCAAGGTCGACTACGAGGATGCGGTCGCGCCGGTGGTCGCCACCGAGTTCGTGGGCACGTCCATCAGCTCCGGCGGCGACGGTCAGGACTCCTACGAGTCCATCCCGCAGACGCTGTCCATGAATCCGCATGTGAAGCTCTTCAACGGCCAGCGTGGCTACGTCTCCTGCACCGTCACCCCCGACGAGTGGCGCGCCGACTACCAGGTGGTGGACTACGTGTCCCGTCCCGGCGCGCCGGTGCGCACGAGAGCCAGCTTCGTGGTGGAGAACGGGAGGGCTGGAGCCCAGGAGGTCTGAGCGGGGCCGGGGCGACGAAACCTTCCGGGGCCGTCGGGGATCCCAGAAGAGGATCCTCGACCCCCTGGAAGGTAGGAAGCTCGTTGCAGACTGCGCGGACCTCTCGTTCGCTGCCCGCGGTGGCACTGTTGGGCCTCGTCACGCTCGCCTGCGACTCGTCGCCCGCCCCGCCGGTAGCGCCGCGGATCGACCACCATCTCCACCTGCGTTCCGAGGCTGCAGCAGACCTGCTACTCACGCTCGACGTGGAGGGAGAGCCCGCTCCTGAGCCGGATGGCACCGGTGCCCTCATCGCCGAGGACGTGCTGCGGGCCATGGACCAAGCCGGTGTCGAGCGAGGACTGGTCCTCTCCAATGCCTATCTGTTCGGGATGCCGGATCAGAACGTCCCCGACGAGCTCGGCCTGGTGCGTGCCGAAAACGACTTCGTGGCGTCGCAGGCGGCCCGCTATCCCGATCGCTTGACGGCGTTCTGTAGCGTGAATCCGCTGCGCGACTATGCTGCGGCCGAGGTTGAGCGCTGTGCCGCCGATGTGCGACTCTCCGGGCTCAAGCTGCACTTCACAAACTCCGACCTGGATCTGCGCAACCCGGACCACGTCGCGCGGCTGCGCGTGCTCTTCGAGCGACTGGATGCGCTTGAATTCGCGGTCGTGGTGCACATGCGCACCCGGAGAGACGACTATGGCGCCCAGGATGCACGTATCTTCATCGACGAGGTCCTGGCGCAGGTGCCGGATCTCCCGGTGCAGATCGCCCACGTGGCGGGCTGGGGCGGCTACGACGACGCCACCGATGCCGCGCTCGGGGCCTTCGCCGAGGCGTTTCGGGAGAGACGTCTGAATCCCGCGCGGATCAGCTTCGACGTGGCCGCCGTGGTATTCCAGCCCGAGGCCGCTGGTGCGGACACCGCGTTGGCCGCGCGGGTGCGGGGCGCCAACCAGCGGTTGGCGGAACGCATACGTGGCATCGGGATCGAGCGCTTCGTCTACGCCACCGATTGGCCCTCGTGGCCACCCGTGCCTGATCCAACCACCGGTATCGAGGCGAACGTCCGCCTCCTCAAGAGCGCGCTGCCGCTGTCGCCCGTCGAGATGGGCAAGCTGTTCGACAATGTGAGTGTCGTGCTGCAGCACTGAAGTGGCTCGTGGAAAGACAGAAGCCGGAAGGCCTGGGGCCTTCCGGCTTCGTTGTCCACTCCCGGAGCGGCTTACGAACGGGGGCTGCAATTCGCCTGGAAGTTGTTTCCGTTCCCGTTCACGCTCGGGCCCACGATGGTGCACCCATCGCTGGAGCCGGAAAAACCCACCTTCGTGAGTTCCCGGAGGGACCCGAAGGCCTGCAAAGCGGGCCTCTCGTACTGAAGCTGCATCGAACCTATCCGGTGCAGTGACCCCGACGTCCGGAGCCGGTGAATTCCAACTCGCGCGCCGAAGTTCGCAAGATGTCCAGGTTGAGGCAAGCCGAACGCCAGGTGAGCAGTTTACCCGCTGCTCTCAAGGCCCGGTTGGAACGCCCTGGTCGCGGGCCCGCTCGCCTGACAGATCGGACAGAAATAGGTGGAACGTCCGTCCGACCCTTGCCGTCGCATCCGTACCACAGTGTGACAGCGCCGGCACGGTCTTCCGCTGCGGCCATACACCCACAGAGGCTCCCCGTCCAGCGAGCGGCGGGTGGTTCGACGTCCTGGCCCTAGGTTGGCCGACATCAACGAGCGCGCACAGGCTGCGATCCCCTCCAGCGTGGAGTGGGAGAGTTGGCGCACCGGGGCGAAGGGGTCGATGCCCTGCAGGAAGAGGACCTCGGACTTGTAGACGTTCCCGATCCCGGCGGCCAGGTGCTGCCGCATGAGCGCGACCCCGATGGGCAGCTCGGGCACGGAGGCCCAACGACGAGCCACGGCTGCCGCATCGAACTCGGGAGCAAGCAGGTCCGGGCCGAGCACCTCGGCCAACGCTCGCTCGTTGGCGGCGGAGCGGAGCAACTGCACGTCCGGTGCGTTGAAGCACACCGCGATCCAGTCGCTCGTTTCCAGGGCGGCGCGCGCTCGAGCTCGCGGCTTGCGCCAACGCTCGCCCGGACGGTAGAGGTGCCACGAACCGGTCATGCGCATGTGGCTGCGCAGGACGAGCTGGTTCTCGAACGCGATCAACAGGTGCTTTCCTGACGCGCGGACCGATGCGACGCGCTGCCCGTCGATCGCCTCGAGGTTCGGGCCCTGGTGCCTCGGGAGAGCCGCGCTGCGGACCACCTGGCCCTCGAGCACCTTGCGCAGGGTCGCGGCCGCGCGATGGATGGTGTCGCCCTCAGGCACTTCCGCGCCCCCGGCGCCTGAGCCACCCCTTGGGAGAGGGCCGGAAGCCGGCTTCGACCAGCGCTGCGGCCAGCGGCGAGGTGTCCGGCGCCACACCGTCCACGGACTCGAGGACGATCGCGGCCCGTGCCCGGGTCTCGGGCAGGGTCGCGAGTCCTTCGGCCACCGAGGCGATCCAGCGGGAGCGCTGGGGCTCGTCAGCGGGCAGGAAGGTCAGGACGCGTCGGGCACCGGGCGAGATCCAGGCCGCCAGCCGCCCTGCGGTCAGGATGACCTGCGCGCCCGCGGACCGGGAGGCTCGGGCGCCGGTCCGCTCGGGCCAGGGGAGCTGAGCGCCGTAGGGATTGGCCGGATCTGAGGCCCAGAGGACCGTCGCGGTACCGCCCTCGTCGCCCTCCTGGTCGCGCGCGCGCCGCAGCCGGTCTTCCACGCCGGCCCGCCCGAACTGGGCGCCGCCCAGCCCCTCGACGAAGTAGCCGCGCCGTACCTTCCCCACCTCCTCCATGCGCCTGAGAATCGGATACACGCTGGAGAACCCGCCGCGCAGCGCCTCCGCTCGCGCCACCTCCCGCGTCACCAGGCCGTGGCGCTGCAAGAGTTGCTCGGCCAGGGCGGTGGCGCGTTCGGTCTCGCTGGGGACGTCCGCGGGCCACGGGAAGAGCGACCAACGTCCCGCGCTCCCCGGCGGCAGAGCGAGGCTCCGGCGCAGCCCCCGCGTCCGTCGGGTTGCCGAGCGCGCGCGCCGCAGGGAGCGGAGCGGTGCCAGCGTGTCGTTGGTGACCGTGCCCGACCACACCAACCGCCAGAGCGCCGCCAGCACCTCGGGCTTGAAGCCGCCGGTCAGCGACAGGAGCTCGGGAAAGAACAGCGCACCGCGCCCGCGCAGTGCCTCGACGATGCGCGCTTCGAGCTCGCCGGGGAGCGCGGTGGGCGCCGTCGCCAGGAGCGGGATCTGGTCGCGCAACAACAGCACGATGCGCCCGTCGTGCTCGCCCAGCGGCTCGACACCTTGCCAGACCAACTCCCCCGTGGTGAAAAGCTCGTCGAGGTCGCGGGGGTCGTACCCCAGGACCCGCGCGGGCAGGATGCCACGCTCCAGGTCGGAGGCCGGTAGCGGCGCCCCCTGCAGTTGTTGCACCGCTTCGAACACCGCGTCGATCCCGCGCGAGGGTGCGCCCACTCCATGCCAGTCGAGCAGGAACCGCGCATAGGCGTCAGGCTCCACCGGCTCCACCTGGGCACGCAAGTGCGCCAGGGAGCGACGCTTGATGTCGCGCAACACGCCGGGGTCACACCACTCACGACCGTGACCACCGGGAAGGAAGTGGCCGAACGCGAGGTGGCCGCGGGCTCCCAACTCCTCCAGCGCCCGCTCCACCGGTGCCGTGCCCAGGCCGAAACGAGTGGCCGCCGCCTGCACGGTGAAGGGCCCGTGCGTACGAGCATAGCGGCGGAGCAGATCGCCCAAGGGGTCGGGGCCCGACTGCAGGAAGGCGGTGGGAAGGCCCGCGGGGGGCTGCACACCCAGCGCGTCGCGGTAGCGCGCGGCGTCCTCGGCCGCGATGAAGCGCTCCTGTCCGGCGATCTGTGCCGAGAACACACGGCGGGACAGGATGAGCTCGCCCAGGGTGACGGCCATGCGCTCGGGCTGCAGCGCGCGCGCCTCCACCTCTGCGAGCGTCAGGTCGCCCAGCGAGATCAGGGCGTCGTGTACGTCGTCGTGGTCTCGTAGCGGCCGGCTACCGTCCGTGCGGGACGCCCGTGCGGACGCGGCGGCAATGGAGTCCGGATCGAGCAGCTCACGCAGCTCGGGCTCACCCAGCAGCTGGAGCAGCTGCGCGTGATCCAGCATGAGCGCCTGCGCTCTGCGCTCGGCCAGAGGCACGTCCCCCTCGTAGAGGAAGTTGGCTACATACCCGAACAGCAGGGACGCCGCGAACGGCGATGCCTTGCGGGTCTGCACCGTGCTCACCGCCACCTGTCCCTCCTCGATGCCCTTCAGCAGCTCGATGAGACCGGGGAGGTCGAAGACGTCGTTCAGGCAGTCGCGGTAGGTCTCCAGCACGATGGGAAAGTCGGCGAACTGCGCGGCGGCCTTGAGCAGGTCTGCCGAACGTCGGCGTTGTACCCAGAGCGGCGTGCGTCGGCCCGGTCGTTGCCGCGGCAACAGGAGGGCGCGGGCCGCGTTCTCGCGGAAGCGCGAGGCGAACAGCGCCGTGCTGCCCAGCTGATCCACGACGATGTCGCGTACCTCGTCCGACTCCGGAAGGAAGAGCTCGGAAGGTGGGGGCTCCTCGATGTTGGGCAGCTTGAAGACGATGCCATCATCGGTCCAGAGGGTGTCCACCTCCACGTCGTACTGGCGCCGCAGGCGGGCGGCGGCGGCCATGGCCCAGGGCGCATGCACGCGCGTACCGAAAGGCGAAAGGATCGCGACCGTCCAGTCCCCGACCTCGTCGACGAACTGCTCGATGACGATGCGGTCGGCGGCCGGCACCTGCCCTCCGGCTTCGAACTGGTCCGCCAACAGCGCCACGAGGTTGGTCGCCGCGTTGGTGTCGAGCCCGTGCGCGCTGGCGAGACGGGCGCGTGCAGCCTCCGGATCGAGCGCACGCACCTCCTGGATCAGATCACCGATGGCGCGGCCGAACTCGATGGGGCGTCCGGGACCGTCACCTCGCCAGAAGGGCATCTTCCCGGGTTCGCCCGGCGCGGGGGAGACCAAGACGCGGTCGTGATCGATCGACTCGATGCGCCAGGAGGAGGCGCCCAGCAGGAACACCTCGCCCTCCCGCGACTCGAAGACCATCTCCTCGTCCAGCTCTCCGATACGAACCGGACGCTCCGCGCCCGCCAGGAACACGCCGTACAGGCCTCGGTCGGGGATGGTGCCCCCTGAGATGACCGAGACCATGCGTGCACCACGCCGCGCCTCCAACTCGCCCGTGATGCGGTCCCAGGTGATCCGGGGGCGCAACTCGCGAAAGTCGTCCGACGGATAGTGGCCGGACAGCATGTCCAGCACGCGCTCGAACGCTTCGCGCGGAAGGTCCACGTAGGGCGCGGCGCGACGCACCAAGGCGAAGAGCTCGTCGACGTGGAGGGGCTCCTCGGTGACCGTGGCCACGATCTGCTGCGCCAGCACGTCCAGCGGATTCCGTGGATAGGCCGTGGACTCCACCCACCCGTCGCGGACGGCTCTGCCGACGGCCGCACAGGCAAGCAGGTCCACTCGGAACTTGGGAAAGATCACGCCCGTGGACACTGCGCCCACATGGTGACCGGCTCGCCCGAAACGCTGGATGCCCGACGCCACCGAAGGGGGTGCCTCGATCTGGATGACCAGGTCGATGGCACCCATGTCGATGCCCAGCTCCAAGGAGCTGGTGGCCACCAGCGCGGGCAGCGCACCCCGTTTGAGCCGATCCTCGATGTCGGCGCGCTGGTGGGGCGCCACCGAGCCGTGGTGCGCCATGACGATTTCTTCTTCCGCCAGCTCGTTGAGCGCGGTGGACAGGCGCTCGGCCAGTCGGCGGCTGTTCACGAAGATCAAGGTGGAGCGGTGTTGACGGATCAACTCCAGGAGCCGCGGGTGGATCTGCGGCCAGATGGAGGCGCGCTGCGGGCCGGCGGCGGCGGGCCCGGAAGTGACATCGGCCAGCGGCTCACCGAGCGCGGCCATGTCTTCGACCGGCACCTCGATCCGCACGTCGAATGTCTTGGGTGCGCTCGCGTCGACGATCTCCACCGGTCGGGGATGAGCGTCCTCCCTGCCGGGTGCGGTCTCGAAGCCGCCCAGCAGCCTGGCGATCTCCTCGAGGGGCCGCTGCGTGGCGGACAGACCCACGCGCTGCAGTGGCGCGCCCTGCTGGCGCTGGCGCTCGAGTCGCTCCAGGGAGAGGAAGAGATGGGTGCCCCGCTTGGTGGCAGCGATGGCATGGATCTCGTCGATGATCACCGTCTCCACGCCGCGCAGGGTTTCCCGGGCGTTGGAGGTGAGCATGAGGTAGAGCGACTCCGGTGTGGTGATCAGGATTTCGGGCGCCTGCCGGATCAGCTCCCGGCGCTCGCGGGGAGTGGTATCGCCGGTGCGCACACCCACGCGGGGGAGGTGGAAGGGCAGGCCCAGCCGCTCCGCCTCCGCGCGAATGCCGGCCAGCGGGGCGCGCAGGTTGCGCTCGACATCCACGCCCAGCGCCTTGAGCGGTGAGATGTAGAGCACCCGTGTGGAGTCGGGGTCGGTGGCCGCCGGCCCGAACATCATGCGGTCGATGGCCACCAGGAAGGCGGCCAAGGTCTTGCCGGAGCCGGTCGGTGCCAGCAGCAGCGTGGACGCCCCGCTGGCGATGGCCGGCCATCCGAGCGATTGCGCCCGGGTGGGCGCGGCGAAGCTGCGTTCGAACCAGGCGCGCGTGGCGGGCGCCGCGAAGCTCAGCGCGGGGGCACTACCGTCCGGGGCTTCTGACGGGGAAGGCATCCCCGAACGCTCGCGCTCCCATCGGGCCCAGTAAAGTCGAAGGTCGGTACCGAGGGCGAGCGCTGACCTCGCCCGGGGTCACCGGGCTGGCGCACCCGACCGGACGGACGACTCCCCTCAGCTCTCGCCGGTGATGGCCGGTCCGTCCCGCATCAAGAGGCTCTGCAGCAGCGACCCTGAGTAGAAGGCCAGCAGGTACCAGCCGATCCCCGCGCCCAGCCAGGCACCGATGCCGATGGGCAGGATGCCGCTGATCGCGAGCAGCACCGGTCCGCCCTGACCGCCCAGCACCGTACCCAACACGGAGACCGCTCCAGCCACCACGCCCAGTAGCAGGCCACCCGAGGCCAGTCCCGTCTCCTGGGACACGTGGAAGACCGCCTGGAACAGCGCGATCAGGATCGGGACCTGGATGAGCGCGCCCAACAGGCCGGCCTTGTCGATCATGCCGATCCCTGCTTCCTGGTGCAGCGCCTTCAGCTCCCGGTTCAGCTTCCCAGGCTCGTCCTTCAGCTCGCGGCTGAGCTCCTTGATCCGTGGCTTCAGCATGCCGGCCACCCGCTGGTGCTCACGCGTACGGCGCGCCAGCGGCAACATGATCGGGATCAGGAGGATACGGATGACCAGCACCGTGACGAAGATCCCCAGCGCCAGGGAGCCGCCCAGTGCGTCGCCGGTGCCGTGGAGCAGACGTTCCAGCGCTGAGACGAAGGCGGACCACATGTACGGGGTCTCCGGGTGCTAGGGAAGCTCTGACCTGTGGGGTCCCACGCGCCCGCACGGCGCTGCGGTCCAGCCCGGTTGGGGCCGGGGATGGATGGGCCGCCGGGGCGGGGCGCGCAAGGAGAGGCGCCGACGCCTCAGTCCACTTCGGCCAAAGCCACCACCGTCTCCCCGATGCTCAGCGCTGAGGTGGCGGCAGGAGAGGGCGCGTTGCAGACATGGATGATGGGGCCCTCCCGTCGGATCAGATAGTCGTCCACCAGGGAGCCGTCCCGTCCCAGCGCCATGGCCCGCACACCAGCCGGGGCGGGGCTCAGCTGCTCGGCCCTGATCTCTGGCACCAGGCGCTGGAGGGCCCGCACGAAGGCGGACTTGGACCAGCTCCGCCACATCTCTCCCAGACCCGTCTCCCAATGCCGAGCGAACAGGCGCCAGACGCCGGGCCAGCCCAGCGCCTCGAACAGGTCAGCGACGTCCACGTCGGTCCGGTGATAGCCCTCCCGGGCGAAGGCGAAGACCGCGTTGGGGCCGCATTCGACGCCCCCGCCCACCATGCGAGTGAAATGGACGCCCAGGAAGGGGAAGGCCGGGTCCGGTACGGGATAGATCAGGTTCCTGCAGAGGCCGCGCGCCTGCTCACTCAGCTCATAGTATTCGCCCCGGAACGGCACGATCTGGACGCCGGGGTCGAGGCCGGAGGCGCGGGCCAGGCGGTCGCTGAACAGGCCGGCGCAGGCCACGGCCCTCGTTCCGATCTCCTCGCCCTCCGGACCGTGGGCCACCACCTGCCCCGCCCGCACCTCGAGGGCCGTGACCGGGAAGGCGGTGCGGATGCGGCCCCCGTGCTGCTCGATACGCTCCCCCAGCCGCAGCGCGACCTCCCGGTAGTCGACGATCCCGGCGCCCGGCACGTGGATGGCCTCCAGCCCGGCCGCGTGGGGCTCGAGCTCCTCGAGCTCGGCCGCGTCGATCCGACGGCAGTCCACGCCATTGGCGTGCCCCCGCTCCAGGATCTCGGCGAGGCGGGGCCGCTCGGCCTCGGTGGTGGCCACGATCACCTTCCCGCAGGTCTCGAAGGGAATCCCCTGTTCCCTGCAGAACGACTCCATCAACTGCTTGCCACGAATGCAGTTACGAGCCTTGGCCGACCCGGGGCGGTAGTAGATGCCGCTGTGGAGGACGCCCGAGTTGCGTCCGGTCTGGTGGGTGGCCAGGCCCGGCTCCTTCTCCAGCACCACCACCTCATGGGCCGGGTGGCGCTGCAGCCAGCGCTCGGCCGTAGCCAATCCGACGATCCCGCCGCCGACCACGAGCAGCGTCTCCGCGGGCATGCGCTTCCTGGGGGTTGAAGGAGCCGTACGGCGCGGCGGACGATAGCTGGCCGGCTCCCCCCCGAAAAGCCAGGTTCGGCGCTGCCGGCACGGCCCCTGCCTGAACCCCGCACGGGGCGGCCCGGAACCTCTGGAGGGAAGGGCGCGCTCCACGGTCCGGCCCCCCCAAGACCCACGGGGGGCGGTCCGTTCCGACCCCTGTCATATGGTTCGGGGGGGCCAGGCTACCCATACACGAACACGGGGCGATGCGAACTCCGGAAGGCGCCGGTTGATGACTCCTACCGAGCTTGAAGCGCAGCTCCGCTGGCTCCACAAGGAGAGCTACGGATGGGCGCTCAATTGCTGCGGTCGGGAAGAGGCCGACGCCGAGGACGTGCTCCAGACCACCTACCTGAAGGTGATCGCCGGGAGCGCGCGCTTCGAGGGTCGCTCCGCGTTCAAGACCTGGCTGTTCGGCGTGATCCGCCGGACCGCGCAGGAGCACCACCGCCGCGCGAGATCGCAGGAGAGGCGCGCCGAACGCTTCGCGGCGGAGGAGCAGCAGGACGTGGCCTCCGAACATCCGGAACGCGATCTGTTGCGCGCAGAGGGCAGCAGGGAGTTGCTCGAGGCGCTGGAACTCCTGTCGGACCGTCAGCGTGAGGTGCTGCACCTGGTGTTCTACCAGGATCTCACGATCGCGGAGGCTGCCGAGGTGATGGAGGTTGGATTGGGATCGGCTCGGACGCACTACGAACGGGGAAAGGCACGCCTGCGTGGCATTCTCCAGGAGAGGAGGAACCGTGAGCGACCCGCGGCTGGACGGTGAGCTGAAGGAGGGCTTTCAGCGGCTCCGCTCGGAGGACCGGGCAGCCGCGCCGGACTTCGCCCGCATGATGGCGGAGGTCCGGGCCCAGGTGGAGGAGGGGACGTGGAAGGAGACGCTGCAGGACTCGAGTGTCTCCGTGGGAGGAAGCCGGCATCGGGCGGGGCCCCGCTCGGGCTGGCTCTGGGCGGGCGGATCGCTGGCGGCGGCCGCCGCCGCCGCGGCGCTGCTGCTCTTGAGTCCGCAGGCCCGAGCCGATCGGGAGTTCGAGCAGACCGTTCGAGCGTTCACGACCGCGACCGCGGGATGGCGTACGCCGACCGACGAGCTGCTGGACATGCCCGGGATCCAGATCATGAAGACGGTCCCCAGCATCGGGGGCTGGAACTGGCCAGGTGGAGCGGATGGCGCTCCCGCAGGAGATCGATCGTGAATGCGTTCAAGCTGAGCAGGATTCGCATGTGGGTGCTCGCGCTGGCCTGGCTGGCGTTGCCCGGATCCGTGGCCGCGCAGGCCACGGCCGGACCGGAAGCCGACTGGGCCGAGGGGCTGTTCGAGCCGGAGCTGGTCATGCAGCACCGGCGAGCCATCGATCTGAACGACGAGCAGCGGGACGCCATCAGCCGGATGATCCAGGAGCTCCAGGGACGTGTGGTGGGGCTGCAGTGGGAGCTGTTGGACGAAATGCAATCGCTCAAGGAGATCCTGCAGCGGTCCCGGATCGATCAGGACCGTGCTCTGGATCAGATGGAACGTGTGTTGGACATCGAAAAGCGGATCAAACGGACGCACCTGGAGCTGCTGATCCGCATCAAGAACGTGCTCCGGCCGGAGCAACAGCAGGAGCTGGCCCGGCTGCGTGAGCGGGATAGTGGTGGTGGACTCTGAGGGGTCCGCACACCGAGCCAACGGAGAGAGGGATGATGAGGATGCGATGGAAGGGGTGGATGGGACTCGCGCTGGCGGCGGGAGCCTTGACTGCGTGTGATACGGGGACGGGGCCGGTGACGCTGGATTCGTTCGACGCCGAGGCGGCGCTCGACGACTACCAGGCGATGGACCAGGTGCTGGGCAGCGAGGGGTGGAAGGGGTTCGTGGCGATGGGTGGAGCGGTTTCTCTCGAAACGTTCGGACCGTCGGTGCAGATCGCGTTGGGCAGCGCCATGGACGTGGCGGAGCTGAGAGGGAGTGCGCAGGGAGGTGCGGCCGCGGCCCGCCGCTTCGCAGGCCGCATGGTGGAGCTCGGTGCGATGAGTCCACGTGCGGCTGCAGCACCGATCATCTCGACGCTGCACCGAGGCAAGACCTTCGTCTACGACCCCGACGCGGGCCGCTACATGGTGGACGAGTCGTTGACCGGCGCTCCGGCGACGGGCGTGCGCTTCATCGTGTACCGGGACGTGGGTGGCAAGCCCGACGTAGCACAACCGCTTGGCCATGCCGACCTGATCGACGAGGGCGACGGCAGTGTTCAGGACATCGCGCTGCGGCTCCTCGTGGTGGAAGGAGACCGGACGGTCCTGAACTACCGGGCCACGCTGGATGAGAACGCTGGGCACGGTGCCATCACGGTGGGCGGCTTCATCCGCGGCGACGTCGACCAGCTCGATTTCAACATCGACGTGAGCGGCTCGGAAGGTTCCGACCAGTCGGCGCTCGACGTGGACTTCAACGTGCGCATCGACAACCGAGCCTTCGAGATCCAGGGCTCGGTGCACGGCGTAGAGCAGGGCAAGAGCGAGATGGGCGACGTGGACCTCACCGTCCGTCACGGCAGCGAGTCGCTGCGGGTCGACGTCTCCGGCACAGAGTCCACCGTGAGCGGGACGTTCTATCTGAACGGTGATGTGTTCGCCACCATCAGCGGGGACCCGGACGAGCCGACCTTCACGTCGGCGGACGGCGATCCGCTCACCGGAGCCGAAGCGCTGGTCCTGCACCGCATCGTAGATATCGTGGAAGACGTGTTCGACCTGTTCGAGGACCTGCTCGATCCGGTCGATGACCTGCTGATCCTGGCTGTGATCCTCTGACTTCGGAGCCCGGTGGGTGACTCGTGCACCCGCCGGGCCCCCGGGGCCCTCATGGCCTGAACCCTGCATGGGGCTCATACCCTGTGCGCACACCGACATCCCGAGGGAGACCATGCTGAGCCCCAACTCGATGCGTTCCTTGACCGCGCTGGCCACGTTGACGGCGGCGTCGGCCCTCCTGAACGATCTATCCGCGCAGAACTCGACCACCCGCGGCTTCAACTTCGGGTTCGCGCTCGAGGGCGCCGGGCTCACCGTGGAAGGCGGCGATCAGGCGAACGGCGGCGGCGCTGGGCTCCGGATCGGCTACGGGATGAACCGGATCGTGACCTTCTTCGTGGGTGCCGATGGCACCGCCTTCAACGTCGAGGATCCGGATGCCCCCAACGGCGATTGGACCATGGCGCACGTGGACCTGGGCGCCCGCTTCCACTTCGCCAACGCCCTGCGGAGCTGGGTGCCCTACCTGGAGGGCGCCTTCACCGCCCGCGCGGTTCGGCTGAACGACGCCATGATCGGGGGCAACAACGTCGGCGATCTCAGCTTCAACGGCGGCGCCTTCACCGTGGGCGGTGGATTGTCCGTGTACTTCTCGCAGACCTTCGCTCTCGACCTCGAGCTCATGGGCAGCGGCGGCGACTTCACGTCCATCACCGTGGATGCGGGCACCATCAACATTCCGGACATCCAGGCTACCTCAGGCCGCTTCCGCATCGGGCTGCTCTGGTGGAAGTAGCCTGACCCAGCGGATGCTCCGTCCGTAGGATTGCGGATACCGGGCGGCGGACGCGTGGGCCTACGTTGGCGCCATGCGCACCCCGGTCCACTTCATCCCGATCCTGACCACGCTGGTCGCGATTCCTTTCGCGATCACGCTGTTCCGCCACTGGCGTGCCACCCGCGGCCTGCACGTCCTTTGGTGGGCGGTGGGGGTGGCGCTGTACGGAGTGGGTACCTTCACCGAAAGCGCCGTCACTCTGCTGGGCTGGTCTCCGCCGCTGTTCCGGGCCTGGTACATCTCGGGGGCCCTGTTGGGGGGAGCGCCGCTGGCGCAGGGCACCGTCTATCTGCTTCACTCCCGGCGCTTCGCCAACCTCACCGCCGCTCTGTTGGTCACCGCTGTGTTGGTGGCCTCCAGTTTCGTGCTGCTGACGCCCATCGACATGTCGCTGGTCGAGCCGCACCGTCTCAGCGGTCGGGTGATGGAGTGGCAGTGGGTGCGGCTGTTCAGCCCGTTCATCAACACCTACGCCTTCATCTTCCTGGTGGGTGGGGCGCTGGTTTCAGCCTGGCGCTACCGCTCCCAGCGGGACAGCGCTCACCGCGTGATCGGCAACACGCTGATCGCGGCGGGCGCCATTCTCCCGGGCATCGGAGGGACCGCCACGCGCATGGGCCACACCGAGGTGCTGTACGTGGCCGAGCTGGTGGGGCTGCTTCTGATCTGGTGGGGCTACCGCTGGAACGTGAGGGGGCCCGTCCAGGTGGGCTCCTGAAGGTAGATGGCGTCTTGGAGGGCGGTCCAAGCCAGGCGTCCGGAGCCTCTCTCCGCCGGACCCTTGCCCGGTCGCTGGGCTCGACCCACTCCGCCGCCTGGCTCGCACCCGCGCCACCCCCTATTCTGGGTCGACTCCGAACATCCCCCTGCTGACGTCGTCTGGACCTTGGTATGAGTTCCTCTTCCGATCCCCAGGAGACCCCCGCGCGCCGGGGGTTCCTGGCGAGTGTCCTCGCCGTCGCAGCCGGTGGTGTCGCCGGGCTGGCCGCGGTGATCCCCGGAGCGGCCGTCCTCCTCGATCCGCTCAAGCGATCACGCACCGATCCCGATCTGCTTTTCGTCACGAAGCTGGCGGCGGTACCGGAGGATGGGCTGCCCAAGAAGTTCGCGGTGAAGGCCGACCGGGTGGACGCCTGGAACACCTACCCGAACACCCCCGTGGGGGCGGTCTACCTGAGGCGCACCGATTCGGGTGAGGTCGCTGCCTTGAACGTGGTGTGCCCGCACGCAGGTTGCTTCGTGGGCATCGCGCCGGACCGCACGCGCTTCGCGTGCCCTTGCCACAAGAGCAGCTTCGCCTTCGACGGCACCATCAACGACCCCGCCAGCCCCAGTCCCCGCGCCATGGACTCGCTGGACGTCGAGGTGAGGAACGGCGACGAGGTCTGGGTCCGCTTCCGGAGCTTCCGGCCAGGCACGAAGGAGAAGGTCGCCGTCGTATGAACGCCTTCTTGGACTGGCTGGATCATCGCACCGGGTTTCGGGGCATCCTCAAGGGTGCGCTCTACGAGTCGATCCCCGGTGGTGCGCGTTGGCGCTACGTGTGGGGGAGCACGCTGACCTTCGCCATCGCCGTGCAGTTCCTCACGGGGATCGTGCTCTGGACCGCCTATAGCGCCAACGCCCAGGGCGCGTGGGAAAGCGTCTATTTCATCCAGAACCAGATGTGGGGCGGATGGCTGCTGCGCGGCGTTCATCACTACATGGCGCAAGCGACCATCGTGCTGTTGGTGCTCCATCTGATGCAGGTGGTCATCGATGGCGCCTATCGCGCTCCGCGCGAAGTGAACTTCTGGTTCGGGTTGGGTCTGCTCGGTGTGGTGCTGGGCCTATCCCTCACCGGCTATCTGCTGCCGTGGGACCAGAAGGGCTACTGGGCCACCAAGGTGGCCACCAGCATCGCGTCCATCACGCCCGTGTTGGGCCCCAGCCTGCAACGGCTGATGGTGGGGGGCGCGGAGTATGGGCATCACACGCTTACGCGCTTCTTCGCCCTGCACGCCGGCGTACTGCCCGGAACGCTCGTCCTGCTGATCGTGGCGCACGTGTATCTGTTCCGCCGGCACGGCGTCACCGTCAAGCAGCCAGCCCAGGGCCCGGAAGGCATGTTCTGGCCGGACCAGGTGCTGCGCGATGCCGTGGCCTGCCTGGCCGTGATGGCAGCGGTGCTGATCCTGGTGCTGCGCTCGGGGGGTGCGGAGCTGGGCGCGCCCGCCGATCCCAGCGAGCCGTACGCCGCGGCCCGTCCCGAGTGGTACTTCTTGTTCCTGTACCAGTGGCTCAAGTACTTCCCCGCCGGCTGGGAAGTGCTGGGCGCGATCGTGGTACCCGGCCTCGTGGCCGGCGTGATCGCGCTCATGCCCATCATCGGTCGCTGGCGGCTGGGGCACCGCTTCAACCTCGGCACGCTGGGCGTGCTGCTGGCGGCGATCGGTCTGCTGACCTGGCGCGCACGTGCGCAGGACGGTGTGGACACGGAGTTCGCGTTGGCCAAGGTGCAAGCCGAGGACAGCGCGGAACGCGTGCGCGAGTTGGCCCAGGCCCCCGAAGGAATCCCGGCCACCGGCGCGCTCACGTTGCTCCGCCATGACGCCTACACGCAGGGCCCCCGTCTCTTCGCCAGCAACTGTGCGAGTTGCCATCGTTACGATGGACACGATGGCATGGGGATCATCCCCACGGACGAGCCTTCCGCGTCCGACCTCCACGACTTCGGAAGTCGCGCGTGGTTGGAGGGCCTGCTGGATGCGGACCGCATCGATGGGCCCGACTACTTCGGCGGGACCGCGCTGGCCCGTTCCACGCGCATGGTACGCTTCGTCAAGCGCCAGTTGCCCCAGTGGGACGACGCCCAGAAGCAGCAGCTCTCCAAGGTCGTGATCGCGCTCTCGGCGCAGGCCCACCTGCGCACGCAGGCAGCCCAGGACGCTGCGGACGCCGCCACCATCGCCGAGGGCCTCGAGCTGCTCAAGACCGAGGAGATGCGCTGCATCACCTGCCACAGCTTTGAAGGCCTGAACGAAGAGCCCGACGGGCCCGATCTCACGGGCTGGGGCTCGCGCGCCTGGATCATGGGCATGCTGCACAATCCCGAGCACCCCTCCTACTACGGCGATCGCAACGACGGGATGCCCGCCTTCGGTGAGGAGGAGATCCTCACGGAAGAGGAGATGGGCATGCTGGCGGATTGGATCCGAGGGGAGTGGTATCGGGCGGAGGATGCGGTGGTGGCGGTGGAGGAGTAGGGGGATTCCTCAATACGCCAGCGCCATCGCCACGAACCCGACGATCGCGACCAGCAACAACCCCGGCACCGCAAACCGCAGCCAGCGCCCGTAGGGCACCTGGGCCGCCACCAGCATGGCCAGCATGGCCCCGTTGGTCGGGATCCATGCATCGGAAAGGGCTCCCCCGGTCTGGTAGGCGATCACCGACACCTGCCGGGAGAAGCCCAGGAGGTCGGCCAGCGGTGCCAGGATCGGCATGGTGAGCACGGCCTGCCCGCTGTTGGAGACCACGGGGATGTGAAGGAGCGCCTGCACGGCCACCATCAGGCCGCCGGCCAGAAACCCCGGCGCGTCTTCGAGCGGTGTGGCGAGACCGTACAGGATGGTATCGATGATGCGACCGTCCGTGAGCACCACCGAGATCGAGCGGGCCAGGCCAACGAAAAGTGCTCCGGTCAACATGGTGGCCATCCCGGCCAGATAGCGCTCGGTGGTGTCGCGCAGCCCCAGCCCACCCACGAGCCCGACCGCGTAGGCGGCTACCAGGAACAGGGCGGACAGCTCGTTGAAGCCCCAGTCCAGCAGGAGCACGCCGTACACGTAGGGGCCGAACGGTAGCAGCACCAGCGCAAGCATCAGGGCGTCGCGTCTCGTCGGAGGATCCAGAGAGGGCGCAGTCACCTCCGGTCGCACGTCGTCCTTGCCCACCTGGGACAGCGTCCATGCAATCCAGATGGCGAGCGCGGCGATCAGCATGCCCAGGCGCAGGCCGCCGCCGCTCAGCGGCGAGAGCCCTGCGATCTTGAGCGCGATGCCGGCCGCGAAGGGGTTGGTGGGTCCAAAGGCGGCGCCCACTACCGCGGAGCCGAGACTCATCGCCAGCGCGGTCACTGCGCCGAACCCGAGGCCGCGACTGAGCACCAGCATCACCGGCACGAGCGCGATGATCTCCTCGTGCATGTTCTCGAGCGCACCCAGGGTCGCGAATCCGGTGCTCACCGCCGCGACGATCATGAAGGGGCTGCGGGTGCGCCCTACCAGCCCACCGACGAGCCGAGCCAACGCACCGGTGCCGTCGAGAAGGGCGAAGGCGCCTCCCACGAAGAGGATGACGACGATCACGTCGGCTCCGGCGACGATGCCCAACGGCACGGCCAGCAATGCGCCCATGGGGCCAACCGGGCTCCGCTCCGCCGTCGCGTAGCTTCCGGGTACTACGACCTCGCGTCCGGTCGCGGCGTCGAGGACGCGCTCGTAGGAGCCGGCCGGCAGGATCCAGGTGAGGGCAGCAGCCAGCCCGATCGTGGCCAGCAGGAGCACCATCGGATGCGGGAAGCGCAATCGCATCGCAGTCTCTTGGTGTGGGGGTTGGGCAGAGAGTGCTACGCCCGCGGCGCCGGTTCTGGCAAGTCACCGGCTTGCCTGCCTAGGTTGTCCCGGCCCCCAAACCTCACCTCTCCAGGAGCGTCCCCATGCGTACCTGGCCTGCCGTCGCCGCCCGGGTCGGGCTCTCCACCGCCCTCGCCCTCGCGCTGTCGGCCGCACTCCCACTCCTGGTCCCCTCTTCGGTCGCTGCCCAGGCTTCGACACCCCGCTACGGCGTGGCCGAGATGCGCGACGTCATGGTGGCCATGCGGGACGGCGTCCCCCTGGCCACGGACATCTACCTGCCTACGGTGAACGGTGCGGTGGTGCGCGAGCCGGTGCCGGCCATCGTGACGCGCACGCCCTACGACAAGAACGGCAGCCGGGAGATGGGTCGCTACTACGCTGCGCGGGGCTATGCGTTCGTGGCGCAGGACGTTCGGGGCCGCTACGCGTCGGAAGGCACCTGGCGTTGGATGGATGACGGCCCCGACGGTGTCGACGCATTGGCGTGGATCGGCAAGCAACCGTGGTCCAACGGCAAGGTCGGGATGATCGGTACGTCCTACGTGGGCGGCACCCAGCACGCGGTGGCCCTGGAGGGAGCGCCCGAGCTCGCTACGGTCATTCCCGTGGACGCCGTCTCGAACCAGGGGTACCAGAGCGTGCGCAACGCCGGCGCCTTCGAGCTCCGCTTCTGGAACTGGATCGTGGCCATGAGCAGCCCGGCCGGCAGCCACGCGGCCCGCGACCCCGGCACCCAGGCGGCCCTCCAGGAGATGGCGGACCACAAGGTCGCCTACCTGGAGAACCTGCCGCTCCGCCGCGGCACCACACCGCTCAAGCTCGCGCCGGAGTACGAGGACTGGCTGGTGGAAGCCATGCGCCATGGGGCCAACGACGAGTTCTGGAGCCAGAACAACATCATGGACCACCCCGAGCGCTACCAGGACATTCCGGTCTACCTGGTAGGGGGCTGGTACGACTCATGGGCCGGCAACACCGCCCGCAACTTCGTCGCGTTGACCAAGGCCATGACCGGGCCCGTGTATCTCATCATGGGGCCATGGATCCACGGGCAGCAGGGTGCGTCCGCGCACGGTCAGGTGAGCTTCGGTCCCGAAGCCGCGATCGCCGATCCGCTGGGTTGGCGCCTGGAATGGTACGATCACTGGCTCAAGGGAGTGGACAACTCAGTGGGGAGGGCCGCGCCGTTCGCCACCAAGGTGCGGATCTTCGTGATGGGCACGGGGGACGAGTCCCGCGACGCCAACGGACTCAAGAACCACGGCGGCTACTGGCGGGACGAGAACGAGTGGCCGCTGGCGCGCACCCGCTACACTCCGTTCTACCTCGGAGGGGATGGCGGTCTCTCGACTACGGCACCGACCGCGGCTTCGTCATCGACCCGCTACGAGTTCGACCCCAAGAACCCCGTACCCACCATCGGCGGCAACACGTCCTCCGGCGGCGGGATCATGCTGCAGGGCGCATGGGACCAGCGAGGCGGCGAGTACGTCTGGAACTGGCAGGAGCCGATTCCGCTGTCGGCCCGCCACGACGTGCTGGTGTTCGAGACGGAGCCGCTCACAGAAGATGTCGAGGTGACCGGCGAAATCGAGGTGAAGCTCTGGGCGTCTTCCTCTGCGTTGGACACGGACTTCACCGCCAAGCTGGTGGACGTGCATCCACCCAACCACGACTTCCCCGGTGGCTTCGATCAGAACATCGCCGACGGCATCGTGCGAGCCCGGTTCCGTGACTCCCTGGCGGAAGAAAAGCTGATGGTGCCCGGCACCGTCTATCCGTTCACGATCCGCATGTATCCGACGTCGAACGTCTTCAAGAAAGGTCACCGGATCCGGGTGGATATCTCGAGCTCGAACTTCGCGCGCTTCGACGTGAACCCGAACACGGGTGAGCCTCTGGGCGACAATCGCAGCTGGGCAGTGGCCACCAACACGGTCTATCACGATCGGGAGCATCCGTCGCATGTCATCCTGCCGCTGATTCCGATCGGGTCGCGGTAGGGGGTCGGCATCGTCGAGCATCGCTCGACCCGCCTCCACCGCCACCCGCAAGCCGTCGGCTGTCGCTCATACGATCTGCAGCGTCCGTTCGTGGGGACCGTCGAGCACAGACAGGGCCGTGTCCGACGAACCGAGATACCTGCACGGCGTCCGATTCTGCTATGGACGACTTTGGACGGCGGGCATCGGGGGCGAGCCGGGACACGCGGCTGAAGTCGCGCTGGAGAGCCGCTCGAACCGCTGCACGGCTCATCGCGACGCCGGTCACTCTTTTTGATCCTCCGACATCGCGTTTGTCGCTCGACGCGCCTTCAGAAGAGCCGCGAAACCCTCCCATATCTTTGATGCGTTCGCTGCCCACGTCGGGTGCTTGGCACGCGCTCTCCGCGCCAACCGCGCCCCTACGCAGCGGCTGTCGCTCGAATCGGGTATCCTTCGCTTCAAGGTGCTTCCTCATGGGTTTCGCCCCCGCCTCCCGCGCTGTTCTCGTTTCCAGCTCCACGACCGTCGATGCCTTCCCTCCAGCTGAGCCCCACCCCTCCCCCTTCGAGCTCTCCAACCACGAGCTCGACGCACTCGAGGACCTTAGCGACGAGATCGCGAGCTTGGCTGCCCAGATCAGCTCGGCCACCCACCGCCAGCTCGTCCTGATCGCCGAGTTCGATCAGCGGCGCGGCTGGGAGCTATCCGGTTATATCACCTGCGCGCACTGGCTGGCCTGGCGCACCGGCATCGATCTGGGCGTGGCGCGAGAGAAGGTCCGGGCTGCCCGAGCGCTGGCCGGCTTGCCGCAGATCAGCGCCGCCATGTATCAAGGCGACCTATCGTTCTCCAAGGTCCGCGCACTCACCCGCGTCGCAGACGCGGACAACGAGACCGAGCTGTTGGAGATCGCGCTCACTTCGACCGCCCACCAGTTGGAGCGGGTGGTGCGCGGCTGGAAGAGGCACGACCGGCTGGATGAGCAGGAGCGTGAGCGGCTCCGTCACCAGAGCCGGTCACTCTCGGTCTTCCCGGACGAGGATGGCATGATGGTGGTCAAGGGCCGGCTGGACCCCGAGGTGGGCGCACTGCTGATGCGGGCGCTGGAGGCCGCCAGTGATGCGCTGTTCTGGAAGGGTCCCGGGCTAGAGGGCAGCGAGACACCCACGCCGGAGCAGAGGCGTGCGGATGCGGTAGGTCTGCTGGCCGAGCGGGCGCTGGCGGCAGGACTGGATCAAGAAGGTGGTGGGCCGGAGGCTCCGGTAAGCGGCACCCGGGCCGAGCGCTACCAGGTGGTACTGCACGTGGAAGCCAACACGCTGACTGAGAACGTAGAGCCTGGAATGTCGGAGCTGGAGGACGGGACTCGCGTTGCCGCGGATCGCGAAGACGTTTCCGCGGAAACGTCTGAGCTACTAAGCGCTCCGAAGGAGTGCGCCCGAACGTCAAGGCGCATCGCGTGCGACGCGAGCGTGGTGCAGATCACGAAGAGCTCTACCGGGAACTCAGCGGGTCAGGTCCTCGACGTGGGCCGCAAGACGCGCACGATTCCACCTGCGATTCGGAGGGCGCTCGAAGCGAGAGACCGAGGCTGCCGCTTCCCCGGCTGTGGACGTCGATTCACCGACGCGCATCACGTCCAGCACTGGGCGGATGGTGGCGGGACCTCGGTCGGCAACCTGATCCTGACCTGCCCACAGCATCACCGGCTCTTGCACGAGGGCGGGTTCCGCGTGGAGCTGGCCGCCGATGGCAAGGCCACGTTCTACGGTCCCACCGGAAAGCCCGTGCCGAACGTGCCGCCGCTGAAGAGGAGGACTGCTGCCGAGGTGACGGCGATGGCGGCAGTCCTGGGGATCCGAAGTGCTGGCACGGGGGTGTCCGCTCGGCCCTAGGGCGCGGGCATCGGAACGCGGGATGGGGGGCTGGGTCAGTCGGGCCGCGGATCTCGATTTCGCGGGGGAGCCGGTCGACCCTCAGCGCAACTGCATCGCAGGACGGATGGATCGGTGAGAGGGGGTCGCCTGACGGCCTCCTCACCGCCTGTCCCAAGCTGGCCGTTCGCGATCGTCCAAGAATCGTCCAGACGTCGTGCGCGCTCGGGTTGACCGGCCGGGTCGGGTGGACTGGCCACGCTCGGGCTCACCGATCGGGTGTCGCCATCTTGCTTCCCTCCAGCACCGCTCCACATGTTCGCCGCATGCGGCGCATCACTTCGCGACGAGCCCTCGGCCGAACGCCGACTTCCGCCCTGCTCCTGGCCGCTTCCTGCACGGTCTCTGCAGCCATCGGCGTTGGCGGCGGAGGGGCACAGCCGGCTCCCTCCGGCCTCGGCACCTGGGATCCGGCCGCGGCAGCGGCCTACCTCGATCAACGCATGGCCTGGTGGATGAACTGGCCGAACGCGGCTCGTGACCACGATACAGCGTGCATCTCGTGTCATACGTCGCTGCCCTACGCGCTGGCCCGGCCCGCGCTGCGGGGGCCATTGGGCGAGGCCGGTCCCACCATGCACGAGGAAACGCTCGTGTCCGGAGTGGAGCGGCGTGTGACCCTCTGGAACGAGGTCGAACCCTACTATCCCGACCAGACGGTGGGTCTTCCCAAGACCAGCGAGTCCAGGGGTACGGAGGCCGTGCTCAACGCCCTCATCCTCGTAGGTCGGGACGGGCAGTCTGCGGAGCCTTCAGAGCGGACGCGGAAGGCACTGGCGAACCTGTGGGCGCTCCAGTTCACCCGACGGGAGGGCACGGGCGCCTGGGCCTGGCTCCACTTCGGTCTGGCTCCCTGGGAGTCCGACGGCGCCGAGTATTTCGGTGCCGCACTGGCGGCCATCGCCGTTGGAAGCGCGTCAGGCGACTACGCGGAGCGCGAGGCACCGCAGGACCGCCTCGACCTGCTGCGCGCGTATCTCCTCGACGACTGGAGGAGTCGACCGGTGTTCGACCGGGTCATGCTGGCGTGGGCGAGCGCGGAGTTGTCCGGCCTGCTCACACTAGAAGAGACCGGGGCGGTCGCGGCCGAGCTCGGGACCCTCCAGAACACAGATGGAGGCTGGAGCCTGTCCTCGTTGCGTGCCTGGCCACGTGAGGATGGCTCGGCCCAGGATCTTTCGAGCGACGGGTACGCGACGGGTCTGGTCGCCTTTGTCCTGCAGCGCGCCGCTGCGTCGCGGAGCGATCCCGGCTTGAACCGCGCGCTTCAGTGGCTGATCGAGCACCAGGATCCGGCCGGTGGTGGCTGGTCGACGGCATCGCTGAACAAGGACCGGGATCCCAAGTCGGACCGAGGGCGCTTCATGTCGGATGCGGCTACGGCGTTCGCTGTGCTGGCTCTGGCCGAGGCGGACCGAGTGCGGTAGGCGGGCGAGATCCTCACACCCGCTGATGATCGGGCCGCCACTCTTCGATCAACCCCTTGATCGCCTTCTGCTCCGTGATCCGTTCGTCCAGCACCCGTCTGGCCAGCGTGGGAAGCTCCGCGTCGGAGGCGAAGCGCAGCGCCACCAGCTGCTTGGTGGTGAACTCACCGATGCGGGGCTGCAGCTCCGCGGGCAAGTGCTCACGAAGGCGGAGCCGCTCCTCCAGCCGGATGATGCGGTCCTGGTTCTGGGCCGCGAAGGCGCGCGTGTAGTACCCGATCAGCAGGATCGCTACGCCCAGCGACGCGAAAGCGATGTGCTCCCACGAGGGAGTTTCGAATACTCGCCCCATGGCCCAGACGAGATAGACGAGTAGGAAGAACGTCGCCGCACGGTGGTATCCGAAGACGAACCGTGCATGATTCTCGAAGCTTTGGGGCCTGGTGCTATCGGCCATCTTTCTCGCCTCCGGAGGGGGCCACATCGCCGGCCACCAGTAGATTGCCGGGCCGGACCGGTCGCGTCAGCTTGGTTCGACACCCACGGATTCGCCAGGCAGGAGGGGAAATGGTGCAATCGACGGAGGAAGGGGTCGACGGGCGGCGGCGCTCTCGACGTACGGGCCGGAGGCCCTCCCCCCTGGGGCTGGCGATCGCCGCGGTCGTCTTCGTGGTCGCCCTGGCGGTCTCGTCGTCCGCGAGCGCTCAGGCGCCCGCCCGCCCTCGCCCCGACCAACAGGTGGTCCTGGTGACGGGCTCGACCAGTGGACTGGGACGCGAGGTCGCCCTCCGCATGGCCGCTCAGGGCGCTCACGTGATCGTGCACGGCAGGAGCCGCGAGCGCGGGCTGGAGGTGGTGGCCGAGATCGAGCGCGCAGGCAGGGGGAGCGCACGTTTCTACGCAGCGGACTTCGCTTCCTTCGCACAGGTGCGGCAGCTCGCCGACTCGATTCTGCGCGACTACGACCGCCTCGATGTGCTGGTCAACAACGCCGGTTTCGGCTCCGCACCTGACGAGCGCCTGTTGAGCGAGGACGGCCACGAGTACCGCTTCCAGGTGAACTACCTCTCGTCCTACCTACTCACCCACCTGCTCCTCCCGCGCCTGCTGCACAGCGCTCCCTCGCGGATTGTCAACGTGTCCTCGCTGGCCCAGCAGCCCATCGACTTCGACGACGTGATGATCGAGCAGGGCTTCAGCGGGGGTCGGGCCTACGCGCAGAGCAAGCTCGCTCAGGTGATGTTCGCGTTCGATCTACACCAGGAGCTGGCGGGAACCGGCGTCATGGTCAGCGCGCTGCACCCGGCCACCTACATGCCCACGGGCATGGTGGCGCGGGCCGGTGTCGAGCCCCGCTCGACCATCGACGAGGGAGCAGGCGCCGTCATGCAGCTCATCGAGTCCGACGAGATCGAGGGCGGCCAGTTCTTCCGTGGGCTCGAGCCCGCCCGCGCCCACGCGCAGGCGTACGATGCCGAAGCCCGCGCGCGCCTCAAGCGCCTGAGCGAAGAACTGACCGGCTTGCGCCGCTGAGACGAAGTGGACGGCGCTCACCGGGCCCGGCGCTGACGACCGGTGGTGGCCGAAAGCCGGTGTCGATCCGGCGATCCCCCGATCGACGCATGGGTAGAAGGCGCCCGAAGAGAGGGGAGCCGGTGGGCCAGAGATGAGGAGCGTGCACGATGCGGGTCATGGTGGTCGTGAAGGCCAGTGAGGAGTCCGAAGCGGGGGTCATGCCCGGTCAGGAGCTCCTGGCCGCGATGGGCAACTACAACGAGGAGCTGGTCAAAGCAGGAGTGATGCTGGCCGGCGAGGGGCTGGACCGGAGCGCCGTCGGCAAACGCGTCCGCTTCGACGGAAAGCAGCGCACCGTCATCGATGGTCCCTTCGCAGAGACCAAGGAGCTGATCGCAGGCTTCTGGCTCTGGCAGGTGCGCTCGATGGATGAAGCCGTGGAGTGGCTGAAACGCGCCCCCTTCGACGGCGGTGTGGAGGTCGAGATCCGGCGCGTGTTCGAAGCCGAGGACTTCGGTGAGGAATTCACGCCCGAACTGCGCGAGCAGGAGGAGCGGATTCGGGAGCTCGCGAACACCAAGAAGAAGGGGTGACTACGTCCGACCCGCGTGCCGCGATCGACGCGGTCTGGCGGATCGAGTCCGCCCGGCTGATCGCAGCACTCGCCCGCCAGGTGGGCGACATCGGCCTGGCCGAGGATCTGGCACAGGAGGCCCTCGTGGTGGCGCTGGAGAAGTGGCCGCAGTCGGGCGTTCCGGACAATCCGGGCGCCTGGCTCATGGCCACCGCCAAACACCGCGCCCTGGATCATTTCCGTCGCTCGAAGATGCTGGACCGTCGGCACGAGGACCTTGCGCGCCGACTCGCGGGACAGGTTCGCGATCCGGAGGGCGAGCTACAGGCGTCGCTCGACGACTACTTCGGTGACGATCTCCTGCGCTTGATCTTCACCACCTGCCACCCCGTGCTGACGCGGGAAGCACGCGTGGCGCTCACCCTCCGTCTGCTCGGTGGCCTCAGCAGCGAGGAGATCGCGCGGGCGTTCCTTTCGTCGACGTCCACCGTGCAGCAGCGTATCGTGCGCGCCAAGCGCACGCTGAGGGAGTCGCGCGTGTCGTTCGAGATGCCCGCGCTCGAGCAGGCGGGCGAGCGGCTGGAGACCGTGCTGGAGGTGATCTACCTCGTCTTCAACGAGGGGTACTCCGCAACCGCTGGAGGCGATTGGGTACGTCCGGCGCTCTGCGAGGAGGCCCTTCGGCTCGGCCGCATCCTGGCCGAGCTGGCGCCTGAGGAGCCCGAGGTCCATGGTCTGGTGGCCCTCATGGAGATCCAGGCCTCCCGGTTGCGCGCCCGGCGGGGAGCCCGGGGTGAACCGATCCTCCTGATGGACCAGGACCGGGGCCGCTGGGACCATCTCCTGATCCGCCGGGGCCTCGCCGCGCTGGAGCGGGCGGAGGGTTTGGGCCGCCCGCTCGGACCCTACTGGCTCCAGGGCGCCATCGCGGCCTGCCACGCCCGGGCCGCCACGCCCGAGGACACCGACTGGGAGCGCATCGTGGCGCTCTACGACGCCCTCGCCCAGTTGTCCCCCTCGCCGGTGGTGGACCTGAACCGAGCGGTGGCCGTGGGCATGGCCTTCGGACCCGCGGCCGGGCTCGAGCTGGTGGACGAACTCGCGGGCGAGTCGGCCCTGGAGGGATACCACTGGCTCCCCGCGGTACGTGCGGACCTGCTGACCAAGCTCGGTCGCTACGGCGAGGCCCGGGAAGAGCTGGAGCGGGCGGCCTCGTTGACGCGGAACCTCCAGGAGCGAACCCTCCTCCTGGACCGCGCGGAGGAACTGCGCGTCCACGAAGCCTGACGCGGGTGCGGGCCTCTCGCTCGGGGCACGCGCCCCACGGGGCCCTGAGGAGGCGAGTCCATGTCGATGCGGATCCACCTCGATCCGGATCCACGTCGATCCGAACCACGCTCGATCGACGTATGGGTGAGGGATGCCGCTCCGGTCTCCCCACCACTGCTTCAGCCAGGGAGTACCATCATGAAGTTCCTCTCGATGATCCGGATCGACGAAACCACCGGACAGGTGCCCAGCGAACAACTCCACGCCGACATGGGCAAGCTGATCGAAGAATGGATCCGGGAGGGCAAGCTCATCCGGACCGCCGGCCTACGACCCACCGCCGAGGGCTTTCGCGTGCGGTCGCGGCACGGTTCGATCACCACCACGGACGGCCCCTTCACCGAGAGCAAGGAAGTGATCGGTGGCTACGCGATGATCGAGGCCAGGGACAAGGAAGAAGCCGTGGAGCTGATCAAGCGCTTCCTGGCGGTCCACGGAGAGGAGTGGGATATCGAGTGCGAGGTGCGGCCCTTGGACGGGGACATGGAGTTTGCCGCCGGCGGCTGACGCCCGTGGTTTTGGCCGGGTCCCCGAGACGTTGCCCCGTCCGGGGCCCGCCCCCAATGTCCATGTTCCGGGACGATCAGTCCCGGCCTCCGGTTCAGGACACCCATCGATGGCACCTGACGCGACCGCGGCACCCGTCCAATCCGGCGAGTACGACGCCATCGTCATCGGCTCTGGGATCTCGGGCGGCTGGGCCGCCAAGGAGCTCTGTGAGAAGGGCCTGAAGACGCTGGTGCTGGAGCGGGGCCGGGACGTGCGTCACGTCGTGGACTATCCCACCGCCACGCTGGCGCCCTGGGAGCTGCCCCACCGCGGGGCCACGCCCCGCACGCTGATCGAGCGAAACCCGCTCATCAGCAAGGCGGCGGGCTACAACGAGGACACCGCGCACTTCTTCGTCGAGGACCGTGACCACCCCTACGTCCAGGAGCAGCCTTTCGACTGGATCCGGGGGTATCAGGTGGGTGGCAAGTCCCTGATCTGGGGACGTGCCTGTCAGCGCTGGAGCCCCAACGAATTCGCGGCCCCCGAGCGGGACGGCTACGGGATCGGCTGGCCCATCACCTACGACGACGTGTCGCCCTGGTACTCCCACGTCGAGCGCTTCATCGGTGTCTGCGGGAACCGGGACGGGCTGGCAGCCATGCCGGACGGTGAGTTTCTGCCCCCGTTCGATTTCAACTGCGTTGAAGAGCACCTGTCCGAGCGACTGCGCAGCTACTACGGGAATCGCTTCGTGGTGCAGGGACGCTGGGCGAACCTCTCGCAGCCGACGGAGGTCCAGACGGCCCAGGGACGAACCGCCTGTCAAGCGCGTAACCTGTGCATGCGGGGCTGCCCCTACGGGGCCTACTTCAGCTCCAACTCCAGCACCCTTCCCTGGGCGGCCCGTACGGGCAACCTCACCGTTCGCCCGCACTCGGTGGTGCACTCGATCCTGTACGACGAGCCTGGCGGGCGCGCTGCGGGCGTTCGGGTCATCGATGCCGAGACGGGAGCGACCCACGAGTTCCGGGCGCGGGTGATCTTCGTCAACGCCTCGGCGCTGAATTCCACCTTGATCTTGCTCAACTCGCGTTCACGCCGTTTCCCCGACGGGTTGGGGAACGACAACGGGCTGCTGGGCCATTTCGTCGCCTTCCACAACTACCGCGTGTCCGCGAACGGAGCCATCGCGGGCTTCGAGGACCAATACTTCTACGGGCGCAACCCCACCGAGTGCATTCTGGCCAACTTCCGGAACCTCGGCCGCAACGACATGGACTTCGTGGGCGGGTACACCACGTTCACCGGCGCCTACCGCGTGCGCGGCGTCGAGAGCGAGGACCGGGTGGGAGCGGCGTTCAAGGCGGCGCAGAGCCAGCCCGGCGCCTGGGGCATCTACATGTACATGCAGGGAGAAACGATTCCGAAGGAGAGCAACCACGTCCGCTTGCATCCCACGGAGACCGACGCGTGGGGCATCCCGCTCCTGGTCACCTCCGTGGGCTACGACGACAACGACGAGCGCATGATCCGGGATTGGCGCACTCAGGCCGCCGAGATGCTCGAGGTGGCCGGATGCACGGACATCGAGACCTATGACAATGGGTGGTATCCGGGCCGCGACATCCACGAGATGGGAGGATGTCGTATGGGGCGCGACCCTCGCACGTCGCTGCTCAACGCCTTCAATCAGCTGCACGCCTGTCCCAACGTCTTCGTCACCGACGGCGCCTGCATGACCTCCACGGGGAATCAGAGTCCGTCCATCCTCTACATGGCGCTGACGGCCCGCGCGGTCGATCATGCCGTCCAGGAAATGGCCCGGAGGAACCTGTGAGCGAGCCACGGCCCATGAATCGTCGTGAAGCCCTGCAGACCGCAGGCGTGGTGCTGGGCAGTGTGGCGCTTGGCTCCACCGTGGCTCTCACGGCGTGCGCGCGTGAGCCGGTCCCAACGGATGGGTGGGTGCTGAATGGAGAAGACCAGGCGCTGGCCGAGGCAGTGGCGGACACGCTGTTGCCGGCTACACCCGATTCCCCCGGCGCTGCCGATGCCGCCATCGGAACGGCGATGAACCTGCTGCTGAGTGAGTGCTACTCGGACGACGATCAACGACGGGTGCTGGAGTCGCTGGCCGCCGTCCGCAGGCAGGCCCGACAACACGGAAGCGACCGGCTCGCGCAACTCCCCCGCGCGCGGCGCGAGGAGGTGTTACGGGACCTCGATGCCCAGGCCACGGGCGATCCTTCATCCAGCCCGTTGGAGCCGCTGCGCGGCTTGGCGCTGCACGCGTTCTTCAGCTCGGAAACGGGCATGACTCGAGTGCTCCGCTACGTGGCGGTCCCGGGCCGTTGGATCGGCTGCACACGCCTCGAGCCCGGGCAGCCCGCCTGGGCCTGACTCCCGCAACCTCCAGGACCCACCGCATGGCGCAGGCACAGGGCGCACCCGTCAAGATCGGCATCGTCGGCTCACGCTTTCAGGCAGATTGCATCGCCTCCTCCGTCCGCATGCTTCCCGGTGAGGCGGAAGTGGTCGCGGTCGCCTCGCCAACGCCGGGCAACGCCCGCGCGTTCGCGGAACGGCACGGCGTGCCCCGGTTCCACACCGACTACAGGGACCTGCTCACGGACCCCGAAGTGGAGATGATCTCCATCACTGCCCCCAACTGCGTCCACGCCGAGATCACCTTGGCTGCGGCGGCGGCGGGCAAGCACGTCGTCTGCGAGAAGCCGTTGTGCATGACGCTCGAAGAAGCCGACGCCATGATCGAGGCGTGCGCCCGTGCCGGCGTCCTGCTGCTGTACGCAGAGGAGCTGTTCTTCGCGCCGAAGTATGTGAAGGCCAAACAGATGGCAGACGAGGGCGCCTTCGGGCGGGTGCATCTGGTCAAGCAGGGGGAGAAGCACTCGGGTCCGCACGCCGATTGGTTCTGGGATGTGCGCCAGTCGGGTGGGGGTGCCCTCATGGATCTCGGCTGCCACGGCATCGCCTTCTGCTGGTGGTTCCTGGGCAAACCCGCCGTGCGGCGCGTCTACGCGCAGCTTTCCACGCAGGTGCACGGCGCCCGCACCGCGGGGGACGATGAGGCGCTGACCATCGTGGAGTTCGAGGGCGGCGCCATCGGCGTGGTGGAGAACAGCTGGAACCGCCCGGGCGGCATGGACGACTCCATCGAGGTGTTCGGAGACAGGGGACAGACCTACGCTGACCTGCTCATGGGCAACGCCATGCCCACCTATTCCCAGGTGGGCTACGGCTACGCGGTCGAGAAGGCGGACAGCACCCGGGGATGGACCTACCCGGTCTTCGAGGAGCACTGGAACTATGGATTCCCCCAGGAGATGCGCCACTTCGCCCGCTGCGTGCGCGGCCGCGAGACGCCGATCTCCGATGGTGAGACCGGTCGCGTCGTCATGGAGGTGCTCTACGCGGCCTATGCCTCGGCGGGCACCGGGTGTCGCGTCGAGCTGCCGTTCCGTCCGTCCGGCGTCGCCAAGCCCATCGACCTGTGGACGCCACGCTAGTTGCCGGGATTGCAGCCGCGCCGCCGGTCGGAAGCGAACGGATGCCGTCCGCGTGTCATGCGCCCCTAGCGCCAGCCGCGCACCGGTGAGCGGATGAGCGCTGCCCCGGTTCGTGTCTTGTCGTCACCCGAGGCGATCGGCGATGCGTTGGCCGGGCGCATCCTGTCCCTGCTGGGCGAGGCCAGCGACTCCGGTTCGCGGCTGCTCCTGGGATGTCCAACCGGTCGCACACCTCGTCCCGTCCTGGCAGCGCTCACGGCGCGTCTCGTCCGTTCCTCGCACGACCTGTCCCACCTGGTTCTGGTGATGATGGATGAGTACCTCGTGCCCGGCGCTCAGGGGCTCGAGCCCGCCTCGGCGGAGGAGCCGTGGTCCTGTCACGCCTGGGTCCGCGCCGAGATCCTGGGTCGCTTGAATCAGCATGTGCCCCCCGAGCGGCGAATCGCCGAAGACGCGGTGTGGTTTCCCGATCCGACCCAGCCCGGGGCGTATGAACAGCGCATCCGCGACGAGGGTGGCATCGAGCTGTTTCTCCTCGCGAGCGGCGCGGGGGACGGGCACGTCGGCTTCAACCCGCCGGGGAGCGCCCGCGAGACCCGCACACGCGTGGTCGAGCTGTCGGAGCAGACGCGCCGGGACAACCTCGCCACCTTCCCGGCCTTCGGAGCGCTCGATCGGGTGCCCCACCACGGCGTTACGGTGGGCCTGGCCACGATCACCGACGCGCGGGCGGCCGTGATGGTGGCGTGGGGGCCGGGGAAGCGTGAGACCGTGCGCCGGATGCGGGACGCCGAGGGCTTCGATTCGTCCTGGCCGGCCACCATCATTCACGAATGCAGCGGTGCCGAGATTCTCGTGGACGCCGCCGCCGCCGCGCCCTAAGCTACTGCTGCGCGCTCCTGCCCAGGCGGTCGAGCGGTACTCGTTGCATCTGGTACGCCCAGGGGAGATCCCGATGCGGTTCGTCGCCGTTGGTTCCCTGCTTCTGCTGACCCTCCTCACCGCCGGCGGCCCGCTGACCGCTCAGGTCTCGCTGGAAAGCGCGCTGCTGGGCCGCTGGGACCTGACCGTCGAGACGCCGGCGGGGCCGCGTCCCTCCTGGCTGGAGGTGCGTCACTCCGGGTATCGCACGCTGGTGGGGCAGTTCGTGGGCCCGGTGGGCAGCGCCCGCCCCATCGCACAGATCGACGTCAGCGACGACGTGGCTCGTTTCCACATTCCGCCACAGTGGGAGGAACACCCGGGTGGCGTGACCGTCGCAGCGCGCCGCTCGGAGGAGGGCCTGGTCGGGACCATCGACTTCGGCAACGGAGTGGCGCTCCCCTGGAAGGGCGTGCGAGCACCGACGTTGCGGCGCGCCGGCGAGCCGGCGTGGGGCGATCCGGTCCCGTTGTTCGACGGTCGCTCATTGGACGGTTGGCGCGTGTTCGGAGGAGAGAACCGCTGGAGCGCCCAGGACGGCGTGCTCCGCGGCGACGGGGGAGGTGGCAATCTGGCCACCGAACGCACGTTCGACGACTTCCAACTGCATGTGGAGTTCCGATACCCGCGCGGCAGCAACTCCGGCGTGTATCTGCGTGGCCGCTACGAGGTCCAGATCACGGACAGCATCGGCGGCGAACCCACCAGCGAGCTGCTGGGCGGCATCTACGGGTTCATCACCCCCAACGCGCTGGTGGCGAGAAACCCGGGCGAGTGGCAGAGCTACGATATCACCTTGGTGGGAAGACAGATCACGGTCGTCGCCAACGGCCAGACCATCATCTGGCAGCAGGAGATCCCGGGCATCACCGGCGGCGCCCTCGACAGCGACGAAGGCCGACCGGGTCCCATCTACCTGCAAGGCGATCACGGACCCGTCGAGTACCGCAACATCACCATCACGCCGGCCCGAGCGAGATCCGGCGAAGAGGGTGGGTACCGCCTGGTTTGGTCGGACGAGTTCGAGGGCAGCGGACTCCCCGACGCGAGCCGCTGGAGCTACGACGAAGGAGACGGATGTCCCGACGTGTGCGGGTGGGGGAACGAGGAGGCGCAGTTCTATACCGTTCGGCGGGCCGAGAATGCCCGGGTCGAGGACGGCGTGCTCATCATCGAGGCGCGGCGGGAGCCCGTCCAGGGCAAGGACTTCACTTCCGCCCGCCTGGTGAGCCGCGGCAAGGGCGATTGGACCTACGGTCGCGTGGAGGCGCGCGCCCGTCTGCCGTCGGGCAGGGGGACCTGGCCGGCCGTCTGGATGCTCCCTACGGCCTGGGTCTACGGTTCCTGGCCGGCGAGCGGTGAGATCGACATCATGGAGCACGTGGGCTTCGCGCCGGATTCGGTGCACTTCTCCGTGCATACGGCCGCGTACAATCACCTGCGCGGAACTCAAAGCACGCGTGTGGTCGCGCTCCCGGACGCCGAGCGCGCCTACCACGTGTACGCGATCGAATGGACCCCAGAGCGCATCCAGTTCTATCTGGATGGCACGCCCCAACACGCCTTCGCCAACTCAGGCCGGGGTCCGGAGGAGTGGCCCTTCGACCAGGCGTTCCATCTCGTCCTGAATCTCGCGGTGGGCGGGACCTGGGGCGGCGCCCAGGGAATCGACGCGGCCATCTGGCCACAGCGGATGGAGGTGGATTGGGTGCGGGTGTACCAGAGGGCCCAGTCGCACTGAGCGCGGACGGGGAACCGATCCCGCCCCCCGGGGATTGCCAGACAACATCTGCACCCAACCGGAGCGTTTCGCCCATGGCCCGTCCGACCCCGTGCGCCCTGATCCGATCCGCGCTGACCCTCGCGTTTCTCGCTACCGCCACGGGCCCCGTGCTCGCACAGGAAGCCACCGGCCCCCGACCGAGCCAACACGGCACCGTTTCACAGACGGTCAACGAGACCACGATCACGCTGGAGTACGACCGACCCGTGGCCCGGGGGCGGGAGCTGTTCGGCGGCATCGTGGACTGGGACGCCGTGTGGACGCCGGGCGCCAATCGCGCCACCTGGCTCGAGGTCTCCACCGACGTGACCTTCGCAGGCCAGGCGCTGGCGGCGGGACGTTACGGCATCTGGCTCACACCCAAGGAGACGGGGCCCTGGGAGGTAGTGCTGGTCCGGGATTGGGACACACACCACTCGTTCTTTCCCTACGAGAGCGAGGCGCTGCGCACGGGGGTCGGGCCCACGACCGGCAGCCATATGGAGGTCCTGGCCTTCTACTTTCCCGTGGTCGGGCCCTATGAGACCACGTTGAACCTGCATTGGGGCACCACGGTGCTGCCCCTCCGCATCGAGGTGCCGCGCTAGCGAACGCCGCTCAGCAACTCAAACAGTTGTGGTTGTTCTTGGAGCCGAGCTGCTCCAGCAACTCCACGGTCTCCGGGAAGGGGGAGACCCGCTGCACGGGGCCGTTGGCCATGTCCGCTGTGGTCTGACCCTTTCGCGAGACCACGGTTACGTCGGCGCCGTGCTCTACGAGATACCGGATCATCTCGTTGTCGCCGCGTGAAGCCGCGTTGTGCAGCGCGGCGTACCCGCCGTGGTCGCGGGCGTTGACGTCCGCACCCAGCTCCTCGACCAGATACCGGACCGCGGGCAGCCAGCCGTCCGGTACGTGTCGATGAGCGTTGCCGGCGAAGCCCTCACCGTAGCCCGACCCGGACGCGGCGTGGATGGGGTAGACCCCCGGCCCGCCAGGCGCCACCGGCGGCAACCCCGAAGCATCGGGGGCGTTGGCCTTCACGGAGTCTGCGCGCAGCGCGTGCGCGAGGAGTTCGTCCCGGACCTCTTCTGCTCGCTCACGCATCTCGTCGTCCGGATACAGCGCCTGCACGGAATCCGGCAACTCGTCCCGTACCGCGACCAGCAGCTTCACGCGGGCGTCGGCGTCGGCCTCGTCCCACTGGTCGGAGAGCTCGTTCCGGTGCATGCGCGCCAGGAACTCGTCGGGCGAGAGCCGCTCCCGCTGAGGTGGGGCCTTGGTGGGAATGTTGGGGTCTGCACCGTAGGAGACGAGCAGACGCATGGCGTCCACGTCCGTCGCGTAGGCTGCCCGCCAGAAGGCCGTCGCGCCTTCCGTGTCCACCAGTCCGCAGTTGCGGTTGCCGCACCCCGTGTACTCCATGTACCAGGGATGCTTGGTGAGACGGGCATCGGGGTCGGCACCGGCGTCCAGCAGGGCCTTCATGACGTCCAGATACGTGCTCGACTGCAGCCCCAACTCCTGGGGCTGCGGGTACCGGGTGCGCGGTTGCCACTCTGCGTTCAGCGTGGCCCACAGCGGCGTCATCCCGTTCAACGTCGATGCCCGGTTCGGATCGGCTCCGTGCTCGAGCAGGACCAGCTCGATGTCGAACTGGCCGTTGATCGCCGCCATCAAGAGCGCGGTCGTACCGTCCCCGTCCCCGGGCAGGTTGATGTCCGCACCCCCCTCGAGCAGTGCCAGGATCGCTTCCTGGTGTCCCTGCCGGGTGGCGTGCAGCAGCGGCGTCAGGCCGCCCTTGGTGTCGATGCGTTGAGGCCGGCGAAAGTCGGTGCCGTCGTCTTCCTTCTTCTCTGCGTCGTCCGGCAGCACGCCCGAGCGCTGGATCTGTCGTTCGGCCAGGATGGCCGCGCGGAGTTGGCTGGGGGTCGGTGGGGCGTGGTCGTCTCCGGAGAGCGTCTTGAGGACTTCATCCTTCTTCTTGCGGGCCGCCTCGTCGATCTGGTAGCGCTCCAGGATGTCCACAACCCGCGTGGCCCGGTTCGGGTCGGCACCCCCCTCGATGAGGGCGCGGATGGCGTCCGTCCGGTTCTGGGCGGCGGCGAAGATGAGGGGGGTCTGGCCCCACTCCGCTTCCTCGGCGTTGGGATCGGCGTTCCGTTGCAGCAGCGCCCGCACCAGGGCGGCGTCGCCGGACCCGGCTGCGAGGTGCAGGGGAGTGGCCCCGCTCGGCACCGCGCGCGCTCCGACGGCCGCTCCCTCCTCGAGGAGCGTCAGCGCCACCTCGGTGGCTCCGCGAGCGGCCGCGATGTGCAGCGGCGTGTACTGACCGATGCGCGTCACGGCTTCGGCCTCGGCTCCGGCCTGTAGGAGGGCCCTGGTCAGCTCCGCGTCTCCGCGTTCGGCGGCCCAGTGCAGTGCGGTCATGCCGTCGCCTTGAGCGGTGTTGACGTCGGCACCCTGGTGGATCAGCCGAAGAACGGCGTCCCGGTCTCCCCGCATGGCGGCATCGGCCACCGGGGACTCCGGAGGGCCCGCCGCCAGCAACGTGGCTGAAAGAAGGAAGGCGGTCGCGACGCCGCGCAGTCCGGTTCTCATGCGCGCTCCCGGCTCAGGTTTCGGCGGTGTCGGCAGAGGACCGCAGCGAGAGCACGCCGTTGCTGTCACCGAAGGTCTCCATGTCGTCCAAGCCCAGATCGTGCATGAGGCTCAACATGGCGTTGGCCATCGGCGTGCCATCCGCCGCCTTGATGTGCAGGTTGCCCTCGAGCTGGCCGTTGGCCTTGCCCAGGAGGATCAGCGGGCAGCGGCGGTGGTTGTGGACGTTGGCGTCCGCCATCGGAGAGCCCCAGACCACGGCGGTCTTGTCCAGCAACGATACCCCTTCCTCGGTTGTGTTCTTGAGCTTCTCGATGAAGTAGGGGAGCTGGCCCACGCGGTACTGACAGATCTTGTTGAACTCGAGGATGGCTTCTTCCCGGTTGCCGTGGTGCGACGCGGGATGGAAGGGCTTGTTGGATCCGCTCTCCGGGAAGACCCGGTTGTCCGAATCACGACCGGTCTTGAAGGAGATCACGCGCGTCATGTCGGTCTCGAGCGCCAGCACTTGCAGGTCGAACATCAGCTTCATGTGCTCGGAGAACGAATCGGGGACTCCGGCGGGAGCCTCGGGCATCTCGCGCGCCTCGCCGCTCTCGTTCTGTGCCTCGGTGCGCTCGATGCGGCGCTCGATCTCCCGCACGTTGGTCAGGTACTGGTCCATGCGGCGGCGGTCTTCGGCGCCCAGCTCCCGCTGCACCTGGGCCACCTGTCCAGCGATCCAGTCCAGAATGCTCTTGCGCGCCTGCCGGCGGGCGATGCGCTCCTCGGGGGAGCCCCCAGCGCCGAACAACATGTCGAACGCGACCCGGGGATCCCGGATCATCGGGAGCGGCTCGGTGGGCGAGGCCCAACTGATGGAGTCGGTGTAGGCGCAGGAGTAGTTGTAGGTGCAGCCGCCCGCCTGATCGAGGTTCTCGATGCAGAACTGCATCGAGGGCAGCGGTGTGTCCTGACCGAAGCGCTTGGCGTAGAGCTGGTCCAGCGACGTGCCGGCGTAGATGTCCGAGCCTTGGGTCTGCTTCGGATGGGACTGCGTGAGGAACACGGCGCTGGAGCGGAAGTGGTCGCCGCCGATCTCCGGAGGCGTGAAGGCCTCCGCCATGCGCACGTCGGTGTTGCTGATGATGGTGAGGTAGTCCTGGTACGGTCTGAGCGACACCAATGCATTGGCGTCGATCAACTCGAAGTCCTTGCCGGTGGTGGCCGGCGCGTAGAGAAGCTGAGTAGCGCCCCAGTCGTTGCAGCCCGCCAGACCGTGCACCTCCTCGATGCACACCAGGCGGGTGGTGTCGGCCGGACGACGGCTCCAGGCACGCAGGCGGCCGGCGGGCGTCATGGCATCGAGGAAAGGCAGCGCCACCGAGGCTCCCATACCGCGGATGAAGGTCCGCCGAGCCATGTGTTTGCCGGTGATGAAGTGCATGGTGCGCTTCTCCTCTACCTCAGGGGATGGTTCGTAGTACCGTCCGTGGCGGCGTCCGCAGCCACGGGGCCGGCGCGCTTCATCCGGAACGCCTCGCTGTTGACCACGCCCAGGATCAGCGACTTGATCGGGTACCCCTCAGCCTCCGCGCGCCGCACGATCTCACGCACTGTGGGCTGGTCGTAGTACTCCACCCGACGGCCCAGGGCATAGGCCATCAGGTTCTCCGTGAAGGTCCGCGCCAGGGGGAGCGGCCGGGCCAACAGGGCGTCGGCCAGCTCGCCGGGCGTCGAGACCGGTGTGCCGTCGTAGAAGTCGCCGCGCGTGTCGAGTGGCATGCCGTTCTCGCGAGCGCGCTCCTTGCCGGTGACGTCGAAGTTGTCCAGCGCGAGCCCGATCGGGTCCATCATGCTGTGGCACGAGTTGCAGGTCGGATTGGCACGATGCAGCTCCATGCGTTCTCGCGTGGTGAGCATGCGTCCGTCCTGCGCGCCTTCGGTTTCCTCGAGCGTGGGCACGTTCGGCGGCGGTGGCGGCGGCGGTGAGCCCAGCAGCACCTCCATCACCCACTTGCCGCGGAGCACCGGAGAAGTGCGGTTGGCCAGAGAGGTCAGCACCAGCACGCTCCCCTGCCCCAACAGGCCCCGCCGGATGTCGTTCGGATACCGGACGCGCTGGAACTCGTTGCCCGCCACACCGGAGAAGCCGTAGTGCCGCGCCAGGCGTTCGTTCACCCAGGTGTAGTCGGCGGTGAACAGCTCCAGCAGGCCGCGGTCTCCCTGCACGAGATGATTGAAGAACGTGACGGTTTCCTCGCGCATGAGGTCTGCGAGGTTCTCGTCGAAGTTGGGATAGAAGTTCGGGTCGGGATGGACCTTGGAGAGATCCTGCAGGCGCAGCCACTGCGCGGCGAAGCGCGTCCCCAACGCGGCCGAGCGCGGGTCGTCCAACATGCGCGCGGCTTGGCGTGCGAGCTCGTCCGGGTCGGACAGACGTCCGGCCGCGGCCGCCGTCGCCAGTTCCTCGTCCGGTGGCGCACCCCAGAGGAAGAACGACAAGCGGGACGCCAGGTCCCAATCGCTCAGACGGTAGTCGGTGCCCGGGCGCACGTGGTCGGGTTCGCGCTCGAGACGCAGCACGAACAGCGGGCTGGAGAGGATGGCCTCCAGGGCGCTCCGCACGCCGGTTTCGAAGCCCCCCTCGGCGGCTCCCCGGTCGTAGAAGGAGAGCAGGCCGTCCACGTCGTCCGGGGAAGCGGGTCGTCGGAAAGCCGCACTGGCCAGGCGATCGATGATCTGTCCCGCGCACGCCCGCTCCGGGAGATCCGCCGAGGGACGGCAGCTGAAGATGCGCTGGCGACTCGGTGAGTCCGACACGCCCGTGGCGTTGTAGGGACCGGCAACGCCCACGCTCTTGATGTGCGGTAGCGTGGTGATGCCGGGCCCGCCGGAGCCGCCCCCGGCCAGCGACCAGTCGTGCGGCCGGATGAGGTCCTCGTAGGGACCGTCGGAGCGTCGCACGAAGGCGGCGGATACGCGGTGCTGTCCAGTGCGCACGAACACGGGTTCGGTTCGCATGGGGGGTGCTCCACGCCCGTCCGCGGCGGTGACATCCTGCGAGTAGGTAATGAGCGCGACGCGCTCACCGTCGACCGAGATGTCCACGTCCTCGAAGCGGGCGTTGTCCCCCGAAGAGAACGTGATCTCGAACGAGTACTCGCCGTCGGCGGGGAACACGTGCTCGGTGACCAACCCGCCGCGCGTCCCGTAGGGCGCACCCTCCACCCAGTCCCAGGGGTGCTGCGAGACGTACTCGGAGTTCTTGTAGACCACGGTGGTGGCGGTCGCCGACCGGTCGCCCACTGCCCGCCGCGCGATCTCTGCGGCCGCGTTCAGATAGGACTCCAGCAGCGTCGGGGAGAGCGTCTGGACGTCGGCGATGTTGTCGAAGTTCGCGCTCATCTGGTCGAGCGGCAGCCAGTCCGCCGCATCCACCCGGATGCCCAGCAGCTCGAGGATGGCGCGCTCATACTCGGGTCGGTTCAGCCGCTGGAAGGTTCGGTGGCCGGGGTTGGGGTGTTGGGACGCCGCCTCGTCCATCGCCTGCTCGAGGGACTCCACCAACGCCTGCAGGGTATCGGCGCCGGGACGGCGGGTCCCGGGCGGTGGCATCATTCCGGCCCGCAGCTTCCGGATCATCTTCTCGGCCGTGGCCGCCGCATCGGCTGCGGCGTCCAAGCGGAACGACTCCAGAGACAGGTTGCCGGACAGGCGCCGTTCACTGTGACAGCGCACGCAGGTGCCCTGGATCACGTCGTCGGGATCGAGAGCGGGCGCCAGGTGCCGGTCCGTGCGGCGCGGGGCGGCGGTGTGTACAACGGTGTCTTCGGCGAGACCTTCGGTGGGCCGGAGGGAAGTCCCGAGCGGTGCGGCCGGCGCCGCGGCTGGAGCAGCGGCCGAGGTGCCCAAGGCCACGAGCAGGAATCCGAACGCGGCGGACGGGGCCGTGAAGAGCTTCATGTGGCTCTCTCCCGAGGGGAGGACCGGTGGAGGATTCCCCCCGAAATGCTGCTGGTCTGGAGCCGAACAGCGTAGGGCCGGACCCGCCGTTCGGCAAGCAATTCCGGGGCCGGCCCCGCCGGGCGGGGTGGCTCTGCGAGCGCCCCGGGGCGGATCGCGAAACGGCCCCCTCGCCCGAGGGATGGGCAGACCCAGGCTGCCCCGTTGCGATGAGTGATATGTGATGATATAATCACATATGACCGAAGCGCCTCAGCCCCAGGCCGGTATCTCGCCCCGAGCAGCCGAGTTCGAAGGGGTCTGGAAGGCCCTGGCCAATCCGGTGCGCAGGACCATCCTGGACCTGCTGCGGGAGGCGCCGCGCACGACGGGTGAACTGGCCGACGGCTTTCCCGGCCTGAGCCGCTTCGCGGTCATGCAACACCTCAAGGTCCTCGAGGAGGCGGAGCTGGTGGTGCCGCGCCGCGAGGGTCGCACTCGCTACAACTTCCTGAATCCCGTGCCCATCCAGCAGATCTACGACCGTTGGGTTGCCCGCTACATGCAGCCCTGGACCGAGGCGCTCGTGGCGCTGCGGAACGATCTGGAGGGCCGGGCCCCCGAAGACGGCGCCTGAGGCGCCCTCGACTCCGAGACCGTATGACACCCGAGTCGTCGCTGCCCGACCACGTGGTATCGATCCACATCTCTGTCCCGGTGCAGAAGGTCTGGGACGAGATCACCAAAACGGGCCGGATCCAACGCGCCCTCTACAACACGGTCCTGGAAAGCTCGTTGGAGCCGGGAGCTCGGCTGCGCTACTACAGCCCCGACAGGAAGCGGGTGTTCGTGGTGGGTGAGGTGGTGGAGGTCGAGGCGCCGCGGAAGTTCTCCCACACCTACTGGTTCACCATGTGGAAGGGCGGGCCGCCCACCTTGGTGACCTGGGAGCTGGCCGAGGAGGCAGGCGGATGCCGCGTCACGGTGACGCACTCCGGCTGGACGGCCGAGCACGAGGCTCGTGAGAAGTCCGGCGCCGGGTGGCGTGAGATCCTCGGGCTGCTCAAGGCCGATCTCGAGACCGGGCAGATCCCGCTCAAGACGCGCATGCTGTACACCGTCATGGGGTGGTTCTCCTTCGCGCTCCCCAAGACCACGTCCAAAGCCTATGCGGATGAGAAGGGCTGGTAGGTGGCCCCTCTGGCCCGATTGTTGAACGCGGCAACGTGCTGGACGAAGGGCCCGGCACCAGGTTGAGCCCAGCCCCGTCCGGGCGCGCCCTGACCGAGGATGACAGATGCCCACACCGGAAGAACAGGCCGCAGCCATGATCGCCAACCTGCCGGCCAAGACCGGCAAGTCGCTGACCGAATGGAAGGCGATCCTCGGCGCCGCCGGGCTCGAAAAGCACGGCGAGATGGTGAAGCACTTGAAGTCCGAGTACGGCATCGGACACGGGTTCGCCAACTTGATCGCGCACGAGTTCAGGAACGCGGGCCCGGCGCCCACGGGCGCCAGTGACCTCGTGGCCGCTCAGTATCAGCGAAAGGAAGCACTTCGCGCCATCTACGACCGCCTGATCGCAGAAGTGCGCAGCTTCGGTCAGGATATCGAGGTCGCGCCCAAGAAGTCCTACGTGAGCCTGCGGCGCTCGAAGCAATTCGCCCTGATCCAGCCGTCCACCAAGACGCGTCTGGACGTGGGCCTCAATCTCAAGAACGTCAACTTCACCGATCGTCTCGAGTTGTCAGGCTCATTCAACTCGATGGTGTCCCACCGCGTGCGGCTGACCAAGGACAGTGACGTGGACGCCGAGTTGATCGCCTGGCTGCGCACGGCCTACGACCAGGCGTAAAGGGCGCGTCGCCGAGGGTCGTCAGGCCTCTTGAGGCTGTGGGCTGCTGTCGTGCCAGAGTTGCTCGATCCGGTTGCGGAGGTCGCGAAGCTCCGCCTTCTTGCTGGCGTCCTCCCGGAAGTGGTACTGCGCCGCGGCGATGGCACGAAACGCTCGCCATAGTGCCTTGGTGCCCGGGCTGCGCCCCCGGTCGGAGCGCTTGTGCCCCTGAACCCGGGCGATGACCCATTCCGCAAGCTCTCCCTCCAGCCGGAGGAACTCGCCGTCATCCGCCTGCTTCTTCAGGCGATCCCGCGTGTCCTTCTCGAATGACTTGGTCGCGCCAGCGACAACGAACACCGTGAGGTCGTCACGGTCGATCCAATCCGATATCATCAGCATCGTTGGGCCGGGTGGGACCCGCGAATCCCCAGCAGAGGCCCGGAACTGCTAGGTATTTGCAGATATTACACTTGACCCCTCTGAGAGGTCCTCGAAGCGCGGGTTGCGCTGCGACCCGGTGCTCACCCCCGGGTCGGTGCGACGCCGATCTGGAAGCCACCATTCCACCCGGACCACGAGACGAAGAATGTCCCAGACGCTGCCTGGAGTTCGCACTTCGAGCCCTGACCGCGGCGCGCGCCCCGGCGTAACCCCGGCAGGCACTCGCGTCCGCACCACGTTGCGAGCCCTCACGCTTCTGACACCGTGCTTCCTGCCGCTCGCGTCGCCAGCCGGCGCGCAGGTGCGGGACCGGGCCCGCCTGGTGGCGGCACTCGACTCGGCGGCGCGCGCCCACGTGGAGAGCCTCACGGTACCCGGGGTGTCCGTGGCGGTCGTGCGTGGTGCGGATACGCTGCTGATGCGCGGGTATGGAATGGTGGACCTGGAATGGTCGGTGCCCACGCCAGAAGACGCTTCCGCCAGCTACGAGATCGGGTCGGTGACGAAGCAATTCACGGCGGCCGCCGTGCTCCAGCTCGTGGAGCAGGGCAAGCTGGACCTGGACGCCGATGTCTCGGAGGTGCTTCCTGAGTTCGACACGCGGGGGCACCGCGTTCCCGTGCGCCGGCTGCTCGACCATACGTCCGGGATCAAAGGCTACACCGAGATGCCGGTCTTCGGTGAGCTGGTGGCCAAGAAGCTCCCCCGAGACACCCTGGTCTCACTCGTGGAGGCTGAGCCGTTCGAGTTCGAACCCGGCACGGCGCAGATCTACAACAACTCCGCGTTCTTCCTTCTGGGACTGATCATCGAGAAGGCCTCCGGACAGTCGTACGAGGACTACGTGCGCGAGCACTTCTTCGCTGCGCTCGGGATGCGGGATTCCTACTACTGTTCCGAGCGCGACGTGCACGCGCATGCGGCGCACGGCTACGACGGCGGTCCCACGGGGCTGCGGAAGAAGGGATACCTGGACCACACCTGGCCGTTCGCCGCGGGATCACTCTGTTCCTCGGCGCGTGACCTGGTGACCTGGAATCGTGCTCTGCACGGGGGCCGGGTCCTTTCGGCGGCGTCCTACCGGGAGATGACCACTCCGCGGCCGCTGCTGGACGGGACCGCGATCCAGTACGGAATGGGGCTCGGGATCAGCGAGCGCGCCGGCCATCGGCTGATCGCACACGGCGGAGGCATCAATGGGTTCCTCAGCGAGGGGCGCTACTTCCCGGACGACGACCTGATCATCGTGGTCCTCCAGAACTCGGCTGCCAGCCCGGCGCCGGGCGTCTTGGCCGGCGCGTTCGAAGATCTGGTCCTCGGTCCCGTCCCCGAGCCCCGGGCCGTTGCGCTGGACGTGGATCTGGACGCGTTGGTGGGCGACTACGCCGGCCCCGTGCGCGGCTCTCATATGCACATGGCGGTGGGTCGGGACGGCGACCAGATCACGTTGATGGGCGGCGGGCAATCCGAACCCATGCGGCCGACCTATGTGGGTGAGGGGGTCTGGGTAGATCGCGGAACGCGTCTGTGGTTCGTGACCCCGGGTGGAACGGCCACCGAGCTTCGCATCGCTCAGGGCTCGGGACACTACGTGCTGGGGAGGGTCGGACGATGAGTGACAAGGAGAGCCTCGACGTCCTGGACGCCATCCGCGGACGCCGCTCGATCAAGCGCTTTGCCGATCGACCCGTCTCCCGCGAGCAGATCGAAGCCCTCATCGAGGCTGCCGTTCTGGCACCCAACCACCGCATGACCGAGCCGTGGCGCTTCTATGTGCTCGGGCCCCGGGCCCGGCGAGCGTTCGGGGAGGTCCTGGGAGCGCGTAAGGCCCGCAAGGTCGAAGACCCGGAGGCGGCCCGCCTGGTGCGTGAGAAGGTGGCCGCCGAGCACGAGGGGCTTCCCGCGATGCTGGCCGTGGCCATGGTCCAGGACGACAACCCCGAGATCCGCGAGGAGGACTATGCCTCCACCATGATGGCGATCCAGAACCTCGCGCTGGCGGCGTCGGCTGTGGGCCTGGGAACGCACATCAAGTCGGGAGCGGTGATGGACGACCCCGGCGCACGGGCGGCGATCGGGGTAGCGGCGGGGGAGCGCGTGGTCGCCACCATCCCGGTGGGGGTGCCGGCGGAGATTCCGTCCCCCAAGGCGCGGACGGCGGCGTCCAACTGTACGGTGTGGCTGGATTGAGGGGAGGGGTCGCCCGGCAGGGTGCATCCGGATGGCCGGAAGGCCTCATCCGGTGGACCCGGTGCGCAGGAGGCCAAGAGGCCCTAAGCTTGGACATACGACAGCGAGCAGCACGGCAGGCTTCCAACCCCCCTTGATGGGAGATTGCCGATGTCGGACATGGCCCGAGGCGGGGCCGTGCCCGCGTGGTTCACGCGGGTAGCGGATCTCCCGTCTGACCCCAGACGCAGGGCAGAGCTCCTCTCTCTGCTCCTGGTTTCGCTCGTTCCGATCGGGCTGGCCTGCGGGACGTTCCAGTACCTCATCAAGCCAGACTACGGACCCCAGTTCGCGATCGTCGGGATGGCAGCCCTGCTGGGGGCGGTGGCTTGGATCCTGAACCGGTTCGGACACTTCTGGGTGGCCGCTTGGACCACGGTGTTGATTCCCACCCTGGCCGCGCACGGCTCGTTGATCTGGCTGCCCGCGGACCCCATGGCGTTTGCCTACCCGGTCCTCTCCGTCATCCTGGCGGGCGTCTTCCTCTCACTACGCGCCACGGTGCTGATCGCCGTGGTCAACCTGATCTGCCTTGCCGCCATCACGGCGTTCGATCCCGAGATCACGTTGATGCATTCTGCGGACTCGTTCGGCTTCAATCTGTTGATTCCCACGCTGGTCGTGGCGTCACGCGTGCACCGGAATCAAGACGAGCGCATCCGCGCCCGAGCGCTCAAGGCCAGCGAAGAGCGCTACCGAACCCTGGTCGAGACGATGAACGACGGGTTGATCGTCGTCACGCCGGACATGGAGATCACCTTCGCCAATCGCCGGCTCCTGTCGGTGTTGGGGCTCGACGCCGACGACGTGGTCGGGCGCCGTCTCGAGGACGTTCTGAGCGCAGAGCTGGTGGAGGTCCTGGGGGGTCACTGTGGAGCAGGCGGCACTGCTACGGTCGTCCAGGAGATCTCCTTGTCGGGCGCCAAGGGCCCCATCGACTTCCGCGTGTCGCCCACGGCAATCCGCGACCGGCTGGGCAGGCCGGTGGGGTGCTTCGCGGTGCTCACGGATATCACGGAGCGCAAGCGGGCGGAGGCTATCCTGCGCCGCAACGAGCGCAAGTTCCGGGTGCTCATCGAGAACGCGCTCGACGTGATCTCCGTGCTGGACCGCGATGCGCGAGTAGTGTACGAGAGCCCCTCGATCGAGCAGAAGCTGGGATTCAAGCCCGAGGAGTTGATCGGTCGTAACGCCTTGGAGTTCGTGCACCCCGACGACGCCGGCCGGGTGATTGCTGCGCTGCAAGCCGGATTCATGAACCCTGGGGAGCCCCAATCTGCGGAGTTTCGCTTCCTCAATGCGGACGGGGAGTGGCCCATTCTGGAGGCGGTGGGGCAGGGGCTCCAGGATGAGGTCGAGCCTGGCTGGGCACTCGTGGTCAACTCCCGCGACGTGACGGAGCATCGGAGGCTGGAGCGGGAGGTGCTGGAGATCAGCGACCGGGAGCAGCGACGCCTCGGCCGCGATCTGCACGACGGCATGGGGCAGATGCTGGTGGGAGCGCGATTCCACGCCTCCGCGATCGAGCGCCGCCTGCGCAAGGAAGGTCGCAGCGAGGCGGACGCGGTTGCCGCCCTGGGGGCGCTGCTGGACGACGCCCATGCACAGGCACGGGCGCTGGCGCGCGGCCTCACGCCGCTCAGTCTGGACGAGCGCGGGTTGGATGCGGCCCTGACGGACCTTGCCGGTGATGCCGAGCGCATCCTGGGGATCCAGGTCGATGTTGCGCTGCCCGAGCCCGAGCTCGTTCGTGACCTCAACGTGGCCACCCACCTCTATCGGATCGCCCAGGAAGCCATCAGCAACGCCGCCCGCCACGGTCGGGCCACGGTCGCCAACCTGGCGTTGGGCTCTTCTCAGAACGAAGTCCAGCTGACGGTCGTGGACGACGGGTGTGGGTTCGCGTTGGACTCCGCGCCCCCTGGTGGAATGGGGCTGAGGATCATGCGGTACCGCACCCGGATCATGCACGGCGTTCTCGACATCGAGAGCGAGCCCGGACAGGGCACCACCGTACGCTGCCGGATCGCCCAGGACACCGCGGCACCGGTCGCTGTCCATGCGAGCAGGTAGCGTGTCCTCGCTTCGCGTACTCCTCGCGGATGATCACGCCCTCGTGCGCTCAGGCCTCGGATCGCTCCTGGAGCAGGTGGATGGGATCGAGGTGGTCGGGGAGGTCGGAAACGGTCGGCTCGCCGTGGAGGGTGTGCAGGAACTGAAGCCGGACATCGTGATCATGGACATCACGATGCCAGAGTTGAACGGCTTGGACGCCACCGTCCGGATCAAGCGAGATCGACCCGAGACCCGGGTGATCATCCTCTCCATGCATACCGGGGAGGAGTACATCACGGCGGCCCTGGAGGCAGGCGCCGACGCGTTCCTCGTCAAAGATGCGGCGCCGGTGGAGCTGGAGCTGGCGATCCGCGCCGTTGCGTCCGGGAACTCCTACCTCAGTCCCATCGTAGCCAAGCGTGTCCTGGACCGACGGGCGCTCGGCATCCCGGCCACTCCGGACGTGGCGCTGACTCCCCGGCAGAGAGAGATCCTGCAGTTGGTGGCGGAGGGGAACTCCAGCAAGGCCATTGCCCGCAAGCTCCACCTCAGCACCAAGACCGTGGAGACCCACCGCAGTCAGTTGATGGAGCGGTTGGGGATTCGCGACCTGGCGTCGCTGGTCCGCTACGCCGTGCGGGTGGGGCTGGTGGGGTCCGAGTAGCACAGGGGCGAGGGACAGCGCCGGCTCCGCACGGGGAACGCAGCCTGCCCCCGAGGTCGGGACACGGCCGCTGTGCGGCCCGAACTGCGCGTATCGGAGTAGTCGAACCGGGCGCCCCCGGGGGCACCCCGAGCATGGAGGCCAGATGCCGCCGATCTACCGCGACGACCCCTACGGCAACTACAACTTCCTCCTCGAGATCGACGGAGTCAGCGAGGATGGTCGCGCGGCGCGCGGCTCCTTCTCCGAGATCTCGGGGTTGGGGGTGGAGATCCAGACGATCGAGTACCGGAACGGCTCGGAAGACAACACGGTCCGCAAGCTGCCCGGCCTGAAGAAGTATCCCAATCTCGTCTGCACCCGTGGCTTCACGGGCGACGATCGGTTCTGGCAGTGGCTTCTCACGGCGATGCAGGGAACTCCCCAACGTGCCAATGGGCGCATCATCCTGTTGGACGAAGGTCGGCAGGAGGTTGCGCGCTGGCATTTCCGGCGCGCGTGGCCCTGCAAGTGGACGGGCCCCTCACTCAACGCCGTGCACGCCGACGTCGCCATCGAGACGCTCGAGATCTGTCACGAAGGCCTCGAGTTGGCGGACTGAGATGGAGGCACTACCGGCGGGATCGCCCTGCGTCGTGCTGGACGTGGACGTGCGCGACGGTCTCGTCGAGCTCGTCCTGGAGAATGTGGGGGAGCGACCGGCGCTGGAGGTGAGGGTCCAGTTGCAGCCCACCGTGCGGGCGCTCGGCGGCGAGGTGGATCTGGACCGCCTTCCGCTGTTCGAACGCCTGGGTGTGCTGCGCCCGCAGGGGTGCCACCGCGTCTTCGTGGACCGTCTGGCGGCGCTTCTCGAGCAGGGTCCGGAGCGCTTCCGCGCCGCCGTGTCGTGCAAGGATGAGCGTGGGCGCCCCTGGTCGTGGACCTATGAGCACGACCTCGGTGCCTTTCGGGGACTGCCCGGCCTCCTGCGCTCGGAGTAGCCTGCGGGAGACGCTTCCAAGAGCGTGCGCTGTGCTCCGGCTTCGCGTCACCGCCGGCCTCAAGCCGGACCCGAGAGCCTCTCCCCGAGCATCTGGAACACCAGGTCCTCCATGCGCCCGGTAGAGGTGCAGGAGCGCAGCCCCTCGATCCCACCCCGAGGACGCGCCTCGGCGTCGACCTGCAGGGCCACCTCGGTGCCACCCCCCACGTGGTCGCTCACCACGATGCGCAGGTTGGCAAGAACGGTGGAGTCGTCAGCGACGGGTCCGTTGAGTCCGGTGCCGCAGTCCACGTACGCGGAGGCCCGGCGGTCGGCCAACCTCAGGAGCCGGAACCCGTCGGCAAAGAGCCGCCCCTCGGAGGGGGAGACGGTGGTGGGCGTGATCCGCAGGTCCGTGAGGATGGTTTGCAGGGCCAGCCAAACCTCGGTGCGTTGGGCGGCGACAATGGACGTGACGTCATTGCCGCGCTGAACCACCCGCTCGGTCCCCTCCACTCCGCGGCGAAGCTCGGGCGGTGCCGTCGACGGTGCGGAGGTGGAGCCGCTGGCACAGGCGGTCAGGAGCAGCGCGGTGTACAGGCAGGCACTTCTGCGGAGTGGATGCACGAGGGACGCTCCGATGGACGTGCTGCGCCGACCGAACGGGCGCCCGGTCCGCGCATCGATAGTGTAGAGGATCAGGTGGCTAAGCCGCCACCAGGAGCCCGCAGGCCCGGGGCCGGGTCGGCCTACAGTCCCGTGATCCGCAGGTTCCTCCAGCGTACACGGATGCCGCCGCCCTCGTGGATCTGGAGCGCGATGTGCCCGTCGCCGCTCCCGATGGCCGCGTCCGCGAAGTCGATCCGTTGCACGCCGTTCAGCCAGGTGGTCACGTGTTCTCCGTCCACCCGGACACGCAAGGTGTTCCACTCGCCCAGCCGCACGTCGGGAAGGGAGTCGTCGGGACGGATCAGCCATCCCCGGCCGTACGACTCGTAGATGCCGCCAGTCCAAAGGCCCGGCGGCGCCACTTCCGCCTGCCAGCCCGAGACCACGGTGCCTTCCACGTGGGCATGGAAGAACACACCGCTGTTGCCGTCCGCCTCCTGCTTGAACTCGACACTGAGGTCGAAGTCGTGCCAGACCGACTCGGTGGCCAGGTACCCATAGGCCGCATCCGGGCCGCTCTCGCAAACCAGCTCCCCTCCGTCCACGAACCAATGCTCCGTGCCGTGGACGGTCCAACCGGACAGATCCCGCCCATTGAACAGCGACACAGCGTCCTGCGCGGCCACCCCCTCCGACGAGGCTGTGGCCGCGCAGGCCAGCACCAGCGCGACCCTCCAGGGGGAGGTCACTCCTCCTGCCTCCCTGTCAGATCCCGTGGCATCAGGGCGCGTCCGAGATGATGCGGGCGCCCCGCTGCTGCAGCATCTGGTTGAAGGCCGCCAGGTCGCCCGAGACGAGGGCGGCGAGTCCTTGCTGTGCCTCCCGGAGCATCTCCTTCAACACCTGGTGTACCTCGCGTTGCTGATCGGTGGGCCTGAAATCCGCGGTACCCACCCCACCCGACAGGTGCCCCAGCTTCTCGATCAACTTGGCGGGATAGCGCACACCGTCCTGACCGGTGTTCGTCGTACGAAGCTGCACGAGGATCTCCTCCACTCCGATCAACTTGGCGTCCAGTTCGCGCCCGGTCTGGAGCAGCGCCTCCGCGTTGCCCTGGTCCGCCAACACGGCGCTGACGTCGTAGATCTGTCTGCGCAGCCATTCGATCTGATTGATGGCCTCCGCCGTCGAGTTCGCGTCGCGCTGCAGGTCGCGCATCATCTCGGTCTGTGCCTGGATGTCTGCGAGCGTTCCGCTGGAATTGGGGTCCTTCAGCACCTGCAACGACGCCGTCCGGGTCTCCCCACCCACGTCCAACGTCACCGTGTAGGTGCCGGGCGGCTGGAGCACCTCGATGTCTCCACCCCGGGCGATCACCCGCTCCGCACCGAGGTCCACCCAGTCGGCGTAGAGGGGTGTGGTCCGCATCCGCACCTCGGTGCCGCCCTCGTCCTCGAGGTCCCACCAGACGCGGTTCACACCGGCGCGGGTCGTGCCACGCAGCGTGCGCACCGTGGTGCCCGCTGCGTCGGAGATGCGCACGGTCACCGGCCCCGGCACGCCCTCGCCCAGCCAGTAGTTGATGGAGGCGCCATAGGGTGGGTTGTCTCCGGCGCTCATGTCGATGTTGTCGGTGGCTGGGCTCGTGCGCTGTTGGAAGCGGTAGGCGTTCCTCGGCTGGAAGAGGTGCACACGAGACGCGGCGATCTCGGGAGTCATCTGCTGCAAAGGCGTGATGTCGTCCAGGATCCAGAACCCGCGCCCGTAGGTGCCCACCACCAGATCGTTGAAATGCTCCTGGACGATGATTCCGTACATGGGTGCGGGCGGCAGATTGTTCTTCAGCATCTGCCAGTGGTCGCCGTCGTCGAACGAGACGTAGAGGCGGTTCTCCGTGCCCAGGTACACGAGTCCCGGGCGTACCGGGTCCTCGTGGATCCAGCGCGCGAAACTGAGCCGGTGCTCGGCGATGCCCGTCGTGATCCTGGCCCAGGTGCGGCCGTAGTCGCGCGTGCGATACACGTAGGGCAGGAAGTTGCCCACCTGGTGGTGCTCGATGGCGATGAACGCCTTCCCGGCTTCATGGCGCGAGATGTCGATGCCCCGCACGACACCATCCGGCGGCAGGCCGGGAAGGTTGGCGGTGACATCCGTCCAATTGGCTCCGTTGTCCCGACTCACGTGCACGAGCCCGTCGTTCGAGCCGGCGAAGAACACACCCTGCTCGATGGGGGACTCGTCGAACGCGTAGATCACGCAGCAGTACTCGACGCCGATGTTGTCCGGGGTCAGGCCGCCGCTGCTCCCCTGCCGCGACTTGTCGTTGGTGGTCAGATCGGGGCTGATGACGTCCCAGCTCTGTCCGCCGTTGGTGGTGCGGTGCACCACCTGACTCGTCACGTAGATGGTGTTGTGGTCGTGGGGGGAGACCAGCAGGGGAAACGTCCACTGGAAGCGGTACTTCAACTCCTCGGCCGACCACCCGCCGGTGCTCTCCGGCCACACCTCCACGTTGCGGAACTGGCGGTTGCGTTCGTCGAAACGCACCACGATGCCGCCGCGGGCACCAGAGCCGGAAGCGCTGGACCACACGATGTTCGGATCCGTGGGATCGGGAGTGGCGAAGCCGCTCTCACCGCCGCCCACCGAGTGCCAGTCGCCACGCGGGATGGCTCCCCGGGTTCCCCCGAAGAGGCTGTTGGACGGGCCTCGGAAGCTGGGGCCGTCCTGGCGATTGCCCATGACGTTGTAGGGGATCGCGTTGTCTACCGTGACGTGGTACATCTGCCCGATCGGGAGCTGAGTGCGCAGCCAGGTCTGCCCGCGGTTGAGGCTCACGGAGACGCCTTGGTCGTTTCCCACGATCCAGCGGTCGCCGTCGGTCGGATCGATCCAGAGGTCGTGGTAATCGCCGCCGGGCCGGGCGCGACCGGTCATGGGAATGCCGGTGCGGGCGCCATCGATGGTGCGGGTGAACGCCGCCGTCAGGAACATCGCCTCGTCCGGATCATCCGGGAGCACGCGGCAGTTGTTGTAGTAGCCGGTCCGTCCGCCGAAGTCCCGGTTGTGCGTCATGAGCTGCCAGCTCTCTCCGCCGTCGTCCGAGCGCCAGACCTCACCGGAATCCGTGTCCTGACCTTCCCAGGGCACGCCATCACCGGTCTCGATGAGCGCGTAGATGCGGTCTGAGTCGGCGGGGGTCATGCAGAGCCCGATCTTTCCCACCGGACGCCCGGGAAGGCCGTGTCCCTCCAGCTTGGTCCAGGTGTCTCCGCCGTCTCGGCTCATGTAGATGCCGCTCAAGGGTCCGCCGGAACGGCGACCCCAGGTGTTGAACTGGACGGTCCACATGCCTGCGAAGAGGATGCGCGGGTTGTTTGGGTCCATCACCAGGTCGCTGGCGCCCACGCCCTCGTCCACGAACAACACCTGCTCCCAGGTCTCGCCGCCGTCGGTGGTGCGGAAGATCCCGCGTTCCCGCTGCGGAGCGTGCACGTGTCCCAAGGAGGCCACGTAGACGATGTCGGGATTGTAGGGGTGGATGCGCACCTTGCTGATGCGACCGGTGTTCTCCAGCCCCATGTGCTTCCAGGTCTTCCCTCCGTCCATGGAGCGGTAGACGCCGTCCCCGATGGTGACGTTGGAGCGGATGTGCGGCTCACCCGTCCCCGCCCAGACGATCTCCGGGTCCGACTCCGAGACGGCGATGGATCCGATGGAGTGGACGTCCTGTTCGTCGAAGACCGGCTCCCAATAGAGCCCTCCGTCCGTGGTCTTCCAGAGCCCACCCGCGGCAGCGCCGGCGTAGTAGGTGAGGGGATCGCCGGTCACGCCGTAGACGGCGGAGATGCGGTTGCCCACCGGGCCGATGTGGCGGAAGGGGAGGGCAGCCAGCGCGTCCGCGCCCACCTGTTGGGCGAGCACCGGGGACGTCTCCACCGGCGCAGCGAGAAGGACGAGCGTGAACAGGACGCCCACCAGCGTGGACCCGAGGGTCCTTGCGGTGGGGCGGCGGGCGAGGCGGTCGGCGCGGCGCATCGCTCCCACTCCGGGTCGGGGTCCAGGAACAGGCCGTCCCCGAGGCGGAAGGCGAGGGTGGGCCTCGCGGAGGCACCTCGCACAATGCTCCGCGAGACTCGCCCCGGCAAGGTAGGTGGGCCCGCGCTGTGCCCGCGGGCCAGCCTGCCTCAGCGCCCGGCCTGGTCCAGCAGCTCGAAGATCCGTTGCACAGCGATGGGGGCGACACCTGCGCTGGTGATCGACGCGTAATGTTCTGCGTGATCTCGCATGTCGATCTGTCCCGCGGCTTCTTCGAACGAGAGTCCTCTGGCGTGCAACGCCGCCGCCCGCGACTGGAGATCCCGCAGGTACGCCTGCAACCAGTCGATCGACTCCTTCCCCTGGAAGGGGGTCCCATGGCCGGGGAGGACCCACTCGAAGTCGAGCGCCTTCAGGTGCTCGAGCGTGTCGTCCCACTCGTCCGTGTACCCGTCTCCCATGAACGGCAGGCCCCCCGTCAACAGGTCACCGGAGACCAGGACCCGCTCCGCGGGAAGGTAGACCACCACGTCCCCGCCGGTGTGGCCACGTCCGAAGAACAGCAACTGGATCTCGCGTCCACCGCGGAACAGGGTCATGCGCTGCGAGAGCGTGGTGTTGGGGCCGGTAGGCTCCAGCCCCTGCTGTCCCTCCCAATACGTGCGCAAGTAGGCGAGGCGAGCCTCCAGCTCAGGACGCTCTTCCTGCGCTGCCGAAGGCAGTTGTGCCTCGAGCGCTGAGATCTGGTCGGGAAGGGTCATCACGAACTGCTGGTACGACCGCCCGAGTGATCCTCCGTTCTCCAGCATGTCGCGCGTGAACTCATGCCCGATCACCTGGATCTCGGGCGGGTAGATCTGATTGCCGTGCGCGTGATCGAAGTGGAAGTGTGTGTTGACGACGTAGCGTACGGGCTTGTCGGTGATGGTCTTGAGCTCGTCCAGCAGCGCGACGGCTGCCGCCGGCGAGATGTGCGAGTCCACCAGAAGCACATCGTCGTCATTGACGATCACGGCCCCATTGGAGCCGATCGACAGATTGCCGGTACCGCGTACGTGGTAGATGTCGGGGAGCACCTGCTCGAACTCGAAGGCCGGTCCCTGGAAATCCGAGCCCGGCGGGCGGGGCTGATCGCGCGCCGGCGCAGGCGCCTCCTGGCAGGCGGCCGCGACCAGAACCAGCACGGGTACGAGGGTGCGCATGGGTGTGTTCTCCGCGAGCGGGTGGCACGCTTGACGACAAGGGGACTGGCGGGGGAATCTGCTGCACGGGTCCAGACCACGCCATCACCGGGAGTTCCGCAATGGCCCCCTCTTCGCGATCGATCCGCAGATCCGCACGCCGTGGCGTGCCGGGCCTCCTGCTCCTCCTGGCCAGCGCCTGCGCGCCCGAGGGTCCCGCTACGGCCGGCGCGACCGGCGCCCCGCCTCAGGGCGGCACGCACGAGGACCTGGTGCAGCTGTTCCGGGAGTGGCGGGAGTTCGAGCGGCCTGCGTTCGTGGACGGCGTTCCCGACTATTCCCGCACGGCCATGGCGGCCCAGCATGCCGCACTTCCGGGGTGGCGGGCGCGGCTGGAGGCACTGGATCCGGAGGGCTGGAGCGTCGCCGACCAGATCGATTGGCACCTGGTGCGTGCCGAGATGAACGGGCTCGACTTCGATCACCGCGTGCGTCGCCCCTGGGAGCGCGACCCCGCCTTCTACGTCTCCATCTACCCGGCCCAGAGTGACGTCCCCGCTCATGAGGGACCGGTCCTGCACGGCTGGATCGATCTCTGGACCTACACATATCCGCTTTCCGAATCGGACGCCGCGGATCTGGCCGAGCGCATCGGCACGATTCCGAGGCTGCTGGAGCAGGCACGCGGGAATCTGACCGGCAACGCCCGTGACCTCTGGACGGCGGGATTCCGCTCCTTCGAAGGTCAGATCAGGGATCTCGGCGCCCTGGCCGAGCGTGTAGGCGGGAGCAGTCTTGCCCTGAATGAGGCGATCGGCGCAGCACGAGGCGCGAGCGAAGAGTTCCTCGCCTGGTTGCGGGAAGAGGCGCCCTCCAAGACAGGACCCTCCGGAGTGGGCAAGGAGAACTACACCTGGTACATGCGCAACGTGCATCTGGTCCCGTATTCCTGGGAGGAGCAGGTGACGCTTCTGCGTCGAGAGCTGGCGCGGGCCCACAGCTCCCTGAGGCTGGAGGAGAACCGCAACCGGGCCCGTCCCGCTCTGCAGCGCATCGCCAGTCCCGCGGAGTACGATCGCCGCATGAACGAGGCGGTGACGGACTACATGACCTTCCTGGAGCGTGAGGAGATCCACACGATCGAGCCCTGGATGGAGCCGGCACTGCGTGCCGTCAACGGCAGCTTCGAGCCGGTGCCGCCGGGTCAGCTTCGCAACTTCTTCAACGAGGTCAACTACCGCGATCCGCTCGCCATGCGCACGCACATGCACCACTGGATCGAGCTGGCGCGCATGCGAGAGAACCCCCATCCCAGCCCGATCCGCAGCGTGCCGTCGCTCTCCAACATCTTCGACTCACGCTCGGAGGGATTCGCCACCGGCGTGGAGGAGATGATGATGCACGCCGGATTGTTCGACGACCGACCACGCTCGCGCGAGCTCGTGTGGATCATGGTGGCGCAGCGGGCGGCGCGCGGGCTGAGCGGCCTCTATCTCCACGGCGGCGAGTTCGACCTGGAGCAAGCGGTCGAGCACGCCATGACCTGGACCCCGCGGGGCTGGCTGACCGACGGAGAGCTGGTGCGCTTCGAACAGCAGCTCTACCTGCGGCAGCCGGGATATGGCACCAGTTACCTGACCGGAAAGATCCAGATCGAGTCGCTCCTGGCGGAGCGTGCCCACCAACTGGGTGACGACTTCACGGTGCGGCGCTTCTTCGACGAGTTCTTCGACTCGGGCGTGATTCCGGTGGCGCTGACGCGTTGGGAGATGACGGGCGAGCGGGACGTGATCCTGGAGCGGTGAGAGGCAGGGCCGGGGTAGGTACTCAGCCGTGCTCCCACCAGCGGGCCACCTTGAGCCACTGCAGCCAGAGGATCGCGCCCACGATCATGACGCCAGCCACGACGAAGCGGCTCTCGACCTGCGTGAACGGCATCACGAACCCCGCGCCCATCAGCACGCGGGCCAGCACACCCTGAGCCTTGATGCTCTTCTTGGTGTGCTCGATGGTGACGTGACGAGGCCCCGCAGTCGGCGGTGGTGCGTGGCCGTGGGAGGCTCCCGCGCCGCTCATCGAGTAGGATGCGGCGGGCGCCGGCGGGGGTGCGGTCGGGGCCGTCGGACGCTTGGGTGCCAGCAGCGGCCGTGATTCCCCCGCGAAGAACGTGCGGTCCTTGGGCGCCCACTTGCCACCCCACGGAGGGACATAGCCCGTCCGGTAGCCGACGTGCTGGGCCCACTGGTTGGTGAAGTCGAGCAACCCACGGGGCATCCGGTAGCCGGTGCTCAGGATCTGTTCGGCAAGCTCGTAACGGATCTTGTTGTCGGGCTCCGAAAGCAGCCGGTCCTTGGCCACACCCTCGAGCCAGGGTTGCACGAAGGCGCGTCCGTCCGATCGGAGCACCATCTGCCAGGTCAGCCAGCGGCGGGACGACGGCTCTCCGCGGGCCAGGAGCTCGCGCACCACTGCGGCCACGCGCTTCGTCCTCTCCGGCGTGAGCCGGTCCGCCGCATCGCATACGGTGCCGATGAGGGAGCTGTAGACCCAGGAGTTGGTCTCGCGGCGCAGCAGCTCGAAGATCGGCTCCGGATCCGCCTCCAGCAGCTTCGAGATGAAGGGAGGCCCCTCGGGGCGGGCATAGGCCGCGATGTCGGCGGCACGATAGCGCAGCAGCACGCTGGAGTGGTGGCGCAGCAGGGAAAGCAGCTCATCAGCCGAGTCGATGGCCTCGACCTGGGCTTGGGCGGCCTCCCGCTCCTCCTCGGTGTGCTCGGAGTACGGGCTGTAGCGCCACTCGGGCCAGTCGGGAAACTCGGACACGGGCGGATCCTCCAGGTCGTTGGCGCGTCCACGGGGGGCTGGCCTGGGCGCGCGAGCGGGACCAGGCGAAACTCCCCTCCGCAATACGCGATTCCTGACCAAGAACCGTCAAGGCCGCGCGCCAGGCGCCGGACCAACCGTTCCCGCCGGGTGGCGCTGGCGGCCGTCCCGGGCGCAGGTTCAGCCAGGGATGTTCTATACGCGAGCGGTACCCCGACCCGGAGGGCTCCGTGGAACAACTGCCTGCCAAGATCTACACGAAGACCGACCTCGAGACGGCTCGGACCAAGGGCCAGGTCCTGGGCTGGGCCCAGGGGGCCGGTGCGGTCCTGGCCGCGGGGTTGGCCCTGAAGCTCCTCGGCTGGATCCCGACGGTGCTGGTGGTGGGCGGGGTGGTCTACCTGCTCTACCGCCTGTTGGCGGGTGGCTCCAAGGACGGGAACCCTGACGGTTGATCCCGTCGCCCCTTTCCGCCTCACCCTGATCGTTCTTTGAACACCTCACGTCGGACTCCGCCCATGACCGCTCGCTGCTTGCTGCTTTCCCTGACCATCGCGGCTGCATCGGTGCTGCCCCTCACGGCGCAGCGCCCGCCACAGCTTTCCGACGAAGTGATGCGCTTCGTGACGGTCTCGGCGCCGGTCGTGGCCATCACCCATGCGCGCCTGATCGACGGGACGGGCAGTCCGGTCAGGACCGACATCACGGTGGTGCTGAGGGATGGGCTCATCGCCGAGGTCGGGCCTACCTCACAGGTGCAGGTGCCCTCCGGTGCGGAGGTGATCGACGCAACCGGACAGACGCTCACACCGGGTTGGGTGATGCTCCACGAGCACATGTTCTACCCATCCGGACAGGCGCGCTACAACACCAACGAACTCTCGTTCCCACCGCTGTACCTGGCCGGTGGGGCGACCACCATTCGCACGGGCGGCAGCCTGGATCCCTACACCGACCTCAGCACGCGCGACCTGATCGAGGCCGGGCGCGTCGTGGGTCCCACGATGGACGTCACGGGTCCCTATCTGGAGGGGGACGGTGGCTTCATCCGCGCCTTCCCCAAGCTGCGAACGCCGGAGGAGGCGCGTGCACATGTGAACTTCTGGGCCGATCGGGGCGTCACCTCGTTCAAAGCCTACAATCTGATCGATCGGGCCACTCTGGGCGCGGCCATCGAGGCTGCCCACGCGCGCGGCATCAAGGTGACCGGCCACCTTTGTTCGATCACCTACCGTGAGGCGGCCGACCTCGGGATCGACAACCTCGAGCACGGCTTCTTCGCCGCCACGGACTGGGTTGCGGACAAGCGACCGGACGAATGTCCACGGGGCGCGCAACAAACCTACCTCGACCTGGATCTGACCAGCCCGGCCTTCACGGGGTTGGTGCAGCACCTGGTGGCCAAAGGTGTGGCCGTTACCTCCACGTTGACCGTGGTCGAACGGCGTGCCTCCGGTCGCCCGCCTCCGCCGGACGGTGCCCTGGGAGCGATGCTGCCCGAGCTTCGGGACGGCGTGTTGGCTCGTATCGAGCGCTCCAACGACGCCGGCAACACCGTGGGTGGCGCGCTGCTGGCCAAGTACATGGCCATGGAGAAGGCCTTTTATGACGCGGGAGGGTTCCTGGTGGTGGGAACCGATCCCACGGGCGGCGGTGACGTGGTGCCAGGGTACGCCAACCAGCGTGCGCTGCAGCTGCTGGTCGAGATGGGGCTGAGCACCGAGCAGGCGATCGAAGTCGCCACCCGGAACGGCGCCCGCTACCTGGGTCTGGAGAACGAGATCGGGTCCGTGACGCCGGGACTGCGCGCCGATCTGGTGCTGATGCGCGGGGATCCCGCGACCGACCCCGGTGCGTTCGAGCGGGTCACCGTGGTGTTCAAGGACGGAGTGGGCTACGACTCCGCCGCGTTGTTCGACAGCGTGAAGGGGTGGGTGGGCGTCCGCTGAGCAGGCCGGGCCGGCGGTGGGAGTCGCCGGCCCGGCCCCGCGGTTCATCACATGCGCGGACTGTTGCGGCTGTCGCGCACGGCCTGATCGCAGGTGGGCCATTCCATCTGCTCACCGGTGCGACCGTTCACCGGCATGACCCGGCGCGTGCGGTCCACCAGCTCGGGATCCTCGGAGGCCAGGTAGACCAGCGACGCCACCAGCACGGCGTTGTTCTTCAGATCGTCGAAGACGAGCTTGTCGAACGTGTCGCGATGCGTGTGCCAGGTATGCGTGCCATAGTCCCAGCTCAGGGCACCCAGCCCGAAGCCCGGCGCGCCGGCGCAGACGAACGACGCGCTGTCCGTCCCTCCACCGGACGGCATCCCCGGGAAGTTCTCGTCGATGAAGCGGGTGACCTCCGACGGCACCTGCGACAACCAACGTCCCAGGCTGGCTCCGGCGCCGAGGAAGCCTGACGCGCTGATGTTGACCACCCGTCCGGTTCCGTTGTCCTGGTTGAAGAGCGCCTGAAGTCCGTCGCGGATCTCGGGATGGTCTTCGACGAACGCGTGCGAGCCATTGAGGCCCTGCTCCTCGCCGCTCCAGAGTCCCACGATGATGGTCCGCTTGGGGTTGGGATAGACGTCGGCCAGGATGCGTGCCGCCTCCATCATGAGCAGCGAGCCGGTACCGTTGTCGGTGGCGCCCGAGCCGCCCTCCCAGGAATCGAAGTGGGCGGAGAGCATCACGTACTCGTCGGGCAGCTCGCTACCGCGCCGCGCCGCGATCACGTTGTAGACGGGCACCTCGCCCAGGTTGCGGGCCTCCGCGGTGAGACGCAGCACCGGCGCCTGGCCATTGTCGGCCAGGCGGTACACCAGCCCGTAGTCTTCGCACCCCAGCTCGAAGGTCGGGATCTCGCGCGCGTAGGCGTTGAACACGCGCGTGGTGCCGTAGGAGCCAGGCCACTGCGAGGTCACGATCCCCAGCGCTCCGGCTTGTTCGAGCTGCTGGTGCAGGTCGCGGAAACGGGGGTCGTTGCCACCGGCCGCGCGCAGGTTGGCATTCCACGCCTGCTCTGCCCGTTGGCGGGCTTCGTCCATGCGCTCGAAGGAGCCGGGCTGGGCGAACTCGTGCCACTGGTCATCCGAGCGACAGGTGGGCTGCGGGAACGACAGCATCACATAGGTCCCCCGCACCGAACCCAGGAAGCGCTGCCAGTCGGCAGCGGAGCGGATGGTCGGAAGCACGGAGACGCCACCTTCCACCGCCCGCCCGCCGGTTCCCGGACTCCAGGCCAGGATCCGTCCCTCGAGGGTGCGCACGCGGGGTTGGATCAAGGACACGGTGCTGGGTCCCCGGTCCCAACCTTCCCAGGTTCCGTATTCCTCGCGCCGGGCGTCGTATCCCCAACCGGACAACCGGCGGACCGCCCAGTCCTGGGCGCGTTCCATCCCCGGGGATGCCGTCAGCCGGGGGCCGATGGAGTCGAGCAGCGCTTGCGCCAAGGGCTCGAGCTGGGAGCGGTTCATCGCGTGATCCCAGATCTGTTGCAACACGGGGTCGTCCGTGGCCAGTGTCTGGGTCGACGCGGGCGCCGCGCTCGAAGCGACCAACGCGATCATGAGTCCTGCGACCGAGCACGAACGACGCATCGTGTTGCCCTCTGAGGGTGGTCCGGATCGTTGAAGTGCGAGCACGGCGAACTTCGGGGCGAGGCGTGGGGCGGGGCAAGGCGGAGGGGCGGCGGCGGTGCGCGAGGGGCGGAGATCCCGGGGTCCTCCCCGCCTCAAGACGACGGGGGCGTGCGCAGAGCCGCGTAGCGTTCAGCCTCAGCGGGCTTGCCGCTGGCCCGGTAGTAGCGCACCAGCTGCCCCAGCAACTGATTCCACGATTCGGCCTCCTGGGCCCGCAGTGGCTCGAAGACGCGCAGGGACTCGAGCAGGTGGGGCTCCGCTTCCGCAAAGCGCCCCAGATCCATCAGGCACCCACCGACCTTGTACTCGGCGTTGGCGGTCAGGGGATGATCGGCGCCGATCTTCTGCTGTCGGATGGACAGGGTGCGCTCGAATTCGGCGAGCGCCTCGCGGTGACGGCCCAGGGCATGGAACGACATGCCGATGTTGTTGTGCGAATAGGCGGCCTGTGGGTGATCCGGGCCTGCCGCGGCCTCGATCAGGCCCAAGGACTCGCGATGCAGCGCGATAGCCTCTTCACGGCGACCCTGCATGTCCAGGATCACACCGAGGTTGGTCAGGGTGCTGGCGAGCAAAGGGTTCTCGTTGCCGTAGAGCTCGCGTTGCATTCGTAGCGCTTCCCGCGTGAGTGCTTCGCCCTCCTGGAGGTCACCCGTCCGGACCAGCGCCACGCTCAGGTTGTTGATGACGGCGGCGAGGCGGGGATGAGGATCGGGGAGACTGGCCCGCAGCATGGCCACGGCCTCGCGGTTGATGCGGATGGCCTCGTCCAGCCGGTTCCAGTCGATCAGCATGCTGGCGAGCATGGTCATGCGGACGGCCACGCGGGGGTGGTCCGGACCCAGGCGGGCTCGGTCCAGCTCGAGTGCCCGACGGAGCACCGAGTCCGCCTCCGCGAAGCGCGCCGCCCGATGAAGTGCGGCTCCCAGGTTGGAGAGCGTGGTGGCCAGCTCGGGGTCGTCGGGTGCCATCCCCACCTGGGCGAGCGCGAGGGCGTGGCGGTAGACGGTCTCGGCCTCGGCCTGTTGCCCCTGCACCTGCAGGGCGGTCCCCAGTCCGTTGAGCGTGAGCACACGCTCCCGCAGCATCGCGGCGGAGTCGCTGGCGAAGATCGAGTCCGCCGAGCGTAGGAGAGCCTCGGACTCGGCGGCCCGCCCCTTCTGCCAGTATGCTGTCGAAAGCTGACGGCGGATGGCGCCGGTCTCTCGGGCATCCAGGGCGGTGGTCTCCCGGGTGAGGGCTTCCGCGCGCTCCAACAGGGGGATGGCATCGTCCAGCTGACCAATCTCCATCTGGGCGCCGCCCAGACTGGTGAGCAGACGTGCCTGTACGCGCGGACGATCCGCCAGGTCGTCCATGACCTTGGCCGCGCCCTCCGCCAGAAAGGTGCGGATGCGCATGGTGTCCCGGCGCTCGGCGCCCAGGGCGAACGGGTCCGGGGCTCGGAACAACGTCTCCAGGAAGCTCGAGACCTCCACCGCCACGTCCCGCTCCTCGGCGATCGCGCGAGCTTGGGCGCGGCTCGTCGTCGCATAGCGGGCAGATACCACGGCCAGGGCGGCCAGGCTGGTGGCCAGCGCCAGGGACGCTCCCACCGCGGCGCGGTGTCGCTGAAGGAAGCGGATGGCCACGTAGCCGAAGGACTCCGGTCGGGCCTCCACCGGAAAGCCCTGCAGAAAGCGCCGGACATCGGTGGCCAGGTCGGCCACCGACGCGTAGCGTCGCTCGGGTTCCTTGCGCAGCGTCTTCAGGACGATGCAGTCCAGATCGCCCCGGATCTTTCCGGGAGCCACCGGAGGCTGCGCCAGATGCAGACGCTGTAGCCGCTCGGGATCGGTGGCCGCGGTCGCCGGAGGGAGCGGGTCGCGCTCGCAGATCGCACGATGCAGCTCGAGCGGCGAAACGAACTGATAGGGCCGCGAGCCTGTGAGCAGCTCATACAGGAGGATGCCCAGCGCATAGACGTCGGTGGCGATCGTGATGGGTTCGCCCAGGAACTGCTCGGGGGCCGCATGCTCGGGGGTGAGCAGCAGCAGATCGCCCGTGTTCGAGCCGGCCCAGGGATCGGCGTCCAGCAACTTCGCGATCCCGAAGTCCAACAGACGGACGTCGCCCTCCTCGGTCACCAGGATGTTGCTGGGCTTCAGATCTCGGTGCACCACCAGATTGGCATGGGCGAACTGGACGGCGTCGCATACCGTCAGGAACAAGCGCAGGCGTTCTCGTAGCGAAAGTGCGTGCTCCTGGGCATAGGTGGTGAGGGGCTTCCCCTCCACGTACTGCATGACCAGATAGGGGCGGGCGTCCTCCGTGACGCCGCCGTCCAGCAGCGTGGCGATATTCGGATGCTGCAGTCGGGCGAGGACCTGGCGTTCGGTCTGGAAGCGGCGGACCAACGTGGAGAGGTCGCGGTCCGGACGGATCAGCTTGATGGCGACGCGCTGTTCGTATTGATCGTCCGCGCGCCGAGCCAGGTACACCTCACCCATCCCGCCCCGTCCGAGCAGCGAATCGATGGCGAACGCGCCCACCCGGTCTCCCGGGGCACGCGGGGGCTCGAGCTCCGAGCTCCCACCGGCTTGGCGTCGCGCGCGGGTGGCTGCGTCGTGTCCGGCCAGCACACCCTCGATCTCCTGACGCAGCGCACGATCATCCCCGCAGGCGCGGTCCAGAAAGGCGGCGCGCTCCTCGGTGGGGACTTCGATCGCCTCGAAGAAGAGGTCGGCCAGCCGGTCCCAGGTTCCGGAGTCCATGCGTACGGTTTCCTATCGATCCAGCGGCCGCCGCTGGGCGGCGTAGCGTTCGGCGTCGGCGTCGCGCCCCAGCTCCCGATAGAGGCGGGAGAGCTGGTCGAGCAGGTGGTCCCACTGCTGCGCTTCCGATTCCTTGAGCGGCGCGTAGGCGGCGTATGCCTCCAGGAGAAGCCGTTCTGCCGCCTCGTGACGGCCCAGGTCCAACTCGCATTGCCCGGCCTTGCTGGCAACGTTGGCCGTGAGCGGGTGTTCGGGGCCCAGGGCCTGGCGGCGCAGGGCGAGGGCGGCCAGGTAGGCGTCTGCGGCTTCTCGGTGGCGCCCCAACAGGTGGAGGCTCACCCCGATATTCTGATCGGCGGTGGCCACCAGGGGGTGATCCGCCCCCAGGCCCGCCACCAGATTGGCGCGTGCCTCGCGCTTGAGGTCGAGGGCCTCCTCGCGCTTGCCCTGCGCGTCCAGCATGGCGGCCAGGTTGAGGAGTCCGCTCGCGACATCGGGGTGGGCGTCCCCGAGCAGCTGACGGCGGAGCTGGAGCGTTTCGCGGAGGATGCGCTCCGCCTCGTCGACGCGTTGTTGCTGATAATACGCGATCGCGAGGTTGCTCTGGGTCGTGATGGTCAGTGGGTGGGGCGACGGGAGCCGGGCCTGCAGAATGGCGACGGCCTCCTCGAACGCCGTGCCGGCCGCTGCGGGCTCATGACGGTCGAGGAGCAAGGCGCCCAGGTTGTTCAGGCTTCCCGCCACGCGGGGATGACCGCTGCCGCTGGCGGCGCGTTGCAGTGCCAGCGAGCGCCGCAGGAGTGGCTCCGCCTCGTCCAGACGGGCCTGCGCCTGCAGCGCCGTCGCCAGGGCCGAGAGGGCGTCGGCCAGGTCGGAGGGGGCCTCCTCGGCTCGGTGCTCGGCCAGTGCGAGCGCGGCGCGGTAGGCCTCCTCGGCCTCGTCGAAGCGACCCTGCGCTTGCAAAGCGTGACCGAGCGCGCCCCACGTCTTGAGGCGCTCGTCCGTTGCTCCGGAGCCGTCGCGCTCGAGAGACGTCAGCGCGGCACGGAGCAAGGGCTCCGCCGCCGCGGGTTCGCCCAGTCGCCAGAGCTCCACCGCCAGCGACCGCCGGGAGGAGGCGAGCTCGGCCGCTTCCGGCGTCAGCGACGCCTCTTGCAGCGCGACGGCCTCCTCGAGGAGGGAGCGGGCCGAGTCCGGACGCCCCAGGTCGGCGTATGCGCGACCCAGCGCCGTCAGGAGGCGGGCCTGCACGACGGGCTGTTGCCCCAGGTCTTCGCGCACCTTGCGTGTGCCCTCATCCAGGAGATCACGGACGCGTAGCGTGTCGCGCCGCTCGGCGCCGACCGCGAAGGGGTCGGGAGAGCGGAACAGCTCCTCGAGGAAGGTCGAGACCTGTTGGGCCACGTCGCGCTCGACCTGGATGGCCTCCTCCTGGGCGCGCGAGGTGACCGCGAAGCGCACCGAGACCAGGGCCAGCGCGGCGAGCGCCGCCGCGGTGGCGCCGCCTGCGGCGACCCCGAAGCGATGGCGGCGCAGAAACCGTCCCGCCACGTAGCGGAAGTCCTCCGGGCGCGCTTCCACCGGGTAGCCGCCCAGGAAGCGGCGCACGTCCTCTGCCAGCGCGCCAACGGTCCCGTAGCGACGGTCCGGGTCCTTGCGGATGGCCTTGAGCGCGATCGAGTCGAGGTCCCCCTGGATCCGTTCCGCTGAAACAGGGGAGCGCTCCAGCCCCGCCGCGGCGAGCCGACCGGCATCCGTGGCGGCCCGACTGGGGGGATCCGGGTCCTGCTCGCAGACGGCGCGGTGCAGCTCGAGCGGGGAAGAGAACTGGAACGGCCGCGACCCCGCCAGCAGCTCGTACAGGAGCACGCCGAGGGCGTAGACGTCGGTCGCCGTCGTCACCGCGCCGCCCAGGAACTGCTCGGGCGCGGCATGCTCCGGGGTGAGCAGAAAGAGGTCTTCCGTCGAGGAGTCGGCCCAGCGGTTCGCATCCAGCAGCTTGGCCACGCCGAAGTCGAGCAGTCGTACACTTCCGTCCGATGTCACCAGGATGTTGCTGGGCTTGAGGTCACGGTGCACGACGAGATTGGAGTGTGCGTATCGGACTGCCTCGCACACGCGGATGAAGAGGCGCAGGCGTTCCTCGAGGGCGAGTCCGTGCTCCTGGGCGTACGCCGTGATGGGGAGGCCGTCGACGTACTGCATCACCAGATAGGGTTGGCCTGCGTCGGTCACCCCTCCGTCCAGCAGCGTTGCGATGTCGGGGTGCTGGAGCCGGGCGAGGATCTGGCGCTCGGTCTTGAAGCGCCGGGCCAGCTCTGCGCTGTCCCGTCCGGCCCTCATCACCTTCACGGCGGCCACCTGCTCGTACTGGGCGTCGGCCCGGCGGGCGAGGTACACCTCGCCCATCCCGCCACTGCCGATTCGGCCCTCCAGCCGCCACGCACCGATACGCGTGCCTGCCGGCGCTGAGCTGTCCTCGCCGCTCTCCCAGGTCTCGCGTTGCATGGTTGCGTCCGCTCCTTGGCGGTCCCCGACCGGTCGCCGGCCCCGAGGGACCGAGGCACGCGTCTCCCTGGACAGATGCCACCACGGGGCCTGGATGCCAAGGCGTCAGAGGGCAGTGGAGTTGGACACCGAAGGGGCCCGGGGACGAGGACCGCTGCCCGCCGGCGCGACTTGACCGACTCCTGCGGCAGTGTAGGGTTGGCCCATGCGATCTCCAGACGCCCTTCCCTCCGAGGCGCCGGACCCGGCCGACTCCTTCGGGGCCCGCCTCCGGGAAGCCCTGACCGTCCTGGAATCCGTGGTACAGGACCGTGGCCTGTTGGCGGCGTTACCCAAGGACGAGCAACAGCGCCTGATCCAGGCGGCCGGCTCCGTGTTCTGCCCGGACAAGCAGCAGCGCCGCCGTCTGGTCAAGGAACTGGTCCGGCAGCGCAACCAGGCGGATGCCGAGCGCGAGGAGGCACTGCTCGATCAAACGGGCATCCGGGCTCTCCGCCGCAAGCCCACGTTCACCACGCCCAACATCTTTCCTCCGCGGGGGTTCGAGCCGGGCGATCTGGCGCCCGGAGACGGAGGCCTGCCTGGGGCCATCGAGTCCGGCCGCGCGGCTACGTCGCCGCCCGTCGTCGAGAGCACACACTGCTACGTGTGCAAAGAGGACTACTCGGAGATCCATCACTTCTACGACCAGCTCTGTCCGGCATGCGCCGAGTACAACTATGCCAAGCGCATGGAGCTGGCGGATCTCAGCGGACGAGTGGCCCTGGTGACGGGAGGTCGGGTCAAGATCGGCTATCAGGCCGCCATCAAGCTCCTGCGCAGCGGCGCCCACGTGATCGTGACCACGCGCTTTCCTCGGGATGGAGCCGCCCGCTTCGCGGCGGAGCCGGACTTCCCGGACTGGGGGGATCGACTGGAGATCGTCGGGTTGGATCTACGGCACACACCCAGCGTGGAAGCGTTCTGCTCCGCGCTGCTCGCCACCGGAAGCCGACTCGACTTCATCATCAACAACGCCTGTCAGACGGTTCGCCGGCCACCCGCATTCTACGAGCATATGATGGAGGCCGAGACTGCAGCGGTGCACACCCTTCCGGAGCACGTCCGCCGCTTGGTCGGTAGCTATGAAGGTCTGCGTGGCTATCACATGCTCCCGGAAGGCCCGGCGACGGCCGCGGTGGAGGTGGCGCTCGCATCCGGGGACCGCACCGCGCCGCTGGCGGGACTGGCCCGGGCAGCGGAGCTCAGCCAGGTAGCGCTGCTGCCGGACGAGGTCGAAGCGCAGAAGGCGTTGTTTCCCGGGGGCAGACTCGATCAGGACCTGCAGCAGGTGGATCTGCGCGACATGAACTCCTGGCGGATGCTGCTGGCAGACGTGCCCACCGTGGAGCTGCTGGAGGTGCATCTCGTCAATGCGGTGGCGCCCTTCATCCTGAACGCGCGTCTCAAGCCCTTGATGCTGCGCACTCCGGAGCGCGACAAGCACATCGTCAACGTGTCGGCGATGGAGGGCCAGTTCTATCGTACGTCCAAGACCACGCGGCATCCACACACCAACATGGCCAAGGCCGCGCTGAACATGATGACGCGCACCGCCGCGGCCGACTACCACAACGACGGCATCCACATGAACGCGGTCGACACGGGGTGGGTGACGGACGAGGATCCGGCCGCGCTCGCGGAGCGCAAGCGCGTGGAACACCGCTTCCATCCGCCGCTCGACATCGTCGACGGCGCCGCCCGCATCGTCGATCCCATCATCCACGGGTTCAACTCGGGCGAGCACGTGTGGGGAAGGTTCCTGAAGGACTACAAGCCCACGCACTGGTAGGGGGTGGCATGCAGTCCGGCACGAACGACCCGCTCTCCGGTGCCTCGCTCGCGGATGCGCATCCGTTCGGCCTGGCGGAGAAGCTCGATCGCTGGGGTGGCGAGGAGCTCATTCTCAGACGCGACGGCCCGACCGGTGCCTGGATCGTCATCGCGCTGCACTCGTCCGTCATGGGTCCGCCGACGGGCGGCACGCGCTTCAAGCCCTATCCCGACCTGGACGCTGCCATCGCGGATGCGCTGCGCCTGTCGGAGGGCATGACGCACAAATACGCCGTGGCGGGATTCCCGAGAGGGGGCGGCAAGGCCGTGATCCACGCACCAATCCCGCTCGACCCTGCGGCCCGCGCAGGGCTGCTGCGGCGCTACGGTAGCGTGTTGTCCCGGCTGGGTGGGACGTTCCAGACGGGTCCGGACGTGGGCACGTCGTCCGAAGACATGGACGTGATCGGAGAGAACGGCGCGCCTTGGGTCTTCGCCCGCACGCCGGCTGCGGGGGGAGCGGGTTCGTCTGGGCCCTACACGGCGTTGGGGGTCTTCGCGGGCATCCGTGCCGCCTGCACCCACGTGTTCGGGGGCGAGGGGCTGCGGGGACGCACCGTGTTGGTGCAGGGCGCCGGCAGCGTTGGGGAGCGCTTGATCACGCTGCTGCGGAGCGCGGGAGCGTCCGTATGCTTCAGCGACGTCGATCCCGAGTGCGCCCGCCGTATCCGTGAGCAGGAAGCGGTTCCGCTCGTGGAGCCCGAGGCGGTGTACGGCACCGCGTGCGACGTGTTCGCCCCCTGCGCGTTGGGCGCCGTGCTGAACGAGCGGACCATCCCCCTGCTCTCCTGCCGCCTGGTGGCCGGTGGTGCCAACAACCAGTTGGCCGGCGAGGCTGACGGGACGCGGCTGCACGAGCGCGGCATCCTCTACGTGCCCGACTACGCCGTCAACATCGGTGGGGCCATGGCCATCACCGGCATCGAGGCCATGGGCTGGACGCCGTCGGAGGCCGAGCGAAGGGTCGTCGAATCCGTGGAGCGCGCGGTGGGCCGGCTCCTGGAGCTCGTGGAGCGGGAGGGTGTCCTGCCCGAGGTGGCGGCGCGTTCGTTGGCACGGGAGCGGTTGGCCGCGGCGAGCGCCTGAGGCGGGTGCGGGTTCAGCCGGGCGCGGCGCCGCTCCACGCGCTGCGCAGGGCCTCGGCGGTCGGGTCGATCACCGTCACTCGCCGAGGGCGGTCGAGCAGTGTCGCCAACGGGGGCGGGACCGGCACTGGCGCTCCGATCAACGGCTCCACGATCGAGTCGAACTTGGCCGGGTGTGCGGTGGCCACCACCACCCAGTGGGCCGTGCCCAATTGCTCGCGCAACGCGACCGCAGTGGCGGTGTGCGGGCAGAAGACCTGGCCCCAGCGCGTCGGCCCCTCGCGGATGATGCGCCGAATGGTGTCGTCGTCCACCGTCTCGGAGTGAGCAGCGCTGCGCAGCTCCTGTGGGTCGGGAAAAAGGTCGAAGAGCCGTTCCATGTTGCTCGGGTCACCGACGTCCATAGCGTTGGCCAGGGTCCGCTGCGACGCACGCGGCTGCCAGGGGGCGCCACCGAAGAAGTCCGGGATCACCCGATTGGCATTGGTGGCGATGCCGATGGCTCGGAGGGGGAAGCCCAGGCGGCGGGCCCAGAAGGCACCGACCGCGTTGCCGACGTTGCCGGACGGGATGAGCACTCCGGCGGGCGTGCCGTGCTCGGCCTCGTAGCGCAGGGACGCCCACGCATGGTAGACGACCTGGGGGAGCAGGCGTCCCACGTTGATGCTGTTTGCGGAGGTGAGGGCGCCCCCGCCGGGCCAGCGACCGGAGCGGAACACCTCCTTCACGATGCGTTGGCAGTCGTCGAAGGTGCCGCGTACCGCGAAGCTCTGGACATTGCCGTCCCAGCAGGTCAGCTGCTGCTCCTGCCGCGGGGCCACGCCTCCCTGGGGGTAGAGCACCGCGACCTGGAGGCCGGGGCGCCCATGGCAGGCGGCCGCCACTGCGGCACCGGTGTCGCCCGAGGTGGCCACCAGAATCGTGCGTGGCCCGGCGGCATCGGGCGGGCAGCGCTCGAGGCAGTGCGCCAGGAAGCGGGCGCCGAAGTCCTTGAAGGCCGCGGTGGGGCCGTGGAACAGCTCGAGGAGTGCCGTGTGCTGGGGCAGGGACACCAGGGGCACCGGAAAGTCGAACGCCCGCGCGCAGATCTCGGCGAGGCTCTCGGCCAGTGCATCCCCCTCCAGGAAGGGTTCGAGCACCGCTGCCGCGAAGTCGGGGTAGCGATCGATGCTGGAGAGCGCGGTCAGGTCGTAGCCCGGAAAGCGTTCCGGCACGTAGAGCCCTCCGTCCGGCGCGAGACCCTGGAGGATCGCGTCCGAGAAGCCAACCGACGGCGACGGGTCTCGCGTGCTCCGGTACCTCACGCGTCGCGGGGGGCCCGCTGCGTCAGCGGCACAGGTGGGCGCCGGTCCGATTGACGGGACCGCTCCAGGCGTCGCAGGCGATGCCCTGCTGCTGGAAGGTCCACCGGATCGCGGACTCGACCGAGTGGGCTACCTCGTGGTCCTCCACCCAGGCGAAGACGGTGGGGCCCGAGCCGGCGATGGACAGGGACAGCGCGCCCGCCGCCAGCGCGGCACCACGTGCGTCCTTGAAGCCCGGGATCAGCGGGGCGCGCGCGTCCTCCGCGATCAGGTCCACCATGTGACGCCCGACCTGGGCGGCGTCGTCGCGGAAGCAGGCGTGCAGGAAGCCGGTGAGGTGCATCGATTGGCGGACGTGACGCACCACGGACACCTCGCGTGGCATGGACAGACGTGCGGCTCGTGTTTCGATCTTGAGGTGGGGGTGAACCACCACGACCGAGAGTCCGGCGGGCACGGGAATGGAGACCACGTCGAGCGGGTCGGTATCGACGACGGCGGTCAGCCCACCGAGCAGGCAGGGAGCCACGTTGTCCGCGTGAATGGCGCCGCTGGCGACCGCTTCCCCCGCGGTCGCGTAGCGCAGGAGCTGCTCCGCAGGGACCGGTGCGTCCAGCAAGCCGCCCAGCGCCACCACGGCCGCCACCGCCGAAGCGGCCGACCCGCCCATGCCCGACCCCAGCGGAATGCCCTTCTCGATCTCCAGCGCGATGCCGAAGGGAAGGGGGTGGTCCGCGAGCATGGCCTGGATCGCCACCGAGGCCGTGTTGCGTTCGGGCTCGAGTGGCAGCGGGTCCGGGATGCCCTGGATCTGCTCGATGCGCACTCCTTGGGTGCCGGGGCGTGCGTGCACCGTAACCCGGTCGCCGAATCCGCCCACCGCGAAGCCCAGGACGTCGAAGCCGACCGCAACGTTGGCCACGGTGGCCGGCGCGAAGGCAGTGACGGTGGTGAGCTGGGGAGCGATGTGATCGGACACCCTGTACCTTTGTCGGCGCGCTGAACCAGCGGGCCCGCTTCGGAGAGCAGCTCCGGAACCGTGCCCGCCCAAAGCTACCCTGATCGCGACCGCATGCGTATCGCCGACCTGAACTGGATGCAGTTGGAAGAGGTCCTGCGGCGGGAGGACCGCGCCGTCCTTCCGCTGGGGAGCACCGAGCAGCACGCCACGCTCTCCCTCGCCACCGATTCCATCCTGGCCGAACGGGTGGCCCTCGAGGCCGCCGAGCCTTTGGGCGTGCCCGTCTTCCCCGTTTTGCCCTACGGCGTCACACCCTATTTCACGGGATATCCGGGCACGGTCTCCCTGCAGGTGGAGACCTACCTGCGGGTCGTGGGCGACGTCCTGGACAACCTGCGCCGTATGGGCTGCCGCCGGATTCTCCTGGTGAACGGCCACGGAGGAAACGCGCCGGCCGCGTCGTTCGCGGTCGAGTGGGCCGCCCGTAGCCACGATGTTCGCGTCAAGGTGCACAACTGGTGGAATGCTCCTCGAACGCTTGCCCACCTTCAGGGGATCGACGCGCTGGGCTCGCATGCGTCCTGGGCAGAGAGCTTCCCGTGGACTCGACTGGCAGGTGTGGTTGCACCCGAAGCACCCGCACCCCCGATCGACCGGGTGCGAATGTCCGTGATGACGCCGGGCGAGGTTCGCGACTACCTCGGAGGGGGCAACATGGGTGGTCTGCATCAGCGCCCGGACGAGGATATGCTCTCACTGTGGCGTGTGGGCGTGCAGGAGACCCGCGAGCAGCTGGAGGGTCCGTGGAGGTGACTGGGGTCCTTCGTCCCATCCCGCGCGACGACGCCACGGAGGTCTCATGAAGATCGAGTTTCCGGAGCGTGCGGTTCTGGTCACCGGGGCGGGGCATGGCATCGGCCGCGCCATTGCCGTGGGGTTCGCCACGCGGGGGGCGCACGTGTGGGCGACCTGCGTGGATCAGGAGGGTCTGGCGAGGACGTTGGGTCTGCTCGGCCCGCGAGGTCAGAGCCGCCACATGGACGTCACCGATCCGGACGCCGTAGCGGCGGTGGTGTCCGAGATCGAAGGCCGGCACGGCGCGATCGACGTCCTGGTCAACAACGCCGGGGGGGTGCGCGGGCAGCGAGGTCGGCCCGTGGAAGAGGTGAGCGACGGCGACTGGCAGGACATCCTCTCCGTGAACCTCACGGGGACGTTCAACTGCTCGCGGGCGGTGGCCGTCGGAATGAAGCGCGCGGGCCGCGGCGCCATCGTCAACATCTCGAGTGGGGCCGGTTTGGGGGTGAGCCTGACCGGGATCCAGGCCTACGCGTCGGCCAAGCACGGGCAGATCGGCCTGACCCGCCAACTCGCGCACGAGCTCGGCCCCTTCGGGGTCCGCGTCAACGCGATTGCGCCGGGATTCGTGCTCTCCAACCCCGATACCGAGCGGCAGTGGGAGCGCTACGGCGAGGACGGACAGCGGCGCCTGCTGGAGTCCATCCACCTGCGGCGCCTGGGTCGACCCGAGGACATCGCCAGTGCCGCCCTCTTCCTGGCCTCGGAGCATGCGGGCTGGATTACGGGGCAGGTGCTACAGGTGAACGGAGGACGCTGAGCCACCGACGCTCGGCTTCTCCCGGCGACGCTCGGCCTCTCCCGACGTCCGCTCAGCTGTCCTCTCGATAGATTGCTACCGAGATGCGCCCGTCCTGATCGACCCAGCCGCGGTACATCCCGGGGGTGTTGAAGCAGAGCTCCACGTTCCCCGCTCCGTCGATCGCGACCAGCCCGCCTGAACCGGGCACCTGCCGCTCGAGGGTCTCCCAGATGACCGCCTGCGTCGCTTCGGCGAGGGACGCAGCACCGTAGGCCATGCGGGCGTGCACGTCATAGGCGACGGCGTTGCGGATGAAGTACTCGCCCCATCCCGTGCAGGATACCGCACAGCGGGGACCGGCGTAGGTGCCGGCACCGACGATCGGAGTGTCCCCCACGCGTCCCCAGGTCTTGTTGGCCATCCCGCCCGTGGAAGTGGCTGCGGCCAGCTCGCCCCGCGCATCGAGGGCCACTGCGCCTACGGTACCCGACCGGGAGGCCACCGCGTCCCAGGCGTTCCCGTCGACCTCGGCGGGGTCGGCATCCCCCAGGACGTTGGGGCGACCGCCCGCGGCGCGAGTTCGGGCACGGACCAACTCGTCCCAGCGGCGCTCCGTGTCGAACCAGCTCGCGCGCGCCGGCTCGACGCCCTGTTGCCAGGCGAAGGCCTCGGCGCCTTCTCCGATCAGCATCAAATGCCGCGACCGCTCCATCACCAGGCGAGCCAGCTCGATCGGATGGCGCACGCGGGTGACCCCCGCCACCGCGCCTGCGTCGAGGCGGTCACTCCGCATGAGCGAGGCGTCCATCGTGACCACGCCGTGCTCGTCGTAGTTGGAGCCTCGCCCGGCATTGAAGAGCGCCGAGTCCTCCATGACGCGCACGGCCGCCACCACGGCGTCCACCGCCGACCCTCCACGGTCGAGCGCCGCGTGCCCAGCCTCGAGCGACTCGGTCAAGGTGCGCTCGTACGCGGTCTGGAGCTCCGGGGTCATACGGTGCCGGGGAAGGGTGCCCACGCCTCCGTGGATGACCACACCGGTGCGCACGCGAAGGGGGGAAGGTCCGCTCATCACGTCCTCGTCAGTTCGTCCAGGTTCGCCCACCGCTGTGCTCGGGTGCCTTGTTCGATCTCGTGGATCTGATGGATGATGCGCGCAATCAATGGAACGGCGACGCCCGTGCGCTCCCCGCTGTCGACAATGGGACCCAACTGGGCGTCGACTTCGGTTCGGCGCTTCCGAACGGCCAGATCTCGCCAGATCCCACTGTGGGTCTTGGCTGAACGTCGGTTGAACGCCACCAGATCCGCCAGGGAGCGATGCGCGTCGCCGTCGCTGGCTCCGCTACCGAACGCCGAAGGGTCGAATCCATCGAAGGCCTCCAGCCGAATGCCGACGGAGTCCGCGACCCGGCACACTTCGCGCCCCACCTCCACCAGCAACGACCGGTGGGCTGGCGAGTCCAGGACGTCGGCGATCGACGCATCGGTGAGCGCGGTCGCGAACAGCAGGGCGCCGTAGGCGAGCTTGCTCCAGAGATAGCCCAGGACGTTGTCGGTCTGGATGGCACCGGGCTCGAAGTCCAGGAGCACCGTGTGCAGTTGTCGCAGGCGCTCGGAGAAGGAGCCGTTCAGCTCGCCCAGCACCACGGCGCCGCGCCCACCCCAGTGCACGACTCCCGGCTCGAGGAGGTCGGCGCCGAAGTTCACGAAGGCGCCGATGGTTCGGGTGGCTCCGACGTGGTCTGCGATCACTACCTCGTTCAACCCATTCTGGATGGAGACGACGTAGCCATCCTTGGCCAGGAAGGGCTCGACCTGAGCAATGGCGTCCGCCGTGTGGTGGGCCTTCACGCACAGGAGCACCCGGTCGTAGGTGCCTGACAGGTCGGTGGGCGTCCAGGCATCGGCGGGGACCGAGAACTCGGCCACGGGGCCGACGATGGCCAGTCCCCGCGACCGCATCGCCTCCACATGCTCCCTGTCCTGATCGACGAGGCGCACGGCGTGACCCGCGCGCGCCAGCGCGGCCCCGATGGTGCCGCCCATGGCGCCGGCGCCCCAGATCAGGAGCGGCGTCTGGACGCTGGGGCGGGACAGGGAAGGCTCCGACTCGGTCACGAGCTCAGCGTGCCGCCGCGGTCATGGGAGAGAAATGGAACTGCACCACCTTCCACGTGGAGCCCTCCCGGATCCGTGTCTCACTGTAGCGCCAGGTACCGGGTCGAACCGCGCCGCCGGGCAGGGTCAAGGCACCCTCCAGATAGGCTTCTGAGACGGCTACGTCGCCAAACAGACGGACGTCGAGATCAGCGAGGGTGAAACTGGCGCGGACCCCGGCCTCGTATCCAGCCTTGAGCGCTTCCGCGTCCACGCCCTCCAGCAACACGCCGCCGTCCAGGAAGAACCCCCGCGCCTGGGGGTGATAATAGGACGCGAAACGGTCGAAGTCCCCGGAGGACCACGCGCCCAGCGTCTCACGGATCGCGCGGCGCACGTCGGCCTCCTGTGCGGCTGCGCCGCTGGCCAGGAACGCGTATGCTAGCACCAGCGCCACCCATCCTCGTCTCCGCACGACGTCCTCCCACGGTCCAGTGAACCCTCCGATGACGTACGTTCTTCCCTTCGACCGAGCAACGGGTTCCGCTGCGGGAGCCGAGGCAGCGTGAGGGGCCGGCGCCTCCTCTGGGTCGCGGCCACAGGGGCGGCCGTCCTGGCCGCGCTCACCTGGGTGGATTTGAGGCCGAAGGTCGAGAGCGACTTCTTCTTCTCGCCGGACGATCCCCAGCTCCGCACCACGCAGGAGATCGAACAGCGGTTCCCGGGGGCCCAGCAGATCATCGTGCGCGCGGCCTCTCCCGACCCGAGCTCCGACGCCTACCTGGCGGCTCTGGCCGACCTGAGCAGTGCCCTGCAGGCCGTGCCCGGCGTGACCCGCCTCAACAGCGTGACCACGGAGCGCGTGGGTCGTAGCCCGCTCTGGACCCGGCTGTTGCTCACCCCCGCGGAGGACGCCACCAATGTGATCCTGACCACGGAGACGGCGGACCCGGAGGCCATGGTCGCCGCGCTGGAGGGTGTGCTGACCACCCACGAGCGCCCCGACTTCGCGCTGCAGATGTCCGGTGTGCCCGTCATCGTCGAGCTGATCCGCAGCAGCCTGTTCCGCGACCTCCGGGTCTTCAGCGTCGCAGCGCTGGTCGTCTTCGGGTTGCTGACCGCGGTGATCTACCGACGCGCGGCCGTCGTCTGGGGGACTCTGCTGGCGAGTGGTCTGGCGTGCAGCCTCACGCTGCTGATCGATCAGGGGGTCGGCCTGTCCATTGGCCTGCTCACCGCCAACATCGTCACCATCGTCTTCGTGCTCACGCTTTCGCACGTCGTGTTCCTGACCGCCAACGCGCGTCGGTGGGGAGCGCAGCGGGCCATTCACCTCACCTTCCCGGCCTCGTTCTGGGCGATGGCCACGACGCTCCTCGGGTTCCTCTCGCTCACGATCGCCAGCGCGCGCCCCCTGCGGGATCTCGGCATGGCGGGTGCGATCGGGACCGTCGTTTCCATCCTGTGCGCCTACCTGCTGTTCCCTGCCTTCCTGCCGGAGCGTGCCGAGTCGGATGAAGCGCCGACGCCCACGACTCCGGACCATGACCCGCGTCGCTGGGAGCCGGTGGGCGCAACTCCGCCTCCCGCGCCCACTCTTCCCCACCCGCCTGCATCGTCGAAGCGCGGGCTGGCCGTCGTCGCGGCGCTGTTCGTATCGGTTGCCTTCATCGGTTTGGGCATCGGTCGCGTGGACACCGATCCGGTGCTGCTCAGCTACTTCAAACCGGGGACCGAGCTACGCGAAGGGCTGGAGGCCGTCGACCAGGACGGTGGCAGCAGCACCTTGGAGATCGTGGTGCGCGACCGCAGCGGCGGACGTCTGGACGAGGACGAGAGCATCGCACGACTGTGGGCGTTCCAGGACTCCCTCGAGTCGATGGCGGAAGTCGGAGTGGTCGTCTCGGCTCCGGTGCTGATCGGCCATGCGCGGTTGCAGCCGCTGGCGGGATTCTTGAGTACCCGCCAGTTGGCCGACATCCTGGAGTCCCCCGCCCAGGGGCGGATCGGTCGGGCCTTCCTTTCCTCGGATCGGCAGGAGACGCGCTTCCTGGCTCGCATGCACGAGGCGGAGCGGACGCAAACGCGCGCCGACATCATCGAGGGGATCCGCGTCAAGGCAGCGCAGGTAGGCCTGCAACCGGTGTTGGTGGGTGGAGTCTACGAGCTACAGGGGCAATTGGGACGGCTGATCGCGTCGAGTCTCCGCCTGGGACTGGGCGGGCTGCTGCTCCTGTTCATCGGCATCGGGCTCGTGGTCTCGAGGTCCGGCCGCGTCACCGGGGTGATGTTCGCGTGCCTTCTTTCCATCCCCCTCGTTGTACTGGGAACGTTCGGGCACCTGCGCATCCCGATCGACATGATCACGTCACCTGCGGCCAACGTGGCGCTGGCGCTCGGCGTCGACTCCATGATCCACCTGGTGCTGCGGGCCCGCGCGCTGGGCGACTGGAACGAAGCGCGTCGTCAGATGACCCAACCGGTGCTGGCGGCGACGCTCATCATCGCGGCCGGCTTCGGTCTCTTCGGACTCTCGACCTTCCCCCCTACGGCGCGGTTCGGACTGGCCGTGATGCTGGGCACGACCACGGCGGCCACCATGGCCCTGCTGGTGCTCCCGACGGTGGGGCGGCATCGACTGGCGGGGGCGCTGATTCCGGTCAGATCCGGCGATCCGCCACAGCCTTGAGGACGTCCCACGCCGAGAGGATCCCCACGAGGTGGGCGCCGTCGAGCACGAGCAGGCGGTGGGCGCCCGCATCGACCATGAAGCGTGCGGCGTCGGCCAGATCCGCCCCGGGACCGAGCGCGTAGACACGGCGGGTCATGACGTCCCCCACAACGTGTTCTTCGAGCACGTCCCACTCGGGGCCGGGCTCCGAGAAGCGCTCGAACACGTCGGCGCCGGCATCTTCCCAGTAGTCCACGAAGTAGGGGCTGGCCGGCTCGGCCTCCTCCTCGTCGTCGACGGGGGTCTGCACCACGGCTTCACCCCACTCCATCAGGTCGGGTCTCGACGTCGGTACGCCAGGCTCCGACGCCTGGAAGTCCAGGATGTCGGAGGTCGAGCACACGCCGACCACCGCTCCGTCCGTCACCACCGGGGCCCCATGCACTCCGTGCTCCCCCAACTCCTCGACGGCCAGTCGAAGGGTGAGATCCGGCGTGAGCGTGAACACGTCCCGAGTCATCAGGTCGGATACCAACACAGGAACCTCCCGGCCGCCAGCAGAGGGCGGGCCCCTGGTTGCCGCGGGGTCCACTTCGCATCCCTCCCGGTACGTCGCGGCCTATTCCAGACCAAAGGTCACAAAGCGCTCCGTCCGGGGGTGTCCGGAGCCGATGGCTCGCCTCCGTCGGGGAAGCCCCTCGGCGCGAAGGCGCGCCGGCACGTGAGCCTCCGGGCTGGCGGGGCGGTGCGGCGGAGGTTCCCCGACCCAGCGGGGCGATGCCGTCCCGACGGTGCGGTCGTCGATCTTCCCGTAGATCAGTGAGGCACCGACAGGCCGCACCGTTCGTTCAGAGGAGTGGCCGAGGAGGGTTCATGTCAGCTGGCAGGATCTGTACGCGTGTTGTCCAAACCGCCACCGCGCACGAGCCGGTCTTCGACGCGGCTCGCAGGATGCGGGACCACCACGTCGGCACCTTGGTGGTGGTCGATGACGATCGCCGCCCGATCGGGATCGTGACCGACCGCGACCTCACCGTCCGTTGCGTCGCGGAAGGCTGCAATCCCGCGAACACGCACCTCTCGGACGTCATGACCCGGGTCGTGAGTTGTGTCGAAGAGGACACGCCGATCGAGGCCGCGCTTTCGACCATGGCCGCCGCCAAGACGCGCCGCATGGTCGTCACCGGCACGGACGGTCGCCTGGAGGGGGTGCTTTCCCTCGACGACGTCATCGACCTGCTTGTGGAGGAGGCCGGCACGATTGGACGGTTGCTCCGCTCGCAGGCGCCCGTCTAGGAGGGCGATGCGCCGGGCCGATCCCGTCAGGGGGCCGGCCCGGCCCAGGGCCCGGTGGGGAGCACGCTGGTGGGTCTGAGACCTCGGCTCACCCGGCGGGGGCTTCCTGCGTCCGACCCGTGGGAGCCACCCGGACGGCCTGGGGACCCTGGTCGCCCTGCTCCCACTCGAACTTCACTTCCGATCCCAGATCCAGTCCCCCGAAGCCGCCGCGCAGCACGCTGTTCTCGTGGAAGTACACGCGCATGCCGTCCGACGACTCCAGGAATCCGTACCCTTCGCCGGGGAAGAGCTCGACCACGTGGCCTCGGGGAGAGGCCTCTCGTCGCTTCACGTCTCCCCGCTGCAGGTCGAGGAAGCGGTTCAGGCGACGCTCGGCCTCGTCGAACGCTTCGCCGATGGCCTGGCCGAGCTCCTCGTGGGCCTGATGGGCGGGCGGATTCCGATCGACCACGATCTCTCCGCCCGGGAGCGTGAGGTCGATGCGGATGTGGTACAGGTTTCCACGGTTCTGGCTGCGGTGGGGCATCTCGCACATCACCCGGCAACTCGTCAGGCGGGCGGCGGGGCGGTCCAATCGGTCCACCCGCTCGCGGATGAAGGAGTCGATGGACGCGGAGGGCTCCAGGTGCCGATAGCTCAGTTCCAGTGGGATCTGCATGGGCTCATCTTTCGACATAGAGAAGAACACCGCAGGAGGAAGGGTCGGCGCCAGCATCGCCGCGCCGACACCTCCCCAGGATGGCAATTCCAGCGGCAGCGGGCCGTAGGGAGGGCTCCGCATGCGGATGAGGGGGCGGTCCCGGAATCGGACCGGCGCCGCCCACCGCCGGGGCGTCGCGCCTTGCCCTCGGGCGGCGAGGGGGGGAGTGTGTAGGACCATTCCTTACGCTGACACGACTACGCCATGAATCCCCTTCTTGAAGATGCGGTGCTGGTCCCCTTCGATCGCATCCGCGCCGACGACGTAGAACCCGGTATCCGGCAGGCCCTGTCCGACGCCCAGGCGGATCTGGATGCCCTGAAGGCCGATGGGGCCGAGCCCACCTGGGACGGCACCCTGGGCCGACTGGACGCCCTGGCGGAGCGACTCTCGCGCCGAATCGCTCCGGCGTCGCACCTGATCTCCGTGGCACAGAGCCCGGAGCTTCGGGATGCGTACAACGCGGTGTTGCCCGACATCACGGCATTCTGGTCGAGCCTCCACCTGGATCCGGCCCTGTGGGCACGCATCGAGGGCTATGCCGGCACCTCGGAAGCCGAAGCACTCACAGGTCTGCGACGCCGACACCTCGAAAAGACGCTGCGCGAGTTCCGCCGTGCGGGCGCGGACCTGCCCCCGGCCGCCAAGGCCCGGCTACGCGAGATCCACGTGGAGCTGGCGAGCCTCGAACAGAAGTTCTCCGAGAACGTGCTGGACGCGACGGCAGCCTACGAGCTGCACATCGCCGACGAAGCGCGTCTGGAGGGGGTTCCCGAAGCCGCGCGCCGGCGTGCACGGGCGCGGGCTAAGGAGCAGGACAAGGAAGGATGGCTCCTCACCCTCGACTATCCCTCGGTGGAGCCCATCCTCAAGCACTGCGCGGACCGAGCCCTGCGCAAGGAGATCTATACGGCGCACGCCTTGCGCTGCCGGGAGGGCGCTTTCGACAACCGCAGCCTCATTGCGCGCATCCTCAGGCTGCGCGACGAGCTGGCCTCCGTCCTGGGCTACGCCACGTTCGCCGACTATCAACTCGAGGACCGGATGGCGCGTTCCGGGGCGCGGGCGCGCGCCTTCGAAGCGGACCTGGTGGATCGAACGCGGCCCTACTGGCAGCGAGACGTCGAGCAGCTACGAGAGCACGCCTCGTTCCTGGACCTCGACGAGCTGAGGCCCTGGGACGTCGCCTTCTTGATCGAAAAGCTGCGCAAAGCCCACTTCGACCTGGACGCCGAGGCGTTGCGTCCCTACTTCCCGCTGGACCGCGTCCTGGCCGGCATGTTCGAGATCGTCGAGCGCGTCTTCGGGTTTCGCGTCCGAGAGCGTGAAAACTCCGAGGTCTGGCACCCCGACGTGCAGACCTATGAGCTGTTGGACGAAGCGGGTACGGTGCTGGGCGTGTTCTATACCGACTGGTTTCCGCGTAAGGAGAAGCGGCCGGGGGCCTGGATGGACGCGTTCGCCACGGGCGGTCCCACTTCCGACGGGTTCCGGCCGCACGTCGGGACCATCTGCGGCAACTTCACACCTCCGCAGGACGGCACGCCTGCGCTGCTGACCCACGAGGAGGTGGAAACCACCTTCCACGAGTTCGGGCACCTGCTACACCACTGCACGTCGCGAGTGGAGATTCCCAGCCGGGCGGGGATCCATGTCGCCTGGGACTGGGTGGAGCTGCCCTCGCAGATCATGGAGAACTGGACGTGGCAGCGAGAGGCGCTGGATCTGTTCGCCCGGCACCACGAGACCGGTGAGCGGCTTCCCGCCGAGCTCTACGGCAAGATGATCGGCGCTCGACGTTTCATGGGTGGTTGGACGCAGATGCGTCAGCTCTCTTTCGGCACCGTTGACCTGGACCTGCACCTCAACGAGGCCGGGCGCTTGCGCCGCGAGCATCGGCATCTGGAGAACGCCGACCTGCACGAGGGGATCGAGGTGATGGAGCATGCGCGTGGACGCTTTGCTGAGTTCGCGCCCACGCCCGAGTTCGCCGACTACCACCTGCTGACCTCGTTCAGCCACCTGTTCGCGGGTGGCTACGCCGCCGGCTACTATAGCTACCTCTGGTCCGAGGTGCTGGACGCCGATGCCTTCACGCGCTTCCAGGAGAGCGGGGTGTTGGACCCGACGACGGGCCGCGCCTACGTGCGTTCGATCCTCTCACGCGGCGACGCCGAAGATCCTGAGGTGCTCTTCCGGGAGTTCATGGGGCGCGATCCCGATCCCGAGGCACTCCTGGAGCGCAACCTCGGCCCCGCGCTCGATCCGACGGCGGTATAGCGAGCGAGGCGCAGTAGCGGGCTACACGTACTCGTCCCAGGCTCGGATCTCCAGCGACTCCAGCGTGTGGTAGCGAAGCGCACCCGCGAGTCGCTGTGCCAACTGAATGTTGGTGACCAGCGGGATGCCGTGGTCGGCAGCGGCACGGCGAATCATGTAGCCGTTCTGCAGCTCCTCTTCCGACGCGTCCTTGGGGATGTTCACCACGAGGTCCACCTGGCGCTCCCGGATCAACTCCAGCGCGTTGGGGGAGCGGTCTTCCAGGGGCCAGGCGACCTGGCTGATCTCGATCCCACTCTCGGCCATGAACTGGGCGGTTCCCCGCGTGCCGTAGAATTGGACGCCCGCTTCAGCCAGGTTGCGCGTGCTTTCCAGGAATACCGCTTTGTGCTCCAGGGGACCGGTGCTGAGCAACGCGCGTCGAATGGGAAAGCGGAAGCCGACTGAGATCAGCGCCTTCAGGAAGGCGTCCTCGAAGTCGCTGCCGAGGCAGCCGACCTCGCCCGTGGATGCCATCTCCACTCCCAGAACCGGGTCCGCACCGGCAAGACGCATGAAGGAGAACTGCGGCGCCTTCACGCCGACATAGTCGAGCTCGAACAGCGAGCTGGCGACTTTGGGCGTGGGGCGCGACAGAATGGCCCGGGTGGCCAGCTCGATGAAATTGACCTTGAACACCTTGGAAGCGAACGGGAAGGACCGCGACGCCCTCAGGTTGCACTCGATCACCAGGATGTGGTTGTCGCGAGCCATGAACTGGATGTTGAACGGCCCGTTGATGTGGAGCGCCCGGGCGATGGTCGCCGTGATCCGCTTGATGCGTCGAACGGTTTCCAGGTAGGTGCGCTGCGGAGGGAGCACCAGCGTGGCGTCTCCGCTGTGGACGCCGGCGTTCTCGATGTGCTCGGCGATGGCGTAGACCACGATCTCGCCGTCCCGAGCCACCGCGTCCACCTCGATCTCCTTGGCGCCCGTGATGAACTTGCTCAGCACGGTCGGATGCTCGGGAGACACCTCCGCGGCCTTGGCCAGCACTTCGCGGAGTTGCTCGGGAGACTCGGCCTCGGCCATCGCCGCCCCCGAGAGGACATAGGACGGTCGGACCAGGACCGGGTAGCCGACCCGATCGGCGAAGCGCTCGGCGGCCGCCTCGGACGTGACCTCAGTCCACTCCGGCTGGGCCACGCCCAACTCGTCGCACAGTGCGGAGAACTTATGACGATCTTCGGCCCGGTCGATGCTCTCGGGCGGGGTCCCCAGCACGCGGATGCCTTCAGCGTGCAGCCTGGGGGCAAGGCTGTTGGGCGTTTGGCCGCCCATGGACACGATGACCCCCAGGGGCTGCTCGCGGTCCCAGATCTCCCGAACCGTCTCCAGGGTGAGCTCGTCGAAATAGAGGCGCTCGCACTCGTCGTAGTCTGTGCTGACCGTCTCCGGATTGCAGTTGAGCATCAGCGTCGGATGGCCCAGCGCGCGCAGGGTCCGCACCGAGTTGACGGCGCACCAGTCGAACTCCACGGAGCTACCGATGCGGTAGGCACCGGAGCCCAGGACCAGCACAGCGTCCTTCCCGGAGGGCCCCAGGTCGTCTTCCGTTCCTTGATACGTCAGATAGAGGTAGTTGGTCTGCGCGGGGAACTCGGCACCGAGCGTGTCGATCTGTTTCACGACCGGTCGGATCCCGTTCTCCACGCGCAGCGTGCGGACGTCCTCCTCGCTCCGCCCGCTGCAGCGTGCGATCTGCGCGTCCGAGAAGCCAGCGCGCTTCGCGTTGCGCAGCAGCGGTAGGGGAAGAACGCCTTCCCGGCAGCCCTCCAGCGTGGATGCCTGTTGCACCAACCCCTCGATGCGAACCAGAAACCAGGGGTCGATGCGCGTCAGGGCGTGAACGTCGTCCACGCTCATCCCGCGTTCGAACGCCTGCGCCAGCGCGAACACACGCCGGTCGGTCGGCTCGGCCAATTCACGCTCGAGGTCTTCGAAGACCATGGGTCCGTTGGCGACCACGCCGTCGGCCCCGGTATCCAGCATGCGGAGCGCCTTCTGCAATGCTTCCTCGAAGGTGCGTCCGATGGCCATGACCTCACCGACGGACTTCATGCCTGAGCCGATGCGCGTGGACACCCCACGGAACTTGCGCAGGTCCCAACGGGGAGCTTTGACGACTACGTAGTCGAGGGAGGGCTCGAAGCAGGCGCTCGTGACACCCGTCACCTTGTTCGGCACCTCGGTCAGACCATGCCCGAGCGACAGCTTGGCCGCGACGAAGGCAAGCGGGTAGCCGGTGGCTTTGGAGGCGAGTGCAGAGCTGCGGGACAGCCTCGCATTCACCTCGATGACACGGTAGTCGTCGGAGGCCGGGTCCTTGGCGAACTGGACATTGCATTCACCGATGACGCCCAGATGCCGGATCACGCGAATGGAGATCTCCCGCAGCCGGTGATACTCCACGTTGGTGAGCGTCTGGCTCGGTGCGACCACGATGGACTCTCCGGTGTGGATGCCCATCGGGTCGAGGTTCTCCATGTTGCAGATGGTGATGCAGTTGTCGTGGATGTCGCGCACGACTTCGTATTCGATTTCCTTCCAACCCAGCAGACACTCCTCGATGAGCACCTGGGGGGCATGGGAGAAGGCCACGGTGGCACGCGCGGCCAGCTCGGCCGGGTCGGTGAGCACGCCCGAGCCCAGGCCTCCCAACGCGTAGGCGATCCGCAGCATCACGGGATATCCGAGCTCGTCGGCGGCAGCCAGTGCCTCGGGCACGGACGAGACGGCTCGGCTCCTGGGCACGCGGGCACCGATCTCCTGGAGGGCTTCTGCGAACAGCCCGCGGTCTTCGGTGGTGCGAATGGTGTCGACGCTGGTGCCCAGCACGCGGACGCCGTGGCGTGCCAACACGCCTTGCTCTTCCAGCGCGACGCCGCAGTTGAGGGCGGTTTGCCCCCCGAAGCCCAACAGGATGGCGTCCGGCGCCTCCTTCTCGATGACCCGCTCCACGAACTCGGGTGTGACGGGAAGGAAGTAGACCTTGTCGGCCAGGTGCTCGGACGTCTGGATCGTGGCGATGTTCGGGTTGACCAGGACCGTCTGGACGCCTTCTTCCTGAAGGGCCTTGATCGCCTGGCTGCCGGAATAGTCGAACTCTCCGGCTTCACCGATCTTGAGCGCTGAGCTGCCCAGGATCAGGACCTTTCCGGGTAGGGTGAGGGCGCCCGCCGGTGCCTGCCGGCTCATCGGAGTGACCTCACGAAATCGGCGAACAGGGATGCGGTGTCGGTGGGTCCCGGTGACGCCTCCGGATGGAACTGGACGGCCCGCGCCGGAAGCGATTCGTGCCGTATCCCTTCGTTGCTTCCGTCGTTGGCGTTCCTGAACCACTCCCGCCACCCAGGTGGAAGCGTGGTGGCGTCCACCGCGTAGCCGTGGTTCTGGGAAGTGATGTGACAGCGGTGCGTGCCCACTTCCACACAGGGCTGGTTCTGGGAACGGTGGCCGTACTTCAGCTTGTAGGTGTCCGCGCCGGCGGCCAGCGCCATCACCTGATTGCCGAGGCAGACGCCCAGCATGGGAATGCCCTCGGCCAACGCCCGGCGCGTGTGTTCGACGGCACGCTCCGTCATCTTGGGATCGCCCGGACCGTTGGAGAGGCAGACGCCATCGAAGTCCTCGTCGAAGAAGTCATGGTCCCAGGGCACCCGGATCACGCGGGCACCGGCGGCCACCAAGCTGCGTGCGATCCCCTCCTTGGCGCCCATGTCGACGAGGATCACACGCGGCCCGTCCCTACCATGTCGGGTCACCGTGGAGGGACTCGCTTCGGCGACCAGATTCCGCAGATTGGGATCGTGCCAGGGGACGTCCTCCTCCTCCCGCACCAGCTTCCCGAGCATGACGCCGCGCTCCCGGAGTCGCTTGGTCAGCGCCCGTGTGTCGATGCCCGCGAGTCCGGGGATGCCGGAGGCGGCCATCCATTCGTGCAGGCTCTGCGAGGCCGACCAGTGGCTGGTGTCCGCTGCCAGGGTCGCCACCACGAGGCCCCGAATCCGGATCGAGGTCGCCTCGAAGGTGCGGAGCAGGCCGTCGGCGTCCCACTCGACGGAAGGAACGCCGTAGTTCCCGATAAGCGGATAGGTGCAGACCAGGATCTGGCCTGTGTAGGAGGGGTCGGTCAGCGTCTCAGGGTACCCGACCATCCCCGTGTTGAAGACGACCTCGCCGGCGACACCCACGTCCGCCCCGAACCACGTGCCGGGGAAGCGGGATCCATCTTCGAGAAGCAGTGTGCCCGTGGCCGTCATGATGGGGGTCGGAGGGGAACGGGGGAATCGCAACGGTCGATGGAAGGAGTGTGCCAAGGCCGGCCCGCGCCGGCGCGGGTCTCCGCCCCGCCGCCGGCGTCGCGACCCCGGCCCCTCCTCGATCGCGGTCGTGGCTTCAGCGGCTCACCAGCGCGGGCAGGCGCAACCCCAGCTGTTGCCCCATGAAGGCCAGCTCGCGGGCCGTATCCTCGATCTGCAGGGTGACGGGCCTCCCGCGACCGGCCGCATGCCCCCCCCGCGTGTCGTACCAGAGGATGACCGGACGACCCGAGGCGGTGGCCGCTTGTAGACGCGCCGTCATCTTGCGGGCCTGTAGCGGCGGCGCCCGAGTGTCCAGATCGCCGGTGGCCAACATCACGGCCGGGTAGTCGACGCCATCCCGTACCGCCTGGTAGGGCGAGTACTGGCGCATGGCTTCGAACTGCTCCAACACCCGGGCGTCTCCGTATTCCAAGAGGGCAGGGATGTTGTTGGTCGCGGAGAACTCGAAGAACCGCACCATGTCGAGGTCCGGGTAGGTGCATAGCACGGCCCTATAGAGGTCGGGGCGCTGCGTCATGGCGCTGGCGACCAGCAATCCACCGTTGCTTCCGCCGCTGATGCCCAGGTGGTCCGGAGACGTGTAGCCCAGCTCGATCAACCGTTCCGCCGCCGCGATGAAGTCGTCGAAGACGTGTTGCTTGTGGGTGAGCATCCCATCCTGGTGCCACTCCTCGCCGAACTCCGACCCCCCGCGCAGCGTGGCGATGGCATAGATGCCACCCGCCTGGACCCAGGTGGCGGCGGTGGTGGAGAACCCAGGTTTGATGGCCACGTTGAAGCCGCCGTAGCCGTTCAGGATCGCGGGGTGACTGCCGTCCAGCGGGATTCCCTCTCGGTGGATGACGTACACCGGCGCGCGCGCGCCCTCCGTCGACTGGAACCACACCTTGTCGACCGTCAGTCCGTTGGCGTCGAACTGGATCTCGGGCGGCTCTTTCACCGACCGCGCTCCAGTTTCCAGGTCGATCTCGTAGGTGATGGCGGGCTGCACGTGGTTGGAGACCGTGAGCAGCGCTTTCCCCTCATCGCCCGCGCGGACGCTGGCCGTGCTCATGGGGGGAACCTCCACCTCGCCCACCGGTTGGCCCTGGAGATCGTAGGTGCGGATGCGGTTCTCCACCTCGTGGAGGTAGGTGGCGTAGATGTGGTCGCCGATGAACGCGTAGCTCTCCAGCACGTCCTCGGTCTCCGGAATGAGCTCCAGCCAGCGCTCGGGCTGCGGACGCTCGGGATCGACAACCATGAGTCGGTAGTGGGGCGCGTTCCAGTCCGTGAGGACGTACAGCTTTCCTTCACGGTAGCGGACCTGCAGGTGGGCACCTGAGCCCACCAGCACCGGCTCGATTCCGGCTCCGCGGCGCTGCAGGTAGAGATCGTTGCTGGCCCAGCCGTGCTGCGCCGTGAAGATCCGGTAGGCGCCGTCGCCCACGCGTTCCATGTTGATGTAGGTGGTGGGTCCGAAGCCCTGACCCCAAAGCTCGACATCGTCGCTGAGTTCGCTGCCCAGCACATGATGCCGGATGCGCGGTCCCTCCGTGCGGGAGCGGTGCGTGTAGTAGAGACCGGTGCCGTCCTCATCGAAGGCGATGCCGCTGTACAGCGCATTGGGCAACCGGTCCGGCAGGTCCATGCCCGTCTCCAGGTCGCGGAATCGGACCTCGATCTCGTCCGCGCCCCCCTGGCGGATGGCGTAGGCCAGCAGGCGCCCGTCTTCCGAGTAGCCGATCACCTCGACCGGCGTGCGGTGGGTCGCGTCGAACTCGGTGGGATCGAGCACCTCCTCGTACGTGCCATCGAGGACCGGCTCGACAGGCTCGGCCTCGTCGCCACTCGGTGCCGGCCGCCGGTACAGGGAGCCCATCTCCTCGCCCGGTCGGCGCATCGTGAAGTACTCGAAGCCACCCGCCTTGCGGGTGTCTCCGACGTCGGCTCGGTCGATCAGCTCACGCAGTCGCGCGCGGAATGCCTCCCGCAGCGGGCCCTCTCCCACCACCGACTCGGCATAGGCGTTCTGGGCCTCGATCCAGGCTCTCGTCTCCGGGGCGGCCTGATCTTCGAGCCAGCGGTAGTCGTCGACGAACTCGACGCCGTGGTAGCTGTCGGTGACGGGCCGGGCCGCGCTGGGCGGCGGCGCGGGGTAGGCGCCTGACTCGCAGGCTGCCAGGACGGGAAGGGCGAGGAGAACAGGACCGAGCGACGGACGCATGGGGCCCCCGGGCTGGAGCGGTGTGATCTGCCCAGAGTCCGGGGCGCGGAGGAGGGCGTCAAGCCCCGGAGCCGTCCGAGGGGCCCGGGCGGCACCGCATTGCGGCGCGGTCCGCCCGGGGCCACCCCTGCGGGCGCCTACGACACGATGCGCACCCGGCCGGGCAAGACCACCGCAGGCAGCCCCAAGCGGGCTACCGCCTCGTTGAAGCGGGCCAGCTCGTTCTCCAGCAGTTCGATGTAGCGAGCGCGCACGGCAGACCAGTCGGCGTTCAGGTCCTGGAGACGCTCATAGGCGCCAGGAAGCGGACGCCCTTCGGGACCTCCCGAGATGTAGCCATCGGGCCCCGTCACGTTGTTGTAGAGCTCGATCCACTGATTGTCGAGGCGGGGCGGGAAGCGGATCGGGTCCTGGCCGGACTGGTTCCTGGTCTGCTGCAGGTCCTCGTGCACCTCGGTGGCCTTGGTCTCCAGCGTGTCCGCCAGGGGCTCGAGGGTCTCGGCCAGTCCGGCCGCGTCCGCCTTCTCTACGGTTGCTGCGACCTGTTCGCGAATCGCGCTCAGGTTCTCGATGGCGCGCGTCACCGCGGTGATCGAGTCCCGCACCGTGACCGCCACGCGGAACTGCTCCTCGTAGTCCGCCTGCGTGACCTCGGGGATACGCGGATCGGGGAGCACGCGGAAGCTGGCTTCCTGCGGCTCTCCTCCGGCCACGGCCAGGCGCACGCGATACGGGCCGGGCGGTGCCTTCACGCCTCCGGTATACCCCCATACCACGGCGCTCTTGGGAAGCTCAGGCCCTGGGTACAGCAGGTCCCAGGTGATGCGGTTGAGGCCCGCGCCCTTGGGAATGCGCACGCCGCGCGTCTCTTCCACGACCGCGGAGTCGGAAGAAAAGGTGCGCACCACCGCACCTCCACGGTCGAGGATTTCCAGGCGCACCTCGCCGTCCGGCTCGGACTCGAGCCAGTAGTGCAGCGTCGCTCCTTGAGGGGGAGACTCCGGTGCCAGCTCGCCCAGGCCGCCCCCGGCCCCGGCGTTGTTCACGCGGATGGCGTCGCGGGGAGTGAAGAGATGCGCGGCCGCACCGACCACCTGCGCACTCAGTTCACGAAGTGGCGTGACGTCGTCCAGGATCCAGAAGGAGCGCCCCTGCGTCGAGAGGATGAGATCGTCGTGCGCGACCTTGATGCCGGTCACCGGCGCGATGGGCAGGTCCCGCTGCAGGGACTGCCAGCGTGCCCCACCGTCGAACGACACGAAGATGCCCCACTCGGTGCCAGCGAACAGAAGGCCCTCGCGTACTGGGTCCTCGCGCACCGTACGCACTGGATAGTCGGCGGGAATGCCGTTGGAGCCGTTGCTGAGCAGCCGCCAGGTGCGGCCCCAGTCGTCCGTGCGGAAGATGTAGGGCCGGAAGTCGTCCAGACGGTAGGCGTGCACCGCCACATAGGCGCGACCCGCCGCATGAGGCGACAGCTCGATCTCGTCGACCGTGCCGAGGGTCGGCATTCCGGGTGGGGTGACGTCGGTCCAGGTGGCCCCGTCGTCGCGCGAGACGTGAAGCCGCCCATCATCGGATCCCGCCCAGATCTCAGTGGCCGTGAACGGTGATTCGGCGATTGAAAACACGGTGTTGTAGATCTCGACGCCGGTCACGTCGGCGTTGATGGGCCCGCCCGACTGGACCTGGTGCGCGGGGTTGTTGGTGGTGAGGTCGGGGCTGATGGTCTCCCAGGTTTCCCCCAGATCGCGCGAACGATTCACGTACTGCGAGCCATGGTAGACCGTGCTGGGGTCGTGCCGGGACACCAGCATGGCCGAGACCCACTGGAAGCGGTGCTTCAGGTCGGCGCCCGCGGATCCGAGCTGCAACTGCGGATACAGGTTCATGTTGCGGACCTGGTCCTTGGCGAGGTCGTAGCGGTCGATGACCCCTCCGTAGCAGCCCGCGAAGACGATGTCGGGGTGGTCCGGGTGCAGGGCAACCGGCCCGGTCTCGCAGCCGCCCACGTTCAACCAGTGCTGTTTTGGATACAGCGTGTTGCTGGACATCCAGGCCGGCACCGAGATGGTGGTGTTGTCCTGCTGGGCGCCGTAGAGCCGGTAGGGGAAGGCGTTGTCGACCACCACGTCGTACAGTTCGGCGGTGGGTTGATTGTAGTAGGTGGACCACGTCTTCCCGCCGTTGACCGTGACCTGGGCCCCGCCGTCGTCGGCGATGATCATGCGGTCCGGATCGGCGGGGTGGATCCAGAGGTCGTGCGTGTCTCCGTGAGGAACAGGGATCTCGTCGAAGGTGCGACCCCCGTCCACCGAGCGGTACACGCTGGTGTTGAGCGCGTAGACGGTGTTGGGGTCGGCGGGGTCGGCCAGCACGTGCGTGTAGTACCAGGCCCGCTGCCGCAGCTTGTTCTCGGAGTTGGTGCGCGTCCAGGTCCTGCCCGCGTCGTCGGAGCGATACACGCCGCCATCCGGCTCGGCCTCCAGGATCGCCCACACCCGATCTGGATCGGCCGGGGAGACGGTCACGCCCACCTTGCCCACGATTCCCTCCGGCAGGCCACCGTGGAGCTGGGTCCAGGTGTCGCCCCCGTCGCTGGACTTGTAGACGCCGCCGTCCTCGCCGCCCGAGATCAATGCCCAGGGTTTGCGCTCTCCACGCCACAGGCCGGCGTAGAGCTCCCTGGGGTTCTTGGGGTTCATCGAGAGCGCCGACGCGCCGGTGGAGTCGCTGACGGCCAGCACGTGCTCCCAGGTGGCGCCCCCGTCCCGCGAGCGGAAGACGCCGCGCTCCGGGTTCTTCCCGAACGCATGTCCGAGCGCAGCCACGTAGACGAGATCGGCGTCCCGGGGATGCACCACGATGTCGCTGATCTGGCCTGCCTGCGGGAGACCCAGGAAGCGCCAGCTGGAGCCACCGTCGGTCGACTTCCACACCCCCCGCCCCCCCGATGTGTTGCCGCGGATGTCGGCGGAACCCAGGCCCACGTAGACGACGTTGGGGTCGGAATCCGGAACGGCGACGGCGCCGACCGATCCCCCGAAGCTCCCATCGGACAGATTGGTCCAGCTGACGCCGTTGTCGGCGCTCAGCCACACCCCGCCACCGGTGCCACCCATCAGCCAGCGGTCCCGGTCGTCGGGGAACCCCGTCACTGCCGTGGAGCGGCCACCCCGGTAGGGCCCCACCATGCGGTAGTCGAGCCCCTTGAAGGCAAGGGTGTCGAACGCTGCCTGGGCTGCCGCGGGTGCGGGCGCACCGAAGCCGACCAGAGTGAGCACGAGAACGGCGGACACACGACGCATGGACCTTCCTCCCGAGACGTTCATGACGAGCGTTGGGAGGCTAGGCCGAGCGCCGCCGGGGCGTCAATGCTGGGAGGTGGTGTCCTCCGCCGTGGGGGCGCCTCCGAGCGCTTGCTGCACGCGCTGGAGCCACTGACGGTTGGGTGGTACGTCGGCAGCGCCTCCCATCCGTTGCTCCGCTTCGGCGAGCGCGGCTCGGGCCGCCGCCGAATCGCCGAGCGCGGCCTGTGCTTCGGCCTGGCCCAGGTAGGGTGCAGGCGCGTACACATGCTCTGCTCCGTATGCTTCGGGCACCGTGCGGGCCAGCCGGGTGAAGAGTTCCAGGGCTTGCCGTGGGTGCCCACCGGCGGCGAGCGAGCGCGCCCAGCTCATGGTAAGCCGCACGGCTCCCTGGCCCGTTTCCCCCTCGATGCGGGTCAGCATCTCCGCGGCTGCACGATAGGAGTCGGTCTGCTCCTCCCGTTCCACCGCCAACGCCCCACGCTGGCGCAGGGCCTCGGCCAGCTGGGGGTGATCGTCGTACAACCGGTCGTAGAGCCGGACGGCTTCGCGTGCGTGCTCCAGCGCCGGCAGGCGCTGCCCGCGCTGCAACTGCAGCGCTCCTCTCTGAAGCAGCAGAGCCCCGGTGACGTCGTGGTCGCCCACGCGGGCCCGTGCGATCGCGAGGCCACGCTCCAGCACGCTGTCTGCGCGCTCGGGCTCCCCGGTGCGCGCCAGAGCCGTGCCGTAGACCTGAAACGCGCGCGCCAGCCCGATGTCGTCGTCGCCCAGGCGCTCGAAACCGACCACCACTCGGGCCGCCAGCTCGGCGGAGCGCTCCCAGTCCCCCATGCGCCCGTACAGAGCTGCCAGGTTGCGCCGTGCGTTCAGCGTGCGGCGATGGTCGGGCCCCAGGGACGCCTCGAGGATCGCCACCGACTCATCCAGGAGCGGAACGGCTTCGTCGTTCCGACCTTGCAGCGCGTAGATGTTGGCCAGGTTGTTCGCGGTGATGGCGATGGCCCGGTCCGTCGCTGGGAAGATGAGGCGCCGGATGCCCAGCGCTTCCGTGGCCAGCGTCTCAGCTTCCTGGAGCCGCCCCTGGTTCATCACTGCGCCGGAGAGATCGTTGAGCGTGCGGGAGAGTCCAGCCGAGTCCGAACCCAGCGCGCGCCAGACTCCGAGCGCCTCGCGCATCGGCACCTCCGCCTCATCCAGACGATTGCGCTCGTGCAGGACCCAGCCCAGGAGGGTCAGCGAGCGCGCCAACTCCGGATCGATCGGTCCGCGCGCGAGCGTGCGGCGCTCCTCCACGGCGCGTTCTGCCCATCGCTCGGCCGGCTCCAGGGCACCGAGCCGCTCGTAGCCGTCCGCCAGCACGTGCATCATCTCGGCGCGGGTCACGGGGTCGTCGGCGTAGAGCGTCTCCAACTGGGCGGCCTGTCCATCGAGGACCTGGCGCACCGTCAGCGAGTCGCCCGCCAATGCATCTCCGCCGGCCGCGCCGAAGGACTCCAGCAGGAACCCCTGGACGGCCAGGGCGCGGTCGCGCTCATCGGAAAGGCGTTGGGCCTGAGCGGCGATGCGGCGATTCTGACTGAGCGTGACGCCGGTCGCTGCGATCAAGGTCAGGGTCAGTGCCGCACCCGCCACGCTGGCGGCCCGGTTGCGGCGAACGAACTTGGTGCTGCGGTACCAGAACGAGTCGGCGCGCGCCCGCACGGGCTGCCCGGTGAGGTAGCGCTCCAGATCGTCGGCCAACGCGGCCGCCGAGACGTAGCGTTCGTTCGGATCGAAGCGCAGGGCCTTGGAGGCGATGTTGTCCAGATCGCCCTGCAAGCGGCGCCGAAGCGTGCCCGGCTCCGTGCGGCGCTTGGCGCTCACGTCCTCCGGTGTGACCGTTTCCTCCTCGCCGTCGGGCAGGGCGCGGGTGGCGAAGCGCCCGACCATGACGCTGGGCGGCTGCGGCGGAGCCGGTTCCGCTTCGATGGCGCGCGCGGCGGCTTCGGCTGCCGTGAAAGGCCGGTGTCCGGACAGCGATTCGTAGAGCAGGACGCCCAATGCGTAGACGTCAGTGGCCGTGCTCACTCCATCGCCCCGCAGCTGTTCGGGTGCGGCGTACTCGGGGGTGGCCAGCCGGAAGCCCGTCCGAGTCGCCTCGGGCTGATCGTCGGAGAGCAACTTGGCGATCCCGAAGTCCAGGAGCTTGGGCACTCCCTCCGGGGTGACGAGGATGTTGCTCGGCTTCAGGTCGCGGTGGACCACCAGGTTGCCGTGCGCATGCTGAACCGCCAGGCACACCTGGCGCAGGAGCTCCACGCGCTCCCGCAGGGACAACACACGCCGATCCGAGTAGCGATCGAGTCGCTCACCCTCGACGTGCTCCATCACGAAGTAGGGTCGGCCATCCTCCGTGGTGCCTCCCCCCAGAAAACGCGCGATGCCGGGGTGGGCCAGTTGAGCGAGGATGGCGCGCTCGCGCGTGAACCGCTCGGCAAAGCCGGCACCGATGCCCTCGCGCACGATCTTGATCGCCGCGTAGCGGCGAAAATCGGGTCCTTCCTGCAGGCCGAGGAAGACGTCACCCATGCCTCCGCTGCCGAGCGGCCGCACAAGTCGGTACACGCCCACCGTGCGCTCGCCGTCCGGCGCCTCGCTCGCCTCGTTGACCCGGGCGATCGGCGTCTCCAGGAACCCCCCTGCCTCGTCCTCCGCGGCCAACAGCGCCCGGACCCGAGCCTCGAGGGCCGGGTCGCCCTCGCACGCGTGAGCGACGAAGCGCTCCCGGCCGTCTGCGTCCACCTCCAGGGCCTGGTGGAACACCTCTTCGATGCGGGCCCAGCGACGGGAGTCCTCCATCTCCTCCCCTTGCTACGCGCCGCGGTGGGAGTCGTGGTCGGGCGGATCTGGAGAGGGCGCCCACGACAGCGAGACCGAAGGGTCGAGTGCGTCGCGCAGCCAGGCGCGGGCGGAGCGCCAAGCGCGACGGACCGTGACTTCGGACAGGCCCATCACCTCAGCGATCTCCTCGTTGCTGAGCCCGCCGAAGAAGCGATACTCGATCACGCGTGCACCGCGCTCGTTGAAACGCTCCAGCGCTTCGAGAGCCTCGTTCAACGCCAGCAGCTCGGCGGCCTGGGCAGGATCCAGCGCGTCCTGGGCGGCGTCCAGGGGGAGGTGCGGCGCCCCGCCCCCGCGCTTCAACGTTCTCCGTGCCTGCGCATGGTTGATGAGGATGCGGCGCATGGCCTGGGAGGCGATGGCGAAGAAGTGCGCGCGGCCCTGCCACTCGGTGCGACTCTGGCCCACCAGTCGGACATAGGCCTCGTGGACGAGCGCCGTGGCATTGAGGGTGTGGCCGTCCGCCTCGAAGCGTAGGCGCGCCCCGGCCACCTGGCGCAACTCGTCGTAGACCCTGGGGAGGAGCTGATTCCACGCGCCCGGATCCCCTCCGCTCGCCTGGGCGAGCAGTTGGGTCACGTCGCTCCCGGACGGTGAGTCGGGACGCGGCGGGTCGGGGGTGGAAGGGACATCCGCCATGAGGGCTCCTGGGTCCAGCCCCAAGGTTCGGACGCGGCTGGTGCGAGGCAACCCCAGGGCTCTCGCACGCTCGCGACGACGAGTGCGCCGAACCCCACCCGTAGTGACGCGAGGGTCGGCGATACGTGGCAGGGTCGGTCATTCCCAGTGCCCCGTGGAGCCCTTGTAGTCGTACCGCTTCCCTGCGGCCGCCGCCCACTTGGCGTCGACGCCGAGCAACCGAGCGAATCCCCCAGCAGCCTCGATGTGCCTCCCCGCCCGGGGGCCCCTTACAAGAAGTGGGTTGGATGAGGTTCCGTAGTGGCCGGGTCTGACCAGGATCTTGGTCAAGTCCTCGAACTGCCCTGTCTTTCTTCCGCGCCACCACGCCTGGACCATGTCGAGGTCGGTGGGGTCCAGCCAGCGCGCGCGGCTGACGCGCAGCCGATTGCCGCGCAGCGCGCCGGTGCGCTTCAGCACGTACACCATGAACTGGGCCTGGGCGACGTGAGCAGCGATCTCACCTCCGCCGAACGCGTGAACGCCTTCGTGGACGATCGTGCTGGCGACCTGCAATGGCCCCAGAGCAAACGGGCCATACAGGATCTCCGTGTTGACGTAGAGGATGCCGGACTCCCGCGACCAGTGGAAACCGTGGAAAGAAGGGTCGTTGAAGTTTGCGAGTCGTACCTTGAGGGTCCCGTCCCGCAGCGCGTCGGCCACGCGCCGGGCGATGGGGGTGCCGGAATCGAGCGCCGTGAGGACCACTTTCAGCAAGTGGTCGATGCGCTTGGTCCCGATGCCGGTTGCCCGAAAATTCCGCGGATCTGCCTTCCCGATGAACCCGCCTCGCTCGAAGGTGCCCGTTGGCGTGGGGCGGGACCGTCTCGCCGCAATCACTCCACCCTCCACCGCTGCGGCCCCCGATCTCAAGCGGGCGCCCAGCGCGGCGGCGCCGCGTCCCAACGCCGCCACTCCCCCTGCCATGGCGGTCGCCAGACCATTCTCGATCACCGCCCTGGAGAACGCCTCACCCACGCTGCGCCCGGCGAGCACTCCCCGGGCGGTGCTGTAAGGGTTTTGCAGCACCTGCTCGCCCGCGAACGCCTCGATGGCGCTCCACTCCGCCGCCATCATGCGAGCCCCGATCAGGCCGAAGGCGGCCCCGGTCCCCGCGTCCCGCAGGAAGGTCTGGTAGCCGTACGTGGCATCCCCGGTGTACCAGGCCACGGCGGCACCTCCTGCGGTCTCCAGCCCGCTGGAGATCGCCATCGACGTAGCCACGCCGGACCAGGTCAGCTGCGCTGCACCGCCCGCGAGCAGGGCGCCCCCGACCATGGAGGCCACCGCCATCGAGGACGCGGCGCCCAGGAGAAGGGCACCGTGATTACTGGCCGTCGCGACGCTCCGGCTCATCCGGCGCATGCCGGCGGAGTCGGCCAGGGAGCGGATGGTGCGATAGTCGATCTGCGGTGCCCCCGTGAGCTCGTCCGTGCGCGATCCCGCGAATCCATCCACCCGGGTGGACCAGCTCAGATAGGGGGCACGCGCCGAGCTTCCCTCCACCGTGCGGATGTCGTCAGGGACGCTGAAGCCGACGCCGGCCGGGGGGCTCGTGAAGTCGAGGCGCGCGACCTGTCCGATGGCGTCGGTCACGAACCCGACCGTCGCCTGGATCCCTTCGTGCGGGTAGAACACCTCAGGCGCTCCGGTGCCCGTGAAGTGCTCCATACGCACCCGTTCCCCCGGCCGCGCCCCCAGCACGTACCGGCGACGGAGCACGGGGGGTGGCGCCCCCTGCGTAGGCGGCGCGATCTCGGCCACCACGGAGCTGCCGTCGTAGAGGAAGTGGGTCACCTCGCGTGCCCAGCTGCCCCAGCCCACCAGGCCAGTCGACTGGGGAGGCGCCAGCGGGAAGGAGCGCACACGCCGCCCGAAGGCGTCGTAGAGGAACTGGACGGCCTCGCCCCGTTGCGCGCCGGTGCCGATCTCTTCCACGCGCATCAACCGACCTTCATGGTCGTAGGCGTAGCGCAGCTCCCCGTCGGAGATGAGCTGGCCACGGCGGTCGTAGGTGAAGTGCTTGGTGCCCTGGAGAGGGTCCGTCGCGGATGCGAGCGCGACCTCGATGTCTGTACTGGATGCGAGCAGGGTGCCGGAACCCGGTATCTGAGTCCCGATCGCCACCTGAAGGTCCTGTTGGCGGCCCACCGAATCGTGCTGGAAGGTGTCGACGCGCACGAAGCGCGTCTCCGCAGCGACCAGGTCGAAGAGCGTCTCGCTCGATCCCACCAGACGGTCCGCGCTGTAGGTGTTGAAGAGCGAGCTGCGGTCCCGGCTGACGATCTGGGTGCCCTGGTGTCGCGTGCTCAGCGTGGAGGAGCGGGTGACTCGCCCCAGGTTGTCGAAGGCGAGCTCGGTGAGAGACTCCGACCATTCCCCGGAGGCGTCCCGCTCCCAGGTCTGCACCATCCAGTCGAAGCCGTAGCGCCCGTACGATGCGGTATCGCTCCACAGAGGCTTGGGGGTGGGGAAGCCCGACGTGGCGGTGACCCGGATGCTGCCCAAGCGTCCTTCCCCGTCCACCCGGTAGCGGGTGACGGCACCGTTGGGGTAGCGACGGCCCGATACCCGGGCCGGACCGTCGTGCGCGTAGGAGGCGACGGCGCGCCCGTCGGCGGTCACCACGCGCAACCGACCGATCACGTCGACCTCCCGGAACACCTCCAGGCTGCCGGCCTGTGCCGGGTAGGTGAGTGTCTCGGTGCGGTGATCGCGTCCGTAGGCGTAGGAGAACGGGTACGACTCTCCGTCGATGCTCTGTTCCTCCCGCGTCACCCGCCCCAGCCCGTCATAGACCCGGCGTGTCCGCACCGGCGCGCTGGAGACGGGATGCGAGACCTCCGCGAGCGTGACCCGTCCGAGCCCGTCGTATTCCCAGCGGATCTCGTTGGGGACGATGACGGAGGGAAGCGAAGATCCACCCGAGGTCCCGGCCTGGAAGCGCTGCTCCACTGGAAGGCCGACGCCGTTGAACGTGGAGGTGATCACGGTGCCGTTGGCGTCGGTGACCCGTAGCGGGTTGCCCAACCCGTCGCGGGCGTAGCGTGTCACCCCCGACCCGGTGCGGGCTTCTTCCCGGATCTGTCCAGAGGCGTCGTAGGACAGGACGACCCGCGAACGACCGTCGCTCACCTCGACTGGAAGTCCGTTGGGGCCGTAGCGGTACTCCTTGGTGGTACCCCCGGCCTTGTGCTCCCACTTCCGACCCATGACGTCGTAGCGGATCGAATCGGCGGTGCCGTCGTCCAGGCGGGTGCTTCGCAGGTTGTCGAAGCTGTCGTAGTACGTTTCCGCGACGTTCCCGCCGCGCTCCTCCCGCACCACGCGCCCGAGCGCATCGTAGGCGTAGCGCATCCGGACCACGGTGCGGGCGTGCGTGCGACTCGCGTCCGCCTGCATGGTCTCGCCGACCTCGATCTGGATCACCTCGACCTGGTTCCCGGCCCGGTCGTAGCGCGTTCGGGTGGTGTCGCCTCCAGGAGTCACGACCTCGGTCAGCCTTCCGCCCGAATCGTACAGGTAGTGCGCCACCCCTCCGGCGGGTCCCACGGTACGGACCCGCTCTCCGAAGCCGTTGAGGAAGACCTGCGAACGAGCGATCTGCCCATTGCCGTCCAGCGCGTGATGGACGGACTGGACTTCGTTGCCCCACTCGTCGATCGTGTGTTCGATCCGGCTGATTACGGCGCCTGCCGCGTCGGAGACCCGTTCCTCGACGAGGTTGCCGTCCGCGTCCAGCGCGAAGGTCGTCCGCGATCCCAACGGGTCGACCTCCCCCACCAGTCGGTCGAGCCCGTCGTATTCGAATCGACGCGTGCGGGGGGCGCCCGGTGTGGTGCCGGTCGGGCTCCGCGTCGCGGTGCGCTCCTCCCGGACCTCGTTGCCGTTGGCGTCGAATTCGGTGGTGACGCGCACCTCCTGGTCGGTGCCCTCCGCCGACCACGCCCGCACGGCCAGCCCGCGAGCGTCATACTCGTAGCGATCGGTGACGGGTGCCCCCGCGGGCCCGGGCTGGGTGGCACGCCACAGCCGGCCGGCCGCGTCGTATGCGGTCTCCACGACCAGCTCGGCTCCACCGGGGTTCTTGACCTCCCGCACCACACGACCGAGGACGTCGTACTCGAAGCGGGTGTCGACCCAACGGGGCCGCTCGGGCGGCGGAGCGCCCGTCGCGGACGCGAAGTTGTCCTTGAGCTCACGACGCACGCTGAGGGGGAGCCCATCGCGGTCGTAGCGCGTTTCCGTGACGTTGGCGAATCCCGCCGGATCCTGGATGGTGCGTTCCACGCGGCCGAAGGGATCCAACTCGTACGCCACCTCCCCCAGATCCCCGCCCTCACCCAACAGGCGCCCGAAGCCGTCCCTGCTGTAGGTGTGCACCGCCGAGGTGGGCAGGCGCTCTTGGACCAGATACCCTCGGGCGTCGTAGGTCCAAGCGATCTCCCGCTGCCCTCCCTGGTGAGACCGCGTGGGTTGGCCTCGCACGTTGTATTCGTACTCGGTCGCGGGGACCGGGATGGCCACGCCCTCCGGGTCGGTCAGGTCGGGCGCCTGCACGGCCAGCGCATTGCCCAGGTCGCCGGGCCGGCGGTAGTCGTACGTGTATTCCGTGCGATATCCGCGCCCGTCCTCCTGGGCCTCGACCTGATTGAAGAGCGGCTCGTACGACATCAGAGTCGTCACCGACGGCGCCGGTCCGGCGCTCCCGCCCACCCGGGTGACGGCAAGCAGATTGCCGGCGCTCAGGTCGCTGGCATAGGTGACGGACGCACCCTTGTTGCGGATCCACCCCTCCGTCACCGCGTCGTCCTGGCCGTCGAACTGGAACAGGACCTCGTTGCCCCGGGGATGCACGATGCGGGTGATCTGCGTGTGCGGGTTGTGCTCGTACGTCGTGGTCCATGAACGCGGGGGCGTGCCGCCGGCCTCCTCGATGCTGTGTCTCTTCACGACCGGGTAGCCTTCTACCGACTCCAGCTCGTAGCGCGACCGGTGTCCGTAGGCGTCTGTGAGCGTGGTCAGACCCTGCGCGTACGCGAGTTGGACGCGCTGAGGTGCGGCCGCCGCCGGGTCTCCTTGGATCTGCTCCACGACCCGTCCCGCGCCGTCGTAGCGGTTGGTGAGGTAGGGAATGGCCGTGCTGGCCACCTGCTGGGGGCTGGTCAGGGTGATCAGTCGGTCCGCGCTGTCGTACCCGTACTCCCAGGTCCGACTGTGCCCGCCCACGGAGTCCGTCACGGCGACCAGGAGGGGGGCGCCATCGCTTCCGCGATCGTAGTCGAAGGAGATGACGCGGCCGCCGCCGCGGATCTGTTTCAACCGGGGGATGGGCAGGATCTCGGAGCGCGGCACGCCGTCGATGTTGGTATCGAGACTGGCGCTCCCCATGGGGCGCGTCTCGAACCCATAGAGGTGACCGCTCGGATCGCGGACCCGGGAGAGCATGCGGTTCTGCGTGAGGGGATTGAGCGCTCCTTCGTACTCCAGCGAGATCCGCACGGAGTCCGACGGTTGCCCGACTCCCCCACCGGCGAGGCTGGCCAGGTCGTTGCGATGGAGCACGTGCAGCAGCTGCCCGCGGCAGTTGAAGACATAGCGCACGCCGTTGCGCTCGCGTAGGACGTAGAAGATGGCCTCGCCCTGCTCCGTCTCCACGTTGGGATGCGAGGCGAACGGGTGACGCGCCGGATCCTCCAGCACGTAGCGTTGGATCTCGTAGAAGTCACCCGGAAGCTGACGGTAGGTGGTGACGTAGGCACGAAACGGCGTCGGCTGGCCGAAGTTGAGCACGTCTCGCCACTCCGAGCTCGCACCTTCGTAGAGCGCGCCTTTGCCCTGTCCGTCGAAGTACCACAGCTGCGGCGTCTCGACCCCAGGGCGCTCGAGCAAGAGGTTCGTGCCCAGCTCGCGCGCCGCCTGGGGCACGATGCGCTTGTTGAGGCTGAAGTCCCAGCGATGACCGAGGATTCCGCCTTCGACCGTCTCGACGTCCCCCTTGTAGTGACGTGAGAACCGGAACGGTAGTCCCACCGCGTCGACATCCAGGTCCGTCTGGTTGTGGAAGTAGGCACCGCTGTGCAGGAGCACCTGTGCGCCACCTACTGCCGGGTCGCGCGGGGCCACGGCGACGGCCGCTGGAACCAGGGGATCGGTGATCTTGGGAAACGTGAGCGTTCCGTCCTCGCGGAAGCCGCAGCATGCTTCCTCCTCTTCGTCCTCCTCGGGCGGGGGACCGCTCGGCGGGTTCACCGGGGGAACGGGTGGAAGAGGTGGGTTGGCCGGGGGGACCGGCGGCAACGGCGGAGTTCCCGTCGTACCCGGGGGTGGTCCCTGGCCCGGTGTGCGGGTCCCACCCTGCACGGGAGGGGTGGGGTTCTGGGGAGTGCCCGGAGGATTGCCCCCAGCCACGACGGTGCCTCCGAGACCGGGTACGCAGGGACACGGGTCCTCGGCGAGCTGGTAGCCGATGTCGAACGCGCCGGGAGCGATCCCCTGCACTTGTCGCTCCGCGGTATTGGGTGTGCCTCCCGAAGTGCGCACCACCTGCACGATCCCGCCCGCCACGTTCACGATCCCGGGCGTGTAGTTGCTGAGCACGATGTCCAGCGGTTGGGTCGTCCCGGTCACCTCCAGGCGGAGCGGCGTGGTCTCTCCGCGCAGCAAGCGGTCCTGGTCGATCGAGCCCGATGCGGCGAGGACCACGATTTCGACCGATGAACCCGGAGCGAAGCCAGCGGCGGGATCCGCGGATATCGTGCGCGTGCCCGGTTGCGCACCCGCCGGAATCTCGACCAGAACACTGCTGCTGGATGAGGCCACGACACGAAGCGGTGTACCGGCGAGCGCGAAGCCCCCGCGCGCCGACGGCGTGGGGAACCAGCCACAGAGGCACACGACCCGGCCCACGAATCCCCGTGGCGTGCAGTCGTCCAGCCGCGGCGGCACCTGTGCTGCGGCCGTGGGGGGAGACACCACGGACACGCGCGCGCTGGGGACGTTGACCACGCGCTGCCCGAACGGATTCGTCCAGGTGACCGACAGCGGCGCGCCCGGCGTGAGCGAGGCGGGCACACGCCACTGGAAGCGGAGCGCCTGCCCGGGCGGGCTCGACAGTGCCGTCGGCTGCGTACCCCCGATCGTCCATGCGCCCTGTGCGTGGATTCCGGCGGCGGGGACCGCCTCGAATTCCACGAGATCGCCAGGAGCGATCTGCCACGGGAAATGAAGCGCTTCCTCCAGCGTCTCGATCACACGGAGCGGGGGAAGCGCCGTGGTCGCCGCGACCCTTTGTAGCAGCGTTCGACCCGATGCGCGCAGCTCGATCGCCAGCGCCTGCAAGGGGGCAGCACTGGTGAGGTCGAGCCGCAGATGGAGGCTCGCTCCATCCAGCGCGGGTCCGCGGGCGGTGAGCAGGCCGTCCTCGAGGGCGGCGGACCAACCCTCCGGAACATGACCCACGGCGGCACCCGGCAGGGCCTGTAGATCCAGGCGGACCTCGGTCACGCTCGCACCGTCGACCGTGGCCGGAGCCGTCACGAGGAGCGTTGGCCGACCGGCGGCATCCAGCTGCGTCGCGGAGGAGATCGCGTCCTGAAGTGTCGGTGTGGCCGTCGGACTGGGGCCCCAGCGAAGCGTGTAGCCCACGGGCGCGCTCGGACGGTGCAGCGCTCGCGTTGCGAACGACGTGACCAGTCCCAACACCGCGAGCAGCAGCGCCGCTCCGACCATGACACTTCCAGCCCGACGACTCCGGTCGTCCCGCCTCTCCGACCCGCGACGCATGCTCATCGTCAGCCTCCTAGCGGGTCCAGAGCACGCCCGTGGACAGTCCGAGGTCCTGCGTGTTGCGGCGGCCGGTGACGCCGGCCTCCACCAGGATGGACAGCGGGCTTTGCGGGAAGCTCAGGACGACGCCGGAGGCCAACGTGTAGACGGTCTGCGTACCGCCCGACGTCATCTCGTAGCTGGTGTGGTCGAGGGCCAGCCCGCCGGTTGCCCGGAAGGCCAGGTGGGGCTGCACGGGCACCTGCACACCCCCTTCCACCTCCGCCACCCAGACCGTGCTGTTGGTCAGGCCGAAGCGTCGGACCGATCCACTCGCGATCCAGCTCCCATTCGTGAAGGCGGGCGCGACCTGGACGGCGAAGTCGGCTCCGAATCCGAACGCGCCCAGCTCGCGGGTGCGCATCAGGGTGGGTCCGCCGTAGAAGGTGCGGTGCGTCGAGGGGTGGGCGTTCCCGTAGCGCGCCCCGAAACGCGCGAGCGCGCGCGCGGTGCGTCCCCAGACGATGGCCCCCAGCTCCTCGCAATCGGTCTGCTGCTGGTTCTGCGCGTCCTCACACTCCTCGAGCGTCTCGCCCTCCGGCACCAGCGCGATCTTCATTCCTCCTGCAACGGTGACCCCGAGGATCACGATCCGCGTGCCCGCCAGGGGCGAGGTCGGAGTGCTCGTATAGGGCACGGAAGCGGAGCCGGTGCTGCCGGTGGTGGCGATCGGAGCGGAGCCGCTGGCACCGACCAGGGAGATCGGCACGTTCTCCGCGGGCTCTCCCTCGGGCGTCTGGACGTCGAGCACCACGCCCGAGATCAGTCCGCTCTGGGCCAGAGCCTGGGTCGGAAGGAAGACGCTGGCCGCCGTGGCCAGCAGCGAAAGGGCGAGAACTGGGGCCTTCATGGGACGTCTCCGGCAGGGGTCCGAGTCAAACCATCGACCCAGACGCCGGAAAGCGGTCCCGGAGCGGTCACGAGGCCGTCCGAGGCGGAGCCCCGACGCCTCGGAGCCCCGTCCTCAGGGCGCGTTGAGCGCCGTAAGCGTCACCATTGCATGCAGAAGCACGCCCACCGCCACGGCCGGCCAGAACGTGCGGCGTGGCAGGGCCGTCCATGCCCGGCGCAGGATGAAGAGCCCCAGCGGTAGCCACAACAGCACACCCGTGACGGTTCCGGGTGAGTACGAGGCCGTCAGAATGGACAAGCTGCCGTGCAGCAGAGCATTGATGGTGATCACGCTGCCCAGGGCGGCGATCATCCACTCCAGCCCGGGTACGACGTTGGCCAGCACCACCGCCAAGGTCAGCACGACGAATGCCGTGCGGTTGATGGCCAGGAAGGCGGCGGCGCCGAGCTGTACGCCGGCCACGCGGGAGATCCATCCGTAGAACGTCTCACCCGCGCGGTATTCCTCGAGGATGTGCAGGGCGTAGGTGATGGGAAGGAGCGCGGTCCAAGTCCCGCGCAATCCGCGGCGTTCTGCGGTGCGTGGCGCCCCGCGCGGCGCTTCGTCGTCGGTCATAGGTCCGATCGCGGCCCCTTCACCCTAGGGCTGCAGCGCCCGGAAGCGCAGGTACATCGCTGTGCGCCAACGCAGGATCATGCCGAAGGCCAGCACGAAGAACACTGCCGCCGTCTGCTTCCCCGAGATCAGGTGCCCGATGTACTCGTGCAGGAGCAGCCGCAGAGCCAGAAGACCGAGCAAGATGACCACGAAACCGTGCGACCGGCGCATCACTACCACGTCTCCCTGTCGCTCCAGCGTGGAACTGCGCATGAGCGGCACAGCCAGGATCAGGGCGCCTGCGAGGAAGGCCACCAGCGCCCAGCTCCAGGGGATGCGCATCTCCGGCACCAGGAACATGCCGAACCCGGTGCTCATGCCGAGCGGCGGAATGATGATCTTCCTCGCGGTCACGGGCGTGCGAGTCTCCCGGAACCGCCACACCAGCACGGCGGCGCCGCCCGCGATGGGAGCCAGGACGGGCAGGAACTTCGCAAGGGGGACCATGGCCCTAAGGTAGCCTTCCCGGAGGCCGATGTCTGATTCCGGGCTCGAGCGGCGCCGCCGGCGTCTACACGCGCTGGCCCCGGGCCGGCCGTCCCCCGGTGGGCGAGAGCGGCAACCGACCGGGCAGGTTCGCCTCGCGGCCCCGCGCCTCCTGCGGTCGCCATGACGTTGCGTCTCTGTTGGTCGATCGTCTCCGCTTCGATACCGTCGGCGTGACAGGTTCCGCTTCATGCCCAATCCGATTCCGGAGGAACTCTCATGAAGCGGTTCGTGTGCGTTGCGTTGTCCGGGGCTTTGGTGGCGTGTGCCAGCGTTCCCACCTCTCATGTCTGGCGTCCGGCGGCAGAGCTCGGCCCCGAGCAAGGAGTCCGGGCCCCGATGGGTGCGCACGAGTGGCGGTTCGCCTACGAAAACGAAGGCAGCGCAGGTAGAGCCTTCCTTGAGCTCTGGTCGACGCCTCACGACCCCGACCTCCCCGACCGCGTGCTTGCCCGACAGGCCGTTGCCGGCCTCTCCTTCGACGCTGTCCGCGGTGAGGTGGTCTGGACCTCAGGCGCCGCGCCGGTGGTGTGCGCCCGGGTCTCCTCGGACCTGTGGTCCGGGTATCGACCGGAGCTGCGCGCCACGGGGGACTGCCGGCTCCGCTGTGAGCACGAGACCGTCCAGCTGGACTCGGGCACCCGCATCGCCCGCAGCACGGCGGAAACCGTGCGCGTGGAGGTGCGCGCGGTGGACGGGATGCGAACGGACGAGCGCTAGGCCGTCCTGACCACCAGCTTCCCGACGCTCTCTCTCGACTCCATGAACCGGTGCGCGTCGGGGAGTTCCTCGAACGTATAGGTCCGCCCCACGAGGGGCCGGAGCTGGTGTTGCCGAACGAACTCGGTGAGTGCCGTCCAGATGCTCAGGAGCCGGTTCTCATCGGGCAGCAGATACCCGATGTGCGTGGCCATCACTCCGGAGGAGGCCACCGCGGCGTCGGTGATGCGCACGCGCGGGGCGTCCCGCCAGGCTCGCCACCAGCTCAGGGGGTTCCAGCGCGTGTAGTCGAGCCCCGCGTACCCCACGACCACCAGGCGACCGAAGTTGGCGAGGCGCCCGAGGCAGGTGCGATAGACCTCGCCCCCCACCACCTCGAGCACCACGTCCATGCGGCCGTCCTCGGTGGCGCGGTCGAGCTGCGCGGGGAAGTCCGGAGCGCGGTAGTTGGCAACGGCGCGGGCGCCCAGCGGACGCACGCGGGCCAGCTTTTCGTCGCTCCCCGCCATGGCCACCACATGGCACCCGTGCGCGGCGGCGATCTGCAGCGCGGCGGTTCCGACGCCACCCGCGGCGGCCGTGATGCCTACCCGGTCCGAAGCACGGAGCCTTGCCATCTCCACGAGGGCGACCCAGGCGGTCATGAAGTTCACCGCGAAGGCCGCGTTCTCCTCGACGGAGAGCTCTGGGAGTGCGGGTAGGGCGCGACGGGCCGGCACCACGACCCGCTCTGCGTAGCCTCCCTGCTGCATGCCGCAGAGGACCCGCTCGCCGACGCGGTGGCCCTGCACCTCGGTGCCCAGGGCCTCGATGGTTCCGACCACTTCCATCCCGGGGACGTAGGGGCGCTTGGGAGCCCAACCGTACAGTCCCTTGCGAGACAGGACCTCGGCGTAGTTGATGCCGATGGCCTCGACGCGGATCAACACGTCGTGCGGACCCGGCGCTGGCGTCGGGAGCGACCGGAGTGTGAGGACCTCGGGAGAACCGGTCCGCTCCAACAGCCAGGCGCGCATGGGTCGGGCGCCCACGTTCACGAGGACGCTTCCGCGATAGGCCGGCCTACCGTGAGTGCCTGGCGCAGGGCGGGATCGAGCTCCCGGTACGATGCGTCGGCTTGGACACCGAGCGCGTCCAGCAACGTGCTGAAGAAGCAGCGCGCGCAGGCGGCGGCCACGATGTCGAAGATCTCGGCGTCCGAGTAGCCATGCGACCGCAGCACCTCGACGTCCGCCGCCGTGATCTGGTCGGCGCCGCGCACCAGGCGCTCCACGAAGGCCATCATGGCTCGTTCTCCCTCGGTGAGGGGCGCCTCGGCCGAGCCCTCGGCGATCGAGGCCACGGCCGCTGCGTCGAACACCTGATTGGCCAACACCGACGCGTGCGCCAACGAGCAGTAGCTGCTCTTGAGGCCCCGGGCGGCGGCCAGCGTGGCCAATTCATACGTGCGCACCGGGAGGTTGGCGGTGATCGAAGTCAGCAGCGCCACCCAGCCATCGCGGACCTGGGGCCGCAGGCTGAACACCTGGGCCCAGTTGGGGACGTAGCCGTAGCGGCCTCGCGCCTGCTCGTACATCTCTTGTACCGGGCCCTCGGCTTCGGCGGGTGGGATGGTTCGGATGAACGGCATGCGAACTCCTCTGGGCGGCCGGCGGAGGGGCCGGGTGTGGGACGGTGCCTGGCGGAATCTACGCGGGCCGACCGGTACGGCACCGCTCGCGCGCGTGTCCCCTTCCACACTGGCGAGGATCCAGCTTCGGCCAGGTCGGGCAAGGCTGCCGAGGTGCTCTGCTGGACACTGCTCACCCGGTCGGCGTAGCCTGGACGGGTTGTCTTGCTCCCACCGCACGCGAGGGCTGCCATGGAAGTCCACCTTGCTCCGACTCCTCGACGGCTGGGCGGCCGGGCTCCGTGCCTCGCTGCTGCGCTGATCGCCGCCGCGTGCGCCACTCCTCTCCTGGCCCAGTCGTCGACCCCGGTGCCAGAGGACACGACCAACGCCCTGGTGATCGTGCCGGAACGGACCCTGCGCTTCACCACCGATGAGGGCACCTGGATCTCCCTGGACGTGTCGCCGGACGGCAGTTCCATCGTCTTCGACCTGCTGGGCGATCTGTATGTGCTCCCCATCGAAGGTGGCCAAGCGCGCCGGCTCACCCACGGCATGCCCTGGGACGGCATGCCGCGCTGGTCGCCCGACGGACGCACCATCGCCTTCGTCTCGGACCGGGACGGAGGAGACAATCTCTGGTTGATCGCAGCGGACGGCAGCGGTCTGCGTCGTCTCACGTCGGAGGTGGACTTCGCCGTCTCGTCTCCGGCCTGGACGCCGGACGGCGAGTATCTCGTCGTACGCCGCTTCGGGCCCTACCCGTCGGCGGAGAACTACCTGACCAACGTGCCGCTCTGGATGTACCACGTCCGGGGCGGGAAGGGCGTGCAGATCTTCCCGGCCTCGGCGACGCGCAAGTCCACCAACACCGGCGCCGCGTTCTCGAAGGACGGACGCACCCTGTACGTGGCGTCCCATGCGGGGGGCTACGCGGGAGAGGAGCTGGGCCGCTACCAGGTGATCGAATACGATCGGGAGACCGGGGCGGAGCGCGCGTTGACGGCCGGCGCCGGTGGGGGGTTGAGACCCGTGACCTCGCCGGACGGACGCTGGCTGGTGTACGCGACCCGCGCCGGTACCGCCACTGCACTGCGGATCCGCGATCTGCGCACCCACGAAGACCGCTGGTTGGTCGCGGAGGCGCAGCGCGATGACCAAGAAGGGTACGCACCCAACGACGTGTTCCCCGGCTACGCCTTCACGCCGGACTCCCGGTCCGTGGTCTACTATGGCGGTGGCAAGATCCACCGCGTGGACGTCGCCACGCGCGAGGTCGCCGAGATCCCCTTCAGCGTCGACGTCGAGCTGGAGATGGGCGCTCGCCACTTCGTGCCCCTGCGTGTGGAGGACGGTCCGGTCGCCATCACGCAGCTCGTCTCGCTGGCCGAATCGCCGGCGGGGGACCGGGTGGCGTTCTCGGCGGTGGGGAAGCTGTGGTGGGCTCAGCGCACCGAAACGGGCTTCCGTGCTCCCCAGAGGTTCACTCGCTCCGCGGAGCGCGAGTACTTCCCCGCCTACTCGCCCGACGGGCGTTGGGTCGCCTTCGTGACCTGGTCGGACTCGGCAGGCGGCCACGTGTGGAAGACCCGCGCCGACGGCGGCGGACAACCGATCCAGCTTTCCGAGATGCCGGGAGCCGTGGAGGCGCCCGCCTGGAGCCCGGAGGGCGACCGCGTGGTCTTCTCGTGGTCTCCCCGCCAGGCCGGGCTCGGCGCGGGGCCGGTGGCGTCCCTGGGCGAGCTGCGCTGGGTGCCCGCCGAAGGTGGGGCGGAGCACACCATCGTGGCCTCGGCATCCCGGCCTGCGCTGGTGAGCGCGGCGGCAACGGAACCGACGCGCGTGTACTTCACCGAAGACGTGCCCAACGACACGCCAGGGTTCAACGCCACCCAGACCACCGCCGTGCGTTCGGTGCGGCTGGATGGCACCGACGGCCGGACGCACGCCAAGCTGATCACGGGTCGCGTGGGTGGAGTGGTGGTACGCGTGTCGCCCGATCGCCGCACTCTGCTCGTGATCGAGCGGGACGACGTCTATGTGATGCCGTTCGCGCCGTCGGGGAGCGACGGGTTGACCATCGACTTCCGCTCTCCTTCCGTGCCGCTGCGGCGCCTGACCACGGAGGGCGCGAACTACGCGACCTGGGCCGATGGAGGCCGCACCGTCCTGTGGACGTTCGCAAACCACACCTACCGAGCACCGGTCGACTCCGTGCTGGCGTACGCGGAGCCGGAGCGGTGGGGGACCCGACACGCGGAAATCTCCCTGAGCGTCCCGCGAGCCCTCCCGAACGGAGAGATCCTGCTCCGGGGTGCGCGCGTGATCACCATGGTCGGCGACAGCGTGCTGCCGCGCGCCGACGTCCTGGTACGCGACAACCGCATCGCTGCGGTCGCCCCCTCCATCGAAGCGCCGCCGGGGGCACGGGTGCTGGATCTGACGGGGAAGACGCTGATGCCGGGGCTGGTCGACGTCCACGCGCATCCGAAGACCGGAAGTGAGATCGCGCCGCAGCAGGAGTGGTCCATCGCGTCCAACCTGGCCTACGGCGTCACTACCACGCGCAACCCCTCCGGCTCCCGCTGGAACGTGGCATGGGGCGAGCTCGTCGAGACGGGAGACATGGTGGGCTCGCGCATCTACGCCACGGGACCGCCGCTGACCACCAACAACGTGCCCATCAAGAGCTACGAGGACGCGCTTGCCGTGGTACGCCGCTACAAAGGGCAGGGCGTGCATTCGCTCAAGCAGTATCTGCAGCCGCGCCGCATCCAACGGCAGTGGATCCTGCAGGCGGCTCGGGCAGAGGGCATCAATGCCACCAATGAGGGAGCCGCAGATCTGCGCATGGACCTCACCATGGCCGTTGACGGCTATGCGGCCATCGAGCACTCCATCGGGCAAGTACCTCTCTACAAGGACGTCGTCACCGTCTTCGCCGAGTCACGCATCGCCTACACACCGACGCTGGTGGTCGCCTACGGAGGGCCGGCCGGCGACACCTACTACCGCGCGCGCACCGATCTGGACAAGGATCCGAAGACGTCCCACTTCACGCCGGCCGAGCTGCTGACGCGCACGGCGCGCCGCAGGCGCTTGGTCGTCGAGGAAGATTACAACTTTCCACTGATTGCCCGTGGAGTGCGCGACATCGTGCGGGCCGGCGGCCTGGCCGGGCTCGGGTCGCACGGTCAGCAGGACGGCATCGGCGCCCACTGGGAGCTGTGGGCGCTCGCCAGCGGCGAGATGACGCCCATGGAGGCGCTTCGCATCGCTACCCGGCTCGGCGCTGAATCGATCGGCTTCGAGGAGGACCTGGGCTCGATCGAGACGGGCAAGCTCGCCGATCTCATCGTGCTGAACAGCAATCCGCTCGATGACATCCACAACTCGAGCGATCTGCTCTACGTGATGAAGGGTGGGGAGCTCTACGAGGCCGCCACGCTCGATCGGATCTGGCCCACGCCGCGAGCGTTTCCGATGCCGTACTGGATCGTGGAGCGGGACGACCTGAACACACTGCGACGCTGAGGGCGACCCCGTGCAGGGGCTGGCCGGTGCGCTTGCTTCAATCTTCGGAGGTGCGATGAGACGTCGTTCGACTAGCCTGCTGTGGCTCTGCAGTGCCGGCCTCGCAGCCTGCGCGCCCGCCCCGGCCGACCGCGAGGCCGCACTCGCTTCGCTACGGGCCGCTGCCCTCGCCTACCAGAGCGCGGCCTCAGCCAAGGATGCGGAGGCGGTCGTGGCGCTCTATGACTCCACGGCCATCATGGTCCCGCCCGGCGGGCCGCTCGTGGAAGGCCTGGACGGGGTGCGCAACTACCGCTTCGGATTCATCAGCACCCCCGGCGTCCGCCTCGAGTTCGAGCTTCTGCGCGCCGAGCTCTCCGAGTCGGCGGACCTGGGTTGGACGCTGGCCCTCGGCCACATCACCATCGAGCGTCCGGAGGGCCCACCCGGCCGCGACCTCGTGCGCGACTTCCACACCTGGAGGCGTCAGGCGGACGGGTCGTGGAAGGTGGTGGTGGACATGTGGAACTCGGGCCCCCTGCCGGAGGGCTGAATGCCCTCCAGGACCGGCCGATACCTATTCGCATCGGAGACGGAACCGACATGAATCGCCGCGATGCCGTTCGTTCCGCAGCCATGACGGCTGCCGGTCTGGCACTGGGGACCCGCTCCGCGGTCGCGTGGAGCGAGGACGGCGCAGGCGTACCGGCTTCCCAGCCCGCGCCTGAGCTCCTGATTCGCGGGGGCTTGATCGTGAATGCCAACGGACGCCGAAGCGCGGACGTGCGCATCGTGGGCGAGCGCATCCGTGAGATCGGCACCGGATTGCGACCGGGAGAAGGCGCGCGTGTCATCGATGCTGCCGGCCATCTGGTCATGCCGGGCGGGATCGACCCCCATGCGCATCTGCAGGGCGGCTTCGTCGACGACCTCACCACGGGCACGATGGCCGCGGTGGCCGGCGGAATCACGACGGTGGGGACGTTCGCGAACGCACAACGGGGGGAGAGTCCACTTGCCGCCATGGACCGGTGGCTGGCGGAAGTGCCCCGCATGGCGGTGGGCGACGTGTTCTTCCATGCATCGGTCTGGCCGCCGACTCCTGAGTTTGCGGCCATGTTGCCGGAGCTCGCGGAGCGCGGCCAACCGAGTCACAAGATCTTCATGACCCGCGCGGACTTCGGTCAACATCGCCGCGTGCTCATCGATGTGCTGGCGGCTGCTCGTGACGCCGGTGTGGTCACGCTCATGCACTGCGAGGACGGCGCCATCCTGGACGCTGCCGTAGCGAGGCTGCGTGCGCAGGGCCGCACCTCGCTCGCCTACTACGCCGAGAGTCGGCCCGAGCTGGCCGAGATTGCCGCCACCCAGGATGCGGTGGCGTTGTGCGCGCTGACGGGTGCACCCATGCACTTCGTACACCTTTCGTCCCGACGCACCTTGGAGGCGGCGCGGGACCCCGCCTTCGGACCCCTGCCCATCACCATCGAGACGCGGCCGCTCTATCTGTACTTCACCGAAGAGTGGCTGCGCGGACCCGACGGGCCCCTCTACATCGGTCAGCCACCGCTCCGCCCCGCGGAGGACGTGGAGGCGATGTGGGAAGGTCTACGGGATGGCCGTATCGACCTGCTGGCTACGGACCACGCGCCCTGGACCCGCGAGCAGAAGATGGACCCCGAGCTGGACGTGGGGCGCGTGCGACCGGGCGTGAGCGACCTGCGCTTCGTACGGCCGGTGCTCTACTCCGAGGGCGTGCACAAGGGGCGGCTCTCGCTGGAGCGCCATGTGGACGTCACGTCGACCGCGGCGGCCCGCGCCTTCGGGCTCTACCCCGACCGAGGGGTCATCGCCGAGGGCTCGTACGGCGACATCATGATCCTCGATCCGCAGCGCACCCATATGGTCGATGCTTCGGACGACCCCTCCAACTCGGACTACACTCCCTTCCAGGGGTGGGCGCTCACGGGTTGGCCGATCATGACCATTCGGAGGGGCGAAGTGGTCTACGAGAACGGGCAGGTCAGCGCGGCCGTCGGAAGCGGCCGTCCCGCAGTGCGGAGGCCCTGGGGTAGCTGAGGGGCGCGGCTCCGCTGCACGGCGTCCATGTCCAACTTCCGGCGGGGCTGTCGCCGGGGGAGACGGAAAGGGAGAGCCCTCGCTCTTCCCCCGTAACCCTCGGATCCCGTGACCCGCCATGCGCCGCCTCGCTCTGTTGGCCCTCGCGTTCCTCGTCGCGCAGGGCTGTCGTGACGCTCTGCTCGAGCCCGAGATCACGCCCGCCGCGCAGGAGTTGGTCCCAGGCGCGCCCGCGCTCACTCGCGCGCTGGCTCCGGCGTTCTCCTGTACCCGCTCGTGGGCGGCCGCTGTGGATGGTGACTGGTACGATGGCTCACGGTGGTCACCGGCCGGCGCACCCGGCCCCACCGACAACGTGTGCATCGATGTCGCCGGGACCTACGAGGTGACGCTCGACTACGATGGGCTCGCCAACATCGTGAAGGTGGGCGGGCTCGGCGCGCTGGCCACGTTGACGCTCGAGCACTCGCTGCTGGTGGACGAAGGCATCCTGGTCGAGACGTCGGGTCACCTGGTGGTCTCCGCGAGTCAAACGGTGCACATGGGGAGCAGCCCCCCGAGTGCGGCGCTGCAACTCCCCGACGCCGACTGGTTCGAGAACCACGGCATCGTGGAGATCGAGGCGAACTGCGTGTGCTCTCCCGTGACCCGCTGGGCGTTCCGGAGCTACGAGAACCACGGCTTCATGTACCTGGCGGGTCCGTCTGAGCTGGAGGTGATCGGTGAAAGCGATCCCACCGGACGGGACTTCCTCAACCGCGGCTTCATCGTCACGAGTGGGACCGGGGCGGTGAGGGTGGGCGGTACGGACCCACTCGACCAGCAAGCCGGCCGCTTTATCCAGGAAGCCGGCTCAATATCGGGAACGGCTCCCTTGGTGCTGACCTTCCTCAATACGTTCGAATGGAGCGGCGGACCGCTGCCGGTCAATGCCGCCGACCCGGCCCAGTCCGTGGTGGTGACCGAAGAAGTGGAGCGCGTCCTGCTTTTGGAACCCGATCTCGCAGGCGCGCTGACCGTCCGCCCGATCTTGGGCAGCTTCGGCACCCTTTGGCTGTCCTATTGGGTCGAGGGTACCGTGGGCCCGGACCTGCACTTGATGATTGAGCCGCTGGCCCAGGGCGCGTTCTTTCTCGGCGGGGGGGATGCGTTCACCAACCGCGGCACGATCGATGTGCTCCTGGAGACCGGAGAGACCTTCTACGCTGCAATGCCCGGTGTCGCGACGCCGGATTTCCTCCAGGACGGGTTGTTTCGTGTCAGCGGTCAGGGCACGCTGGAGCTCGCTTGGTTCGGGCCCGACGGAGAGCTGGCGAACAGCGGGAGCATGGAGATCTCGAGCGGAAGTCTGGTCCGTCTCGTCGGGGGATCGTCATCCAACTTCGTCGCATCGAATTCGGGATCGATCGTCGTTGCGCCAGGATCGGGGTTGGAGGTGGAGGGCGTGGCGCTCACGGTCAGCCCGGGCAGTCGGCAGACCGGTAGCCTCCTGCTGAAACGGAGCGAGCTACGGGGGTCGGGTGCGCTCGGCGACGTGGAGTTGGAGAACTCCATGATCGCTCCCGCGGGCACGGGCACACTACCGGGCGGCGCTCCCCCTGGAATCGGCATGTTGACCTTGGCGTCATTGGCGCTCGATCGCTGGAGCGAGGTGGAAATGGACGTGGCGGGAACGACACCCAACACCCACGACCAGCTGCGTGTGGCCGGGGCCATCCACTACGCCGGGACGCTCACCGTGCGGACCCACTCCTCGTTCACGGGGGGGCAGTGCGGTCAGGTCGTGCCCCTCATCTCCGATGGGACCCCGGCTCAGACCGACCGGGGCTCCTTCGGCGCCGTCAATGGCGTCGCGCTGGGCGGTGGCCGCGCGTGGCGTTTCCACAACCCGACGGGGCTGCTGGCGCTCGCCGGCTACCGACCCGGTCCGGAGGACGTGTATGCCACCGCTTCCACCCTCTCGATGCGGGAAGGCGGTCCAGCCAAGGCCTACCAGATCTGTCTGGGGAGCGGCACTCCCGCCGCGGAGGTGGTCGTCGCACCCACGGCGCTGAGAAGCCAGCTCACGCTACCAGCGCCCTTCACCTTCGCCCCCGACGACTGGTTCCTGCCGCGCACGGTTGCGGTGCAGGTGATCGACGACGCGGTGGTGGAGGGGCTCCACGGCGACACGATCGTGCACGTGGCCTCGAGTGCCGATCCGGCCTGGAACAGCGGGACGGCCGGTCCGGTCGCGGTCTCCATCCAGGACAACGATGGCTTGGCGGACCTCGGCGCGGTGCGCGTAGCCCAGCAGGACAACCAGTTCCTGGGAGACACCATGCACACCACGTTCCGTGTCACCAACGCGGGGCCCACGGAGTCGTCCGGCTCCACGTTCGTGTCGACGCCGCTGGTGGGACTCGCGTTCGTGTCGGCTACGGGCGCCAGCTGTGCGTCGGACGGTGCCGGAGTGGTGACCTGCGCCGTCGGGCCGGTCCCCGCGGGGGGTCAGGTGGACTTCGAGATCGCCTTCGAGGGCGTGACCGTGGGTCTGCACTCCAACACCTGGACCGTCACGGGAGAGCAGCCGGACCCGAACCCAGCCAACGATGCGGTGGTCTACACGCAGCGCGTGAACTGATGTCCTCGAACTGGGGAGCCCCTCACCCCTGCAGATAGTTGAGTCTCTTCCAGGGGAGCGGCTTGGCGCCGGGGGCGGTGCTCATGGCGCGCGGGGAGCCGGCGCGGCCTTGCGCCGCACCAGCCCTTCAAGGATCAGATCGAGGCCGAACGCGAACTCCGCGGTGACCCCGGATGCGTTCGCCTCGTTCTCTGCGTTCAGCCGCTGAAGCGTGAACCCGTGCAGGTAGCCTTCCAGCGTGTGCCAGGCGGAGTCGATCAGCCCCTCGGGGAAGCCCGCGTCCTGCAGGACGCCGCGGCCCGCTTCCCGGTAGCGGAGGGCGGCTTGGCTCGACCCGGGGCGAGTGCTGAGTAGCGGGCAGAGCCAGCGGTGCTGGAGAAACACCTCGTGTGCGGACATCAGGCGCCGTCGCGACGCCGCTCGCCAATCCTGGTTGGCAGGCAGTTCGATCTCGCCCAGAACGCGGTCGGTCATCCCGTCCAGGAGATCGTCCTTGCTGGTGACGTGGTTGTAGAGCGACATGGCTTCCACCGCCAGGGCGTGCCCCAGAGCCCGCATGGTCACGCCTTGCAGCCCCGACTCGTCCGCCAAGGTCACGGCGGCGTCCACCACCCGTTCACGCGTGAGGCGTGCTCCCCGCTTGACCCTTGACCGACGGCGCGCATCGCCACCCATACTTACAATGTAAATTTACAACGTAAGGATGTCAAAGTCCTTGATTGAAGCCGGTTTCACCGTATGAGTCCGCGCGTCGCGGCCTGGCCACCTGAGGGCGCGGGGCGCGGCCCTCACGGGCGCCGGGGCCCGACACCCGCCGTTCAGCCAGGATTGATGGCGAAGAGCAGGAATTGAGCGACGGTCCCCGCCAGCAGCGCGGCCGCCAGCAGGAGCTGGATCACGCGCACGGGACGCAGCTCGCGAGCGACGGGCTGAAAGAGACCCATCCACGCGAACACGCCAGCCGGGACCGCAAGCAGGGGCGCGCCCAGCCCCGCCGCGAACAAGGCCCGTTGCAGGGGAAGAGCTGTCGGGGATGCATCACCCGACATCATCCAGGCAATCGCTCCGAATCCGGCGACTGCCAGGGCTGAGAAGACCGCCAGGCCGAAGTGGAGCAGGCGGCTCCGGAAGAGCCCTGCGGGCAGCATCCGCGCGGCCCAACGAGGCACGAACACGCAGGCCAGCAGAGGGGTGGCCAAGGCCAGGGCGATCATCCGCTCCGGAGGCGTCTCGGAGGGAAGGGGACCCCCCTGGGCGTTGCGGACCGCGTTGGGGACGATCAGGAGCAGGGGCGGGGCGGTCACCACCAGGGCGGCCCAGCGCCTGGTCGCGGGTCGTCGAAAGAACCACCAGGCGCCCACTCCCATACAGGCCAGGTGGAAAGGAGCCGTGAAGAGAACCACCTGTAGCAGGAACTGACCCGGCGAAGGGCCGAACAGGACCGGGAAGACCCAAAAGGCGGCCAGTAGCAACTCGACCAGCAGGAGCGCTTTCAAGACCTTCATGGGATCCGGGGTGCTGGGAGCGGTATCGGCTAGCCCGGGGGCAAGGTGCATGCCTCGCTAGGTGGCGGTGTCCGCGTCCGACGACACTTCCCGACTAGCTACCCGCGTAGAGCGGGGTGGAGAGGTACTTCATCCCGGTATCACAGGCGACGGTGACCACGGTAGCACCCGGCCCCAGCTCGCGTGCCACTCGCCGGGCAGCGACCAGGTTCGCACCGGTCGACGTCCCCGCCACGATCGCCTCCTCACGGGCCAGCCTCCGGGCTGCCTCCATCGCCGCTTCGGTCGAGACGGTCTCGACGCCGTCCACCGCGTCTCGACGCCAGAGCGGTACCACGAAGCCCGCTCCCACGCCTTCGATCCGGTGGACTCCGGAAGGGCCGCCCGACAGCACCGCGGATTCAGCGGGCTCGACGGCGACGCAGCGGATGTCGGAGCTTCGCGCGCGCAGGGCCTCGGAGACGCCCCGCACCGATGCGGCAGTGCCCGTGCACTGCACGAACCCGTCGAGACGACCGCCCGTCCGTCTCCAGATCTCCTCACCCATCGCGTGATAGGCGGAGAGTTGGTCGGCGTTCTTCAGCTGGTCGGTCCAGAAGGCGCCGGTCGCCTCGGCGATCTTCTCCGCGGCTGCGATCATGGCTCGAGTCAGCGCGGCGTCCATTCCGCCACCGTCGCTGGCCACCAGGGTCAGCCGCGCACCCAGGGCCGCCATGTGCCGTCGCTTCTCCAGGGAGAACGCGTCTGAGGTGACGATGTCCAAGGGGTAGCCCTTGGCCGCGCACACCAACGCCAGCGAGACGCCCGTGCTGCCGCCGGTGTACTCCACCACGGGCTGGCCGGGCTTCAGTCGTCCGTCCCGTTCGGCTGCCTCGATCATGGCGAGCGCCATGCGGTCCTTCATGCTTCCGGTCGGGTTCTGCGTCTCGAGCTTGAGGACGATCCGCGCCGAGTCCTCGGGCACGCGCAGCTCGACCAGCGGAGTGCTTCCGATTCGTGTCAGGATCGACATGGCCTCTCCAGTAACTTTCAAATCAAAAGTTACCCGGGTTACTTGCAATCTGCAAGTGACTGCGCCAGAATCATTCCATGAGACGCCAGGCGAAGGTCGATCCCGAGGGCTTCCGATCGGACTGCTCGATCGCGCGGGCGCTGGATCTGCTGGGCGACCGCTGGACGCTGCTCATCGTCCGCGACCTCATGTGGCACGGCAAGCATACCTTCCAGGCGTTGTCACGAAGCGACGAGCGTATCCCCTCGAACCTGCTCGCCGACAGGCTGACGAAACTGCAGCGCTGGGGTCTGGTCGAGCGTGAAGCCTATCAGGACCGCCCGGTGCGTTACCGGTACGACCTGACTCCCCTCGGCCGGACCCTGGAGCCGCTGCTGAAGGCGGCAATGGATTGGGGGTTCACCCACCTCGGGGGAGGCTTCCACGACCCGAGCGGTGCTGTGCCCGACCGCAAGGCCCGCCGCCCCAAGCCGCGTTCCTGAGCAGCCCCGAGCGAGGCGAAGGAGCGAAGTTTCCGTCGGGGGACCGGCGCTGTGCGCCCCCCGTCTCACCGCCGCGCCTCAGAGGCGTTCGGGGGCCTCCAGCGACTCGATCTCGCTCAGCCGGTTCAGGTCGATGGACACGCGGTCGCTGGCCGGTAGGTACATGTCGCGGAAGCGGGCGCCCCAGATGATCTCCGTTCCGTCGAAGCTGGTTTTGGCGTGCACCATCTGCGCGAAGGTCTCGTCCTGGGCGCTCACCACGCAGACCACCTCGGGCTCCGAGGCCCGCAGGGACTCGGGCGTGTACCCCCGCAGCGGGCTGCGCTCGTCGATCGGGTGGACCACCACCCAATGCAGGGGCATGAAGACGATGTGCTCGCGCTCCAGCGGGAGCTGGTCGAAGCGCCGCCGCCGGCCTCCGCGGTCGTCGATCCAGCGCGCGAACGACACCGTGGCGTGCACGTCGGTGAGGTCGTGATTGCGCAGATTGGCCAAGCGGAACATCAGGGCCCAGCCATCCCGGTAGGGTGCGAGGATGGCGCGGTCGCTGAAGCGGATCTTGGCGGTGGGGCGCGTGAAGCGCGTGAACAACAGGCCGCTCAGCACCGCGAAGCCGAGGAGCCCCACCAAGGCCTCGATCGCCACCAGACTGTTGGCCAGTCGAGTGTCGGGCACGAGCTTGCCGTAGCCGATGGTGGCCAGGGTCTGGACGCTGAAGAAGAGGCAGTCCTCGAACCTGCCCCACGGCTCGCTGGCCGCCCCGGCCAGGGCCCCTGGACCGATGAGCCAATACAGCGTGGCGAATCCGAGGTTGGTGCCCGCGTAGATCGCGGCCATGGTCAGGATCAGCCGCGGTACGCTGAGCGACAGCAGCGTGTGGTACGCGTTGTACGGGTGGAACGGGCTCAGATCGTTCCGGCGCACGTTGAAGGTGCCGTCCTGATTGAGCAGACGGGCGCGACTGCGCTCGGAGAGCCTGCCGCCCAGCCCCAGGTCCTGGTCGAGCCGCTCGCGGGCACCTGCGTCGGGAGGGGCGGCGTCCTGTTCAGGCAGGTCCATGGCTCCGGCTCAGCGCGTCAGCAGCCGGATCACACCGTCCTGCTTGTTCAGCAGGAACACCTGCGCGCCCGGCCCGGTGCCGAAGCGCAGATCGGCCCGACGCGCCAGCTCGCGGCCCTGTTCACGGTTCTTCGCCTGGATCACCTCCAGGAACGTCCGGGCCCGCCCGCCCTGCCGCAGCAACACTCGTCGGATGCCGTCCTCCCCCCCGTCCGGCAGATGGTCGGCGTGTAGGTAGAAGACCTCTCCGCTGGGGTTGTCACCCCAGAGCAGGAGGCCGTCCAGCTGCGGGACGCTCCCGCCCCGCACTACGACCACGCCCGTCGCGGCCGCGCTGTTTTGCAGGAGGGGGTCCGGCTGGCCGTATTCCGCCACCGGATAGGTCATGGAACGGTCGCTTCGGCTGCCGGAGAGCTCCACCGAGCGGCGGCCCACGTAGCGGAAGCTGCCCTCCCACACATTCCAGCCCAGGTTGGCTCCCGCCGTCACCGGGCTCAACTCTTCGACGGTACCCTGCCCGATGTCCGCCATGAACATGCGGCGGTTGGCACTGTCCCAGGTGAAGCGTTGCGGGTTGCGCACGCCCGACGCCCAGATCTCTCCCAGCACCCCTGAGCGGCCGACGAACGGGTTTCCGGCCGGGATGCCGTAGCCGCCCCGCCCGCCGCCGGAGCCCAGGGGATCGATGCGAAAGATCTTCCCGAAGGCGGAGCCCAGGTTCTGGGCCAGGTTGAGAGGGTCGCCCCCGCTCCCTCCGTCGGCGATCCCGACGTACAGGAGACCGAACTCCGCCGAGCCCGGCTCGGGCGTGGGGTCGAAGGCGATCTGGCCGCCGTTGTGGTTGCGGAAAGGCTGCTCGACGCGCAACACCTGCCGGGGGGCGCTGCCATCGTAGCGCGCTGCCGCGGGTGTGCGGGCGGTCCACTCCAGCAGCACGGTGTCGTGGGTGTCGTCCCCGCCGCCCGGCGTGAAGTCCGGGGTGGGGCCCGTGTCGGACACGTCGACCCAGGTGTAGAGCTTGCCGAAGCCAGGGCTTCCCTCCAGCGCGAACTGAGGATGGAAGGCGAAGCTCTGGAAGCCCTGTTCGGAGCGGCCTGCTTCCACGCCCACACCCCAGCGGGCTTCGCGGAGGTCGAGGTACGAGGTCAGCGAGCTCCCATCGTAGGCGACTGCGTAGAGAATGCCCCGCATGTCGTTGACGAAGAGTCGCTCCGTCCCCGGCTCGTCGACGAGCAGCATCACGCGGGCGGGCTCTCCTCCGACATCCGGTACCTGCGCGAACTCGCGGAAGCCGACCTCGACGACGTCCTCCGCGACCGGAATCGGCGCGGGGAACGGGTCCTCCGTTGCTTGCGCCCGGAGTGGGGCGGCGCCGAGCGACACGATCGCGAGTAGGGCCAGGGCCTTCATGTGGAGGACTCCGTGGGGTAGATCGTCCAGCCCCCGCGGGAGCGAGGGTCGCTGCCGCCTACAATAGGGAGTCGCGGTCGCTCGCGCGCGGGCCAGCGCCGCTGAGGGTCCGCTGAGTCCCCGGCGGAGCGGGCACGCGATGACCGTTCCGCCCTCGGATCTCGCTTCTTCAATCGAGGCGGGCGGGCCATGTCGGTCCGTCCCCGACCTGGGTCCACCACGAATACGGGAGGCGAAGCCATGGAACGAGCGAGGCGATCCGCCGCAGTGTCCACCGTCCTGACCCTTTCCCTGGCCCTCTGCGCATGCGCGGCGCACGAGGCGGATTCCGCTCCGTTGGCTGCCGATGTGGTGGTTTCCTGGAACGAACGCGTCCTGGGTATCGCCGAGGACGAGGACGGCTTCCTGACCCTGAAGGGCCTCCGGACGGCCACGCTGATGCACCTGGCCATGCACGATGCGCTCAACGCGATCGAGCGCCGCTACGCCACGTTTCGCCCGGTGGCTGCCACACCGGACGCCGATCCGCTCACCGCGGCCAATGAGGCTGCCTACCGGGTGGCAATCGCAGCGTATCCGGACCGCGCAGCGGACCTGGAGGCCGAGTGGAGGCGCTGGTCGACCGAGGCGACCGACCGGTCCCTACCGGCGCAGGAGCTCGGCCGCTCCGCGGCCGATGCGGTGCTGAGCGAACGGGCGCGCGACGGGTGGGACGCCGCGGCGGAATACCAATGGCACCCGATGGGTCCCGGGGTCTACGCCGAGTTCAACGAGCACAGCGGTACACCGGAGGGCTTCATCTTCGGAGCGGGGTGGGCGCAGGCGAGACCCTTCACGTTGGAGCGACCGGATCAGTTCCGCTCGCCCCCGCCCCCGGCGATCGACAGCGACGCCTACACGCGAGCCTTCGACGAGGTGAAGAGCGTGGGCGCGCAGGGAAGCACCACCCGCACCGCGGATCAGACCCACCTGGCCATGTGGTGGAAGGAGTTCGTGGAGAAGTCGCACAATCGCTTGGCGCGTGAGCTGGTGCGTGCGGACGACCCGGGGCTGTGGGAGGCCGCCAGGCTCTTCGCGCGGCTCAACATGGCCATCTACGACGGGTACGTCTCGTCCTTCGACGCCAAGTTCGCCTACAACCACTGGCGACCCTACACCGCCATCCGCTGGGCTTCCCACGACGGCAATCCGGACACGGCGGAAGATCCGAGCTGGACCAACCTGCACGATCACACCTATGCCTTCCCGTCCTATCCGTCCGCCCACGGCACGGTGTGCGCGGCGGCCATGACGGTGCTCGGTGACGCTTTCGGAGAGGAGCGCGCCTTCGACATGACCATTCGCGAGGTGGACGCGGCCGGCCCCATGTCCGATAAGATCCTGATGGACCCTGCCACGCGTTCCTTCTCCTCGTTCGCTGAGGCTGCCACCGAGTGTGCGCTGTCTCGCGTGTACCTGGGCATCCACTTCCGGTACGACTCCGAAGCGGGGACGGCGCTCGGAAGACAGGTAGGTGCGACTGCGCTGGAGACGCTGGGCGAGCGCTGACAGGGGCGGGTCGCCGACGGGCCGTGGTGGACTCCTAACGGGGCACCACTCCGTGCTGTCCTTCAGGGCACACCGCTTCGGTGGCGTCGCCGGCTCCGGGCGGCGCATCCGACTCCAACCTGGGTTCGTCCATGCCTCACGACGACTTCGGCGGGCTCCGCGAGGACCTCCGCCTTACCGGCGCGGCGCTCGGTCGCCGCGATCTACTTCGTCTGGCCTTTGGGGTCGGAATGGTCCACTTGGTCGGGTGCGATTCCAGCCCGACGTCTGCCGGCGACGCGGGTGCGTTGTGCGCCACGCAGATCCCCTCGGAGACCGAGGGGCCCTTTCCGGCGGACGGATCCAACGGGCCCGACGTTCTGACGCAGAGTGGCGTCGTGCGAAGCGACATCCGTTCGAGCTTCGCTGGCCTCTCGGGTACGGCGGCGGGCATTCCGCTCACCGTGCGCCTCACCTTGGTGTCCGCAGGGGCCTGCACGCCGCTGGCGGGACGGGCCATCTACCTCTGGCACTGCGACCGAGAGGGTCGCTACTCGCTCTATTCGTCGGGCGCCACCTCGCAGAACTACCTCCGCGGCGTGCAGGAGAGCGACGCCGACGGCGTGCTGTCCTTCACCACCGTGTTCCCGGGCTGCTACGCGGGTCGCTGGCCGCACATCCACTTCGAAGTATACGAGAGCCTCGCGGTGGCCGTGGCGTCCGGATCGGACCTGGTCACGTCCCAGCTGGCACTGCCGGAGAGCGCCTGCGATGCCGTCTACGCGACCAGCGGCTACGAACAGAGTGTGACCAATCTGTCCCGGATCAGCCTCGCGACCGACGGGATCTTCCGGGACGGCGTGGATCAGCAGCTCGCCACCGTAACGGGTGACGTCAACAGCGGATACGTGGCCACGCTCACCGTCGCCGTGTAACGCGGCTGTTCTACTCCGCCGCACCGGCCCCGGAGGGACGCGCCCTGCGAATGCGCGACCGTCCGGGGCCTTCGTGTATCGGGTGACCGCTTTTTCACACTGCCTGCGCCACTAGGGACGAGGATCCCCCGGAACCGGCTTTCCCCCCTGCCTCCCCCAGGCCTCCTCAGGTCCTCTCCCGACTTCGTGTCCCTCACTCCATATCGGAGGGAAGGCAATGCCTACCTATCGAGAAATCCTCCCCATCAAGCAGAAGGTCGAGTCCGACTTCCTGGGTCGTCCCGGCGTCACGGGTGTCGATGTCGGCACCAAGATCAAGGACGGCAAGGACACCGGCGTCCCCAGCATCATCGTGTATGTGGCCGAGAAGAAGGACGTGCCGGTCAAGCAGCGGATTCCGGCCGAGGTGGACGGCGTTCCCACCGACGTGATCCAGCTCACGTTCAAGCCCACGCCCGCCATGCAGCTCCTGACCGAGTTCAGCTCGCAGGTGGACGCGACGCGCTACGCAACGCTGAAGGGTGGCATGAGCATCGGGCCCTGCCGCTCTCTGTTCCTGCAGCCGCCCGAGGTGCCGGTGGCCGGCAACTACGTGTTCGTGGGCACGCTCGGATGCATCGTCGAGGACATCGCCACCGGCGATCCCATGATGCTGACCAACTTCCACGTAGCCGCGCTCGACAATGGCTGGACCGTGGGGGATACCATCGCGCAGCCGGGCCTGCCAGACGGCGGAATGTGCCCCGCGGACGTGAGCGGAACCCTGGCGCGAGCGGTCATCGCCGGCACCACTGCGGGTGGCGCCCCGGGCGTGGACGGCGCTGTGGTGCGCATCGCGGGACGACCGCGGGAGTGCTCCATCCTGGACATCGGCAACGTGGCGGGCACCGCCACGGCGACCCAAGGGATGAACGTGCGCAAGCGAGGGCGTACCACCGAGCTCAGCAACGGCGTCGTGCAGTCGGTCAATGCCACCGTGGTGGTGCCCTACGGGGACGGCATCGGTGACGTCACGCTGCAGAACCAGATCCTGATCCGCGGCACTCCGCAGCCCAACGGGGTTTTCGGACTGGGCGGTGACTCGGGCTCCGTGGTGGTCAACGGGAACCGTGAGATCGTCGGACTCTACTTCGCCGGCAACGACGCTGCGCCCGGGATGCCGGAGGGCGTGATCGGCGTTGCCAATCCCATCCAGGCCGTGCTCGACGCCCTCAACGTGCGCATCTGCGTGCCCAAGGCGAAGGACAAGCTCGAGAAGTTCGAGAAGATCGAGCTCAAGTTCGAAGGGAAGCACGAGATCAAGGAGATCCTCGAGAAGTCGCGGCTCAAGGACTTCAAGGACCACATCAAGGAGCTGCACAAGGAGCTCAAGAAGGAATGGAAGGAGCCCAAGGAGATCTTCGAGGGTGGCCCCAAGGAGATCTTCGAGAACGACCCCAAGGGCATCGTCGAGGACAAGCCCTTCGACGGCCCGGACTTCCCCGGTGGGCCCATCGGTCCGGGTCCCATCGGCCGCGGCTCCGACATCGAGGCCAGGCTGGCCGCGCTGGAGCAGGCACTGAGTCTGGGAGGCGTCGGTGCGCACGCGGGGGGCAAGCAGCCCGCGCAGGAGTTGAAGGCGCCCAAGGAGAAGCCTGAGAAGGTCGAGATCAAGGAGTGGAAGGAGAAACCCGAGAAGCTCGAGAAGCTCGAGAAGATCGAGAAGATCGAAAAGCGCGAGAAGCCGGAAAAACTCGAGAAGCCCGAGCGCAAGGAGCTCAAGGACATCCGCAAGGAAGTGAAGGAGTGGAAGGAGCCCAAAGAGCTCAAGGAGTGGAAGGAGCCCAAGGAGACCAAGGAGCTCAAGAAGGAATGGAAGGAGCCCAAGGAGATCTTCGAGGGCGGTCCCAAGGAGATCTTCGAGAACGACCCCAAGGGCATCGTCGAAGACAAGCTCACCGACAAGGGAGGTGAGGTGCCGGGCAATCCGGGTGGACCAGGTGCAGGTCGTTCCGGGATCGAGGAGCGGCTCGCTCGCCTGGAGGCTGCTCTCGGCGGCATGAGCCACTTCATCGGGCAGGAGCTCCGCCCGGATCTGTCCACCGGAGCGCTACGGCAGGAGCCCGACGCGGAGCTGGTGCGAAGGAGTCAGGCCCTGCAGAAGGAGGCGGGAGACGCGAAGCGCACCAAGGACCACAAGGACCACGTGGAGAAGCTGAGCGAACGTTGACCCGCGCGCGGGGGGCCGGTCGCCGGCCCCCCGCCCCTGCCTGGGAGGTGCTTCATGTGGTTGGTCCTGTGTCCCGCCGATGATCTACCGGCGCTGTGGGCCCACGCGCGTCTTCGCGAACGCTTGGGACCCGACGTCGAGCTCGTGACCCAGGAGGCGCTGGCTGCGGCGCTCTCCTGGAACCATTGGTTGTCGGCAGATGAAGTCGGCGTCGGGGTGAGGTTGGCCGACGGCCGCACCATCGATAGCCGGCGCGTGCGTGGCACGCTGAATCGGATCGTGCAGTGCAATCCCCTCCACCTGACGCTGGCGAACGCCGGAGACCGGGAGTACGCGGAGCAGGAGTTCAACGCCCTGTTCCTGAGTGCGCTCTCGGCGCTGCCCGATCCGGTGTTCAATCGACCCACGCCCCAGGGTCTGGCGGGCGCGTTCCGCCATCCCGCCGAGTGGGCGTGGCGGGCGGCCGATGCCGGGCTCCCCACGGAGCCGCTCATCCTGAGCGCCGAAAGCGCCGACCCGAGCTGGGGCTGGCATCGTCCGTTCACGCCCGGTCGCACGCTGGAGCGTGCGCTGGTGATCGGCGACCGGGTCCTTGGAGCTCCGGCTCCCGGGCTGGAGGTGGGATGCATCGCTCTGGCCCACGCGGTGGGCACCGGCATCCTGGGTGTGGATTTCGAAGTGGAGCGGGGTCAAGCCTGGTTCCACGGAGCCACGCCGCTTCCTGACCTGCGAAGCGGTGGAGACGACGCAATCGCTGCCATCGCAGCGGCGTTCACGCAGGGAGCCGCCGAGGAGTACGACCCGGCCTCTTCCGTAGCTGCGCCGCAACTCGAACTCGAGGAGGTGACGTCATGATCCTGCTCGCCGGTGTCCGCTCCGAAGAGCCGCTCCGCCTGGTGGCGGAGGCCCTGGACGAGGAAGGGACCCCCTATCGGATGTTCCATCAACGCGACTTCGATCACCTGAGCCTGCACGTACGGGTCGAACGCGGACACGTGCGCGGTGCACTGGAAATGCCGGACGGTGTGCTTCCCCTGGAGGAGGTGCACGGCGTGTACCTCCGCCTGATGGACGACCGCGTGTTGCCCGAGCTGGAGACGGAGCCGGAGGCGTCACAGCGGAGGCACCACTGCCGCGCCCTGCACGAGGCGTTGCTGCGCTGGAGCGAGATCACGCCCGCACGGGTGGTCAACCGACTGGCCGCGATGGGCTCCAACTTCTCGAAGCCCTATCAGGCGCAGGCAATCCTGGCGGCTGGATTCCGCACGCCACCCACGCTCATCAGCAATGATCCGGACCGCGTGCTGGCGTTCCAGCGCGAGCACAGGCGCATCATCTACAAGTCCATCAGCGGTGTCCGCTCGATCGTGCGTGAGCTGGGTGAAGCAGAGCGAGCCAGACTGGACCGGATCCGTTGGTGCCCGACCCAATTCCAGGCGTACGTGGAGGGTCAGGACGTGCGCGTGCACACCATTGGAGACGCGGTCTTCGCCACCGCCATCACCACGACGGGCACGGACTATCGCTACGCCTGCCGCGAGGAGGGAGGAAGCACCGAGTTGGAGGCGGTGTCCCTGGGCGCCGACCTGGAGGCCCGCTGCGTAGGGCTGGCCCGACGACTGGGACTGGACTTCGCGGGGATCGACCTGAAGCTGTCGCCCGGCGGGGCCGTCTATTGCTTCGAGGTGAATCCCTGTCCCGCCTACTCGTACTACGAAGGGCATACCGGCCAACCCATCGCGCGGACCCTGGCGCGCTATCTGGCTGCATGAGCGGCCCGGCAGGGCTGCTCGTTACGCGGCACGACCTCCGGGTGAGTGATCGCGCGGTCCCACGGTTCAGCGCCTGCCCGCGGGCACCAGGCGCACGATCCCCGTCGGCGGACCGTCCACGTCGCGGGCGGCCCCGTCGATGGCCAGGTAGATCGATCCGTCCGGGGCCTGCCTGACATCGCGGATGCGCCCCTGGTCGTGGATGAGCGTCTCCTCATGCACGACCTCTTGCCCTTCCAGCGTGAGGCGGACCAGGCGCTGACCGCTCATCCCGCCCACGAACAGGCTGCCCCTCCAGCGAGGGAACGCGTCGCCGGTGTAGAACAGCAGGCCCGAGACACCGATGGAAGGCACCCAGACGTGTACGGGTTGCTCCATGCCTTCCTGGTGCGTGCCCGCGTGGATGGCGGTGCCGCTGGTGTAGTTCACACCGTACCCGATGACCGGCCAGCCGTAGTTCCGACCCGGGAGGATCAGATTGAGCTCGTCTCCGCCCTGCGGGCCGTGCTCGTTCTGCCAGAGGTCGCCGGTCTCGGGGTGGAAGGCCATCCCCTGCGCATTGCGGTGGCCATAGCTCCAGATCTCGGGCTGGGCGCCCGGGACGCCGACAAACGGGTTGTCCTCCGGCACACGGCCGTCCTCGTACAGCCGCACGGTGCTGCCGTTGTGGTTGGACAGATCCTGCGCGGGGTGGGCCGTCAGGTCCCCTGCCGAGGGCCATTGCCGGTCGCCCAGGGTGATGAACAGATAGCCCTTCCCGTCGAACGCCAGTCGTCCGCCCCACATGGACGCACGCTCGCTGCCGTTGCCGTCGGCGTTTGCGTGGAAGATCTCCTGCACGTCGCTGAGACGGTCGTTTTCGAAGCGCCCCCGCGCCACGGCCAGGTTGCCGAGTGAATCGGGCCCTGGCTTGGTGTAGCTCAGGTAGAGCAGGCGGTTGCTGGCGAAGTCGGGATGCAGCACCACGTCGCGCATGCCGGCCTGCTCGAGCCCTCGCATGGAGCGGGCGCCCCTGCCCAGCGCAATCACTTCCGGGATGCCCTCCACCGGGTCGGGCAGCAACACGCCGTCACGGACGATGCGCAGTCGTCCCGGCCGCTCCGTCACCAACAGATCTCCCTCGGGCGTGAACGCCATCGAGAACGGGCGCACCAAGCCGTCCACTACCGGTTCGACCCGGAAGTCGTGCTCGGCGCTGCGGACCAGGGAAGCGTCATCCGCGCTCGGGTCCGGTACGGAAGGAGCACAGGCGCAGGCGGCCAGCGCGAGGACGGCCAGTGGGGCGCGGTGGACAGGTGACATCGACGACCTCCGGCATGGGTGAGCCCGGGCCATTGGGCCGTACGCGCGCCGGAACCGCAAGGGGCCTCCGCTTCAAGGGCGCGTCCCTGGGCGGGGCCCCGCCGCGCGGGTGGGCCCGCCAGCGCCGCCACCAGCGTCGCGACCCTACTCCCGCCGCAGCGCTTCCACCGGGTCCAGGCGCGACGCGCGCACAGCGGGCACCAGGCTGGCCAGCGCGGCCACGCCCACCAGCAACGCCGCCACCGAACCGAGTGTGAGCGGATCGGTGCCGGTGATCTCGAACAACAGCCGCCGGAGCCCGTTGCCGAGAGGCACCGTGAGTGCCACGCCCACCCCTGCGCCGATCAGCACCGGGAGCAGTGCCTGACGCACCACCAAGCGGCGCACCCGACCGCGGTCGGCTCCCAACGCCACCCGGAGCCCGATCTCCTGGGTGCGTTCGCTCACCGTGAACGAGACCACCGCGTAGATGCCGACCGCCGCGAGGATCAGCGCGAAGATCCCGAACACGGTGAGCAGCATGGTGGTGGCCCGGCGTGTCGAGATGCCGGAGGCGAACGCCTGCTCGATGGTCTGGATGGCGTAGATGGGCTGGTCCGCATCCATCTGGGCGACGGCCGTCCGTACGGAGGGCAACAGCGTCGCGGGCTCCACGTCCGTGCCCAGCAGCAGGAAGAGCTGGTTCTGGTTGCCTCCGAGCTGATCGTGCAGCCCGAAGATCTCCGGCTCCGGTGGACGATCGAGGCCGCGGTTCTGCGTGGTTCCCACCACCCCGATGATCTCGTGCCAGGGCTGTTCCGAGTCGGGGCCGCCCAACTTGAGGCGCTTGCCCACCGGATCGACGCCGGGGTAGTAGCGGCGCGCCGCGGACTCGTTGATCACCACCACGCGCGGGGTCTCGGCGCGGTCACCGGTCCCGAACACCCGCCCGCTTCGCAGCGGGATGCCGAGCGCCTGGAAGTAACCGCGCGTGACCACGGTGGTGAGCGCGCGGGGAAGCGTGGCGTCGTCCGAGACGGTGCCGCCTTCGAACCAGAGCTCGGACTGCGCGAAGGCGATGGGCGGGAACTGGGTGCCCGCCGCGGCGCTGCGTACGCCGGGCAGCGCCTCCATCCGCTCCACCAGCTCCCGGAAGAACGCCGGTACGGCGTCGCCCTGGTACTCCTCGCGCGGAAGCGTGAGGCGCATGGTCAGCACGTTCTCGTGGGCGAACCCGGGATTCACGCGATTGAGCCGCACGAAGCTGTTCACCAGCAGCCCGCCCCCGGCGAGCAGCACGAAGGCCAGGGCCACCTCGGTGCCGACGAAGAGGCGCTGTAGACGCTGACGACTCGCGTTGGACGTGGAGCCCCGACCCTCCGCCTGCAGAACGCCGGCGGTTTCGGTGCGGCTGCCCTGGAACGCGGGCACCAATCCGAACAGGATGCCCGCAGTCAGAGCCACGAGCGACGTGAACGCCAAGACTGCTCCGTTGATCTCGACCGCTCCCGCGATGGGAAGCGCGAGCGTGGTGAGCAGGGCGCGGAGGCCGGCGTTCCCGAGGAACGCGAGTCCCATGCCCGCTGCCCCTCCCAGCAGCGCCAGGACGATGCTCTCGGCCAGGAGCTGCATGACGAGCGTGCTTCGGCCCGCGCCCAACGCCGTGCGCACCGCCATCTCGCGACGGCGCCCCTGTGCCCGAGCCAGCAGCAGGTTGGCGGTGTTGGCGCAGACCAGCAGAAGCACGAATGCCACTGCGCCCAGAATCACGAAGGCGCCGGTGCGGAAGGTCTGCGAGGCCACCTCGTTCCAGCGTAGCGCCTGGATCCGCCACCCTTCGTACTCCTCGAACTCGCCCACGTAGGCCAGCTCCACCCGGCGCGCGATGCCTTCCATCTCCGTGTTCACCTCCGCGAGCGAGGCTCCGTCGCGGATGCGGGCCAGCAGCTGGAACTGGCGTCGGTTGCGGGGAAAGACCTCAGGCTTGACCGGCATGATGGTCCACAGGTCCATCCCGTAGATGACCAACCCTTCGGGCAGGATCCCGATGAGCGTGTGCGGTTGGCCGTTGATGAGGAGGCGACTTCCCACCAGGCTGGAGTCGGCTCCGAAGCGGTCCCTCCAGATGCGGTAGCTGAGCAGCGCCACCGGATCGCCGCGCTCGACTTCGTCGTCGGAGAAGCCACGACCGAGGTGGGCCGGCATGCCGACGGTCCTCAGCGCGTCGCCCCACCAGAATCCGGTGAACACGTTCTGGGGTGGCCCGTCGCCGGCGATCTGCCGATTCCCCATGTCCCAGGCCACGACGTCCTCGAGCGTCTCGGTGTTGTCGCGGATGTCGACGTATTCGGCCGGGGCCATGTGCTCCCAGAACTCCAGATCCCCCCCGAGCTTCGGGAAGCCCGTGCCCACGCCCACGATCCGGTCCGGTTCGGGAAAGGGGAACGGGTTCAAGACGAGCCCGTAGACCGCGCTGAACACCGTGGTGTTGGCCCCGATGCCCAGTGCCAGCGTGCCCACGATCACCGTGGTGAACGCAGCGTTCTTGCGGGCGGCGCGCAGCGCCAGCCGCAGGTGGTTCAGCAGCGATCGCATGACTCCATCTCCTTTGGGGGCCTTCCTCTTCGTCCACCGCCGCCGCGTCCGGTGCCCCAGGTTGGGCGCCACCGACCCCAGGGCCTGCCGCCAGTACCAACGCCGCGCGGCCGCCAGGCCGTGCTGCGCGCGAGACTCGAACTCCTCCTGCAGGTCCCCCAACTGGGCCTCCCTCAAGTCGGCCGAGGCCGAGAGGGCCACCAGCAGCCGCGCGATCCGGGGCGCCCGCCCGGCTTCCGACGCGCTCATGCGCGCTCCGCCGCGTCCGGCTCGCCGCCCAACTCCACACCGTCCCACATGCGGTCCATCATGGTCCGCGATGCTTCCAGGGCCCGGGCTCCGTCTGGCAACAGGCTGAAGTGGCGTCGGGCCCGGCCTCCCCGGGTGGGGGTGGGATCGCCCTCCTCGGAGGCCACCAGTCCCTTGTCCTCGAGACGCGCCAGTGTGGTGTAGACCGACCCGACCGTGACGTCGCGTCCCGTCCGGCGCTCGATCTCACGTCGGATCGAGACCCCGTAGCCACGCCCCTCCAGCTGGGCCACGGCCAGGAGCACCACCTGCTCGAACTCACCCAGGAACTCGCCTTTGCCCACCTCTGCCTCCTCCGGCCACGTTTGTCCTACAAAATCGAATAATAGGACGAGGGGGGTTCGCGAAAGGTTGCAAGACCCGCCCGAGCCCGCGGATCAGCACGCCGCGATCCTGAGGGAGCTGATCCCCTACGCGGCCAGTCGCTCCGACCTGGTCCCGGACGCCCATCTTGCCGCGCTCGCCATCGAGTACGGCATCACGCTCTGCACCACGCATGGGGACTTCGCGCGCTTCCCCGGGCTCAGCTGGAAGAACCCGCTGACGACGCCCGTCTGAGGCGTGGCAACGAGACTCCCTCCTACAGCTCCGCCTTCAAACCGTGGCTAGCGCCGCTCCACGGTGGCGGGATCCACCCTGGTGGGCGTGGACTCTCCGGTCACGAAGCGCTCCGCTCCGGTGGCGATCGCCCGGATCGTATTGGTCAGGTGGTCGAGGTCCAGCGTCTCGATTTCGTCGCTGACCTGGTGGTAGTCGGTGTCCACATCGATCGGCGTGGTCGAGATGGAGTGGGCGGGCACGCCGAGGCGCGCGAGCGTGGCGTTGTCCGAGCGGTAGAAGAGGTTCTGCTCGGGGTAGGGATCCGCGTAGAACGTATAGGGCGTGCCCTGCACGGCCTCCTGCAGCAAGGGTCCGAAGCTCGACCGCTCGAAGCCCGTGATCCAGGCCGTGTTGGGCCCCTCCACCGCCGGCTTGCCGATCATCTCGATGTTGAACATGGCCACGATCTGATCGGGATCCAGCTGGCTGGAGTAGTAGCGCGATCCGTAGCCGCCCCCTTCCTCCGCGGTGAAGGCCGCGAACAACAACGAGCGCTCGGGCGTGCCCCGGGACGCGAAGTAGCGGGCCAGCTCCACGACCGCCGTGGTGCCGGACGCGTCGTCGTTGGCACCGTTGGCGATGGAGTCCCCTTCCACGGCAGGGCGAATGCCGATGTGGTCGTAGTGGGCCGAGAACAGCACGAACTCGTCCGAGCGTCGACCGGGGAGCATGCCCACCACGTTGACCAGTGGCTCCTCGGTGATCCGGGCCGCGGCCGTGACTTCATAGGTGGGATCGGTCCCGTCCCAGACGGCCAGCACCATGCTGGGCTGCTGCGCGTCGCCCAGCGTGCGCACCGGTCGTTCGAAAAACCCAGCCAGCGCGGCGACCAGGTCCGCACGCGCGGACGGGACCAACATCAGCGCATCTCCGCTGACTGAGCGAAGCCTGCCCATCGCCGACTGGAGGTCGTCGGCCGGGTCCACACGCACCACCTCCACGTCGCCCGTCACCCAGGCCAGGGCCGGCGCTCCGGCGCGAACGCGGAACTGTTCGGGAGCCAGAGCCTGACCGTCGAGCACCACGTGCGCCTCGCCCGGCTCCAGGCTGCGCACGGCGAACCGCTGCTGGTACCCTCCCTGTAAACCCTCGAGGCCGGCCTGCTCGAACTCTCTGGCAAGGAAGTCGGCGGCCCGCAGGGCGTCATCGGTGAAGGCGCGTCGCCCTCGCATGCTGTCCGCAGCCAGGATCGACAGCACCCGCTCGGCGTCGGCTCGCTCGATGACGGATGGATCGGGCGGCGCCAAGGAGGCCTCGTCCGAGGGACCACACCCGGCGGCCAGCAACAGAAGCGCGAGGTGGAGCGGGGCAGCGGCACCAGGACGACGGTGGATCACGGAAGCCTCGGGTATAGGATCCAGGCGGGGCGGGTGCCCGCGCCGGTGCAGGGCAGCGTAGACGGCGGTGCAAGCGTGTGGCAAGTCGGATCCGGCCACCCCCCGTCCCGATCCGCAGGGGAGTGGGAGGCGGGCCACCGGCCGGGCCGCCGGGGCCTGCCCAAGATCTTTGTTGCCTCGCACCGGGGCCCGGGACACCTTGGAAACAGGGAACGGAGGCCGGGAGGGCCCATGGCTAGCAACGAAGGGAAGCGCGAAGAGGATCTTCGTAACCTGCTCACCGACGCGGTCGAGGTGCAACTCGCCACCCTCAGGGCCGGCATCGGCTTCTGGAGCGAGTGGATCGAGAAGACCACGGAGTTCGTGCAGTCCGCCAGTCGCATCCTGAGCGAGATCAACTCCGAGGAGCAGTCCGCCCGGGACCTGGTGCTCGAGCTGGTCGACGCCAGCCGGGCCAGCGCGCGCGCGCTGACCGAGATCCCTCGCCACACCGCGACCCGTTTCATCGAGGAGCTCGATCGGTTCGACGCCGAGAAGGCGTCGGCTCCGAAGTCCGCGCGGGCCAGCGCACCCAAGAAGCGGAAGACCGCCGCTCGCTCCGCCCCCCGCGCCCGGCGGGCCGGACGCGCCAAGCCCTGACGTCCGCTGAGTCGCGGTGAACGTCTCCGCCGCCCCCGAAGGCCTCATCCTGGCGGAGGGGTTCGACCAGGAGGTCGACGACCTCAAGCGCTACCTGCGCACCTGGATCGATCGCAGCAGTGAAGAGATGAAGCCGATGCTGGAGTGGCAGTTCCTGGGCCGCTCCAAGTACTTCAGGCCCGTCACCCTCTTCGCGTGTCACACCGCCATGACGGGGCAACCCGTGGGGCCGGAGGGGATCCAGGCCGCGGCCGCCATCGAGATGGTGCACAACGTCTCGCTGATCATCGACGACATCCTGGACCGCTCCCGCTACCGCCGCGGCGTGTTGACCCTGCACTGTCGCTTCGGGATGCTCCCCGCGCTCATGGCGTCAGGCTACATCGCGGCCGACGCGTACGAGATGGTCAACAGGATCGCGTTCTCCGTGCGACGCGTGGCAGAGGTGTTTCGTCGGCTGGCTGCCGCGGAGACGCTGCAGTGGCGCTTGCGGCGACACCCGCTCGGCGTGGAGGACTGGCGCGTGATCGCCGGTGAGGACACGGGCAGCATGTTCGAAGCCTGCGCCTGCCTCGGCACCGGAGACGAGTCGCTGCGTCGCTTCGGACACCTGCTCGGCATGCTTTACCACGGCTGTGACGACGTGGGGGACGTGAAGGGCGCCGTGGCGTTGGGGGGTGGTGGTGAGGAAGACCTGCGGGACGGGATCCTGACCTTGCCTGCCGCGCTCGCCATTCGCGATCCGGACACCGCGCTGCTGTTCCGGGATCCCACTCCCGAGGGGCTGCAGCAGCTGCTCGCGCGGATGGAGGCGTCCCTGCCCGAGGCCGAACGGTACCTGGATGCCATCGCCTCCGAGGCGGAAGCGGAGGCCACGCGCGTCGCACCGCACCCCGCTCCCTTGCTCCGCCTGGTCCGGAACACCCGCCTGCTGTCGGCGTGAAGGTTGGACCCGCGAGAGAACAGCTTCCCTAGGCCTGGGCGCTGACCCGCAGGTGTGCAGGACCGCTGGTGCGGGGGTCCTTCATGCGTGTGCGTAGGGGCAGCCGCATCCACTTGGACGTGAGATCAGCCATCCAGCGCGCGTGCCAGGCGGGATCCTCTGCCAGCGAGCTCCACCAGCCGCTCTGCCAACGCAGCATATCCCCGATCACCGAGCTCTTGGGCAGGCGCCCCGTCAGCAGGGAGGTGGCCATGCGCCCTCCCTCGGACACGAACTGGCCGAGGCTCTTGGCCCAGAGGCGAGCGACCGTCTCCAGCGGGCGAACGTCGACGCCGCCGAAGGCCGCTCCCCCACTGCGTGCGAACGTGGCATCGTCCATAGCCAGCGAGCACCCCCGCGCCACCACGCTCAGCCAGAAGTCGGCGAAGTGGGGGTTCCGCATCGTGCAGGCGACGAAGTCCACATAGGACATGGAGGGATCGAAGTAGGATCGGTAGGCACGCTCGTAGGCGGAGAGGGAGCCGGCGTCGCGACGGCCCGTCTCCAAGGCCTTCAGCAGCACGGGCGCTCCCAGCAGCGCCGATTCTGCCGCGGGCGTGATGCCCTCGCCGGTCATGGGATCGACGAAGCAACCGGCGTCGCCGACGAGAATGCCACCCTCGAAGTGGTTGATGCCGTGGCCACCGTACGTCTTGACCGTGCCGCCGATGGGCTTGGAGGCCAGGCGCAGCCCTGCGCAGCCCGGATGCATGCTGCGGAGCTTGTCCAGGAAGGAGCGGAAGAGGGCGGGGATGCTGATCGCGCGCCGGTCGCGTGTCTCGGCCAGCAAGCCCACTCCCACGTTGGCGCGTCCGCCCGCCATGGGAAACATCCATCCGTAGCCGGGGAAGAGCTCCCGGTCGAAGACAAAGGCCGCTTCGCCGTGCTCCAGCTCGATGCCCTCGACGTAGGCCCGCTGCGACACCGCCATGTGGCGGGGATCATCGACGCCGAGGCCGAAGGAGCGTGCCACCGTCGAGTGGACGCCATCCGCTCCGACCACCAGCGCAGCGCGGACCGAGCGCGCGTGTCCGTTTTCGGTCCAGTGCACCAGCAACTGGTCTCCGGCCCGCTCCACGGACTGGACCGCACAGCCTTGGAGTACCCGGGCCCCCACCCGGGCCGCGCTCTCCAGCACGCGCACATCGAGCACGTCGCGCGGCACGATGTAGCCGTGTTGGGGGAGGTGGGCCTGTCCGCGGTAGAACGGAATGCGTTGCCGGTACGCACTACTTCCGTTCAGGAAGAGATTCACGTGGGTGATGGCCAGGGGATCGTCGGCCTCGAGCGCGCCCAGGCACCCCATGGTCTGGAACAGCCGCAAGCCGCGGGGCTCGACGAAGTCGCCGCACACCTTCTCGCGCGGGAAGCGGGCGCGGTCCAACACCCAGGTCCGCACGCCTTCGCGGGCCAGGGCCCACGCCATGACGGCTCCGGCGGGCCCGCCCCCCACGACCACCACGTCGGGACGGCGGGTCTGGGGCCGACCGTTCCTAGTCACGCTCCAGCAGGAGGTCGCAGACGATCCAGGGTGGTCCGGCGGGGCTGTCCTGCAGTCCGGCCAGGGTGAGCCGGTAGGAGTGGCCCTGGACCTCGAAATCCACCGGATCCCCGACGTGAAGCTCCCCACGGAGTGGGTGATCGAGGAAGGGAAGTGGGCGCGAGCAAACCAGCAGCTCGGCATCCGGGATGACGCTGCCGCACTGCGAAGTCGGTGCGACCTCGACCGTTACGAAATCGCGGGAGCGCGGCGTGCGCACCGCCAACAAGAGGTCGCCCAGGATGGCGAACGGCTCCTGCCCGGGGGCGTCGACGACGGTGGCATTCCAACGTGCGCTGGACATGGGGCCCTCCTGTCGGAAGGACTCGGGACTCCACTCCAGGAACGCTACCCGTGCCCGGCAGCGACGGCAAGAAAAATCAAAACGCTTGACCGCCTCGCGCCTGGAAGGTACATGAACAGTATCCACCGAACCGGAGGGTCGACATGGCCTACAATGTCCATGTCCTCAGCATGCCCGGTGTCGACATCGACCATCTCCCCCAGGTCGATGTGGACGTCGATGACCTGCCTCCCGTCGACGTCGCATCGCTGCCGGATCTCACCATCACGGAGATCGGACCGATGGGTCCGCTCACCCTGGCTGGAATCCCCGACCGCTACACGGTCGCGATCAGCGCCATCCCGGACCTCAATCTCCGCATCCGGGAGATCCCGCAGATCCGGGCGCACATACCCGCCAACTTCCGACTCGGCATCTCGGTGCTGGGCGTGGAGTTGGCCGCCCTGCACCTGTGCGGCGAGGCCCAGGTCATCACCGAGCCGTTCCAGCCCAACCCCTGTGAGCGCTGTGGCACGCCACCGCGCACCTCGCTGCCGGGCCAGAGCGTGACCGCGGTGCTCCGGCTGCAGGACACGGACTGACATGGCGGGCGCGGCGCCCACGGTGCGGCTGTCCGGACCGCCGGACCGCCTGTCCGCGCTGGTGGCCGTCGAGAGCACCCGCAGTCGCGTCTTCCCGGTGCGACTCAGGCTGAACAAAGACGCCTCCATCGCTCGCCTTCGCTTGAGACCCGTCGCTCCCGGAATGAGCGAGGCCCGCCTGCGGCTGCCTGCAGACACGGCTCCCGGGCACTATTCCGGCGAGGGCGAGGTGCAGCAGGAGCACTGGAGCATCGAGCTCGACGTCGAGGCCCGTGAGCACCTGAGTGTGCATCCCAGACGGACCCACGTCCGCGGTGCACCCGGAGAGCGTGTCGAGTTCCGGCTCACGATCATCAACGACGGGAACGTGCCGCAGACGCTTCCGGAGGCGGCAGCGTTCGACCTCGACGATGCCGAAGGGCAGGACCGCGCCCTCGGGCGTACGCTGCGGGCCGAGCTCTCCGAAGGCGAGAAGCGCGTGGATCGTCTCTTCGAGGAGTTGCGTGCGACCCACGGCGGAGAGGCGCGCATCACGGTGAAGGGCGGCGGGCCGCTGCAGCCCGGTGAGAGCGGGGAGATCGAGTGTCTGCTGGATCTCCCCACGGGAGTGCGCGAGGGGCATACCTATCTCGGTGGATGGCGTCTGGGTGCGGCGCACCCGCTGGTGGTGGTGGACGTCACGCCGGCGAGCGGACCCAGGAGGCGAGGATGAACGCACCGCAGAAGAACGCCGATCTCGACGCCTTGGGCGCGACGCTCACCACGCTGTTGCAGGCGCCCTTCCAGGTGGCCGCGGCCTTGACCGGGGTTCTGGCCCGGCGCTCCCGCGACAGCTGTGAGATCCCGCCGCCCTGCTGGGAGCCACAGCCTGCCGGGTCCTGCACCTTGACGCTGACGCCAGGAAGCACCGGCACCCTCCGCATCCGTGTCTCCAACTGCGGCTGGAGCCGTCATCTGGTGGGCATCACCGCATTGGGTCGTTTGGCGAGCGTGAGCACGCACCAGCCCACGACCCTCGCGTTGGGTCCCCACGAGCGGGCCACCTTCACCGTCTCGGTGCAGGTCCCCAAAGGCGTGAAAGCCGGCGAGGACCTGTCCGGCATCCTCATCGTGCGGGGGTGTCGCGATCACTACGTTCAGGTGACGGTGCGCGTGGCGGAATGCGCGCAGCACGCGTGTTGCGACGTGCAGATCGAGGACTGTGCCGATCAGATCCACCATTGGTATGAGCACTTCTACTGTCCCCGACCCTGCCGCACTGCCGTGACGCTGCGAGTGCCGACCGATGGCTGAGGGATCCGAGCTCACGGATGCGTTCCGCAGGGCCATGGAGGCGAACGCTCGGCTCTATCAAGGCTGGGTGAACCTCTCCGTCGAGTACCTGCGCTCGCTGACCGAGATCTTCGACGGTCAGACCGCGGCACCACCAGGCGCTCCCGCCGAAGCGACCGCTGAGTCGCTGAGCGGCGTGCTGGTGCTCGAGCACGAGGCCGGGCAGGCCGCTGAAGGTGCGTTTCTGGTCACCAACGACCTGGGGCGCACGTTGAGCTGCGCGTTCCGCGCCTCGTCCTTCCAGCCCGGCGAGGGAAAGGCGGTGCGCGCCAAGGTGTCGTTCGAGCCTGCGAAGGTGGACCTGGAGCCAGGCGAGCAGCGCGTGGTGACGGCCCAGGTCCTGGTGCCCGAGTCGCTCGAGCCCGGGGTCGCCTACACAGGCACGGTCGGCATCGAGGGGATGGACAAATTCTCGGTGCCGGTGGTGCTCCGTCGCCTGCACGAAGTGACAGAGTCGCCGATCGAGCAGGCGCAGCCGGCGCCGTCCCGGACGCGGGGCCCGACGACCAAGGCCGCTCCCTCGCGGGCCAGTGCCAAGAAGGCCACGCGGAAGAAGGCCACCAAGAAGAAGGCGGCCAAGCAGAAGGCCACCAAGCGGGGTCCCCGCTAGGGAAGCCCGATCCGGGGGGGCTCTCGATCGGGGGCGCGGGCCCTTTTCCGAGCCCACCCCCGTCGATCGCGCGGCCCTGCTGCAGCGACGCCTCACCTCGGGGTTCTGCTGAGACGCCGGTTCCCCACCGTCTGAAGCCGGTCCCGTTCTTGCCACCTGGTCGGGGACGCCCGCGCGTTCCACCCACGGCCCCGCCTGATGATCCAAGCCGCTGCCGGCCCCACCGCACGCCCTGCTTCGACGTCGAGTCGACGGGTCGGCAAGGACGTGCTGGAGTTCCTCGTCGAACTCTCGGTGGCGGTGCAGCGCTACTCCATCTATCCGGCCAACCATCCGACCCTGGCTCCGGCCGCCGACGCACTCCTGACCCGCCTGGCCAAGCTCCTCGAGGAAGACGTGCAATTGTCGCTGGGCGTCGCCCACCGGCAGCTCGTGGTCGATGGCGCCGCCACCGATGACCATCATCCGATCCTCGCGGATCTGGCGGGACGGCTGCATGCCCAACACATCGGCGCCATCCAGTTCACGCTGGACGTGGAACGCGCTTCCCTGGTGGGGCTCCTCAGCGTCCTGGCCCAAGGGGACGACGATCCCATCGGCCTGCGGGCCGTGTCGGCGATTCCGGCCTGGCCCGGACTGACGCTCCACCCGGTCGGGTATCAGAACCTGACGCTGAGCGACGACCAACAGGCCGCCGGCGGCGATCAGGTGATGCAGCTGTGGCTGGGGCTTGCTGCAGCCGCCATGGCGGGGGAGACCGGTGCTGTGGAGGGCGACGAGATCCCGACGCCCGCGTTGGTGGCCGCGCATCTCCGCGGTGAAAAGGCGCAGGCGTACGACGAGGCCGTCGTCGGATATCTGTTGCAGATCGCCGATCGCTTGGCGGAAGGCGGCGCGGACGTGGATCCGGTGCGGCACCGCATCCGCGCCCTGGTGGAGGAGTTGGATCGGGGAACCTTGCGTCGCATCCTCGAGATGGGGGGCGACCCCCAGCGCCGGCGACTGATCGTGCGCCAATGCTTTCGTGGGCTGGGCGGTTCGGCTTCGATCAAACTGCTGGAGGCGGCGGCTGCCACATCCGGTCAGGAGATCTCCACGCTCATGATGCGGATGCTGACGAAACTGTCGCTGCATGCGGACAAGGGCAGCGAGGCCATCCGGCCCAAGGTGACGCATGCGGTCCGGGACAGTGTGGATGAACTGCTGGGGGAGTGGTTGCCGGACGGCACCAGCCCCCAAGGCTATGTCCGCATCCTGGACGAGTTCTCGCGCACGGCGCCGCTCGATCGATCGACACGGGGTCGCACGCTCAAGCGCTCGGCCTCGTCGCTGATCCAGATGGCCATCGAGGTGGACGGCTATGGCGAAATGGTCGAACAGGCCGTCGACGAGCTGCTCCTGAAGGGGAGCCTCGAGCAGGTGGCTCCGTTGGTCGAAGGCGAGTTGAAGACCACAGCCGCCCGGAGGATCCGCGCGCGACTGGCCAGTCCCAAGCAGATCGACGCGCTCGAGCAGGTGGAGCACATCTCCGAGGAGGCGCTGGAGCGCCTGGTGGACCTGGTCGGCGCCGAAGCCTCAGCCGCGCCCTTGCTGCGTCTGCTCTCCGAGACGTCTTCCCGAGCGCTCCGCCGCACCGTTTTCGACCGCCTGACGCACATGAGCGCCGCCGTGGGGCGGGCCATCACGCCCTTCCTGGAGGACCCGCGCTGGTACGTCGTCCGCAACATGCTGGAGCTGGTCGCCGCCCTCCCGGAGCGGCCCCAGACGCTGAGCATGCTGCGCTACGTGTCACATGAGGATCTGCGCGTGCGCCGCGCCGCCCTCCCGCTGGCCCTGCAGGAGCCGGGAGCGCGTGCCAGGGCGCTGAGCCTCGCGCTGCAGGAAGATGATGAGCGCATGGTGCGCATGGGCCTGTTGGAGCTCAAGCAGGAGCTGCCCGCCGCGTTGGTGCCCACCATCATCGAGCGCTGTGTACGGGACGACGAACAGTCGGTCTCGCTGCGCCTCCTCGCCATTCGCGTGATCGCGCAGAGCCGAGACCCGGCCGTGCGCGACGCCCTGCTCGAGCTGGCCGCGGGGAAACGCACGCTCTTTGGAAAGCCGCGCCTGGCCTCGCTCGACGGATCGGATGGCGAGGTCGTGCGCACCGCGCTCTCTGTGTTGGTACAGGAGTGGCGGCACGATCCGCTGGTGGCGCCTCTCCTGCGCGCGGCCGAAAAGGTGAAGGACGTCGACGTCCACAGCATCCTGGAAGGGGCGGCCAACCTGTTGGAGGGTGTTGGGGATGCCAGCGATCCAGCGGACCACGCGACGGGCCCCGACCCGGAGGAGGGCGCGTGAGCGAGGCCGTGACCGCCCCCCCGGACTCTGGCGCCGCTCCGCGTGCCGCGGACCCGTCCGCGCAGGCGCCGGTCCAAGCGGCCCGCTTTCTCAGCGCGCTCGCACAGGCGGTCTCGGCCCGTGCGCTGTATGCGCAGGAGCACCCCGCCGTGGATCGGGCCGTGCGGGCCGCCCACAGCGAGTTGGCCGCCCTGCAAGGCGTGGTGCCGAAGCCGGTCTTCACCTTCCTGGGCAGCGATGTGCTGTTGGGAGGCCGACCGCTCAAGACGTTGCGCGCTTGGGAATGGGGGCCCCGCCTCTCCGGGGTCGGTGTCCAGCGCTTCGAGTGTCACGGTCCGGTGACGCGTCCCGATCTCGGACGTTTCGTCGAGTCGCTCCATGTTCGCCTCTCCGATCCCGAGGCGGTGCCGCCGCCGCTCGAGCCGGATTCGACCATCCGCTTCGGTGCGGTGGGGCTCAAGAAGGCCGGCGGGGCGCTGGCCGATGCGGCGGCGGAGATGATCCGCTATTCGCTGGCGGAGGAGATGGCCACCATGGAGTGGCTCGACCAGGAGTGCCGGGCGGGAAGCCGCCTGCACATGGTGGAGGTCGAGACCCTGGTGCGCTCCTTGGCCGTGGCCATGCACGCCGACTGGGAGATGATGATCCCGCTGGTCGAGCTCAAGCGCTACGACCAGTACACCACGACGCACTCGCTCAACATCGCGGTGCTGGCCATGGCACTGGCGGAGTTCCTGGATGTGGACAGTGGCGACGTGCGTCGTCTGGGCGTCGCCGGCCTGCTCCACGACATCGGCAAGACCCGCATCCCCAAGGCGCTGCTCGACAAGGGTGGGAAGTACACATCGGAGGAGCTGACGGTCATTCGCCGTCACCCGTCGGATGGGGCGCGTATGCTGATCGAGCGACAGGCCAACCTGGATCTGGCCGCCACCGTCGCCTACGAGCACCACATCCGCTTCAACGGGGGCGGCTACCCCAAGCGGCGCTTCAAGCGCGCCTGCCACCCCGCGTCCGACCTCGTGCACGTCTGCGATGTGTTCGACGCCCTGCGCACGCACCGGCCTTTCCGCCGCGCCTGGGGGCACGACAAGGTGCTGGCCTACATCGAGCGGGGGCTGGGCACGGAGTTCGACCCGGAGCTGGGGCGCTCGTTTCTGCAGATGATGGACCGCTGGGGGCCGCGGCTACGGAGGGTCATGGCGCGGGAAACGGCCGCGCCGCGGGAGGGCCAACCTCGGGCGCCGCTCGGACCCACCGTGTCCGATACAGCCCCCAGCCGCTGAGCAGCACCGCCGGGATCCAGAGCGCCAGCCCGGGGAGCGCATCGGTAGGCCGCATCACGCCGCTCGCCACCATGGTACCGAGCAGCCCGGCGTCGACGGCGCTCACCAGCCCGGCGTTCACCCAGAAGCCGCTCCGCCGTCCGCGCCAGTTCAGCGTGATGGCCACCAGGAAGACGGTCGCACCGATCACCAGCAGGTCCCAGCTGTGCTGCGCAAGCACAGCGCTGATGGCCGCGCCGTCCACACCGCTCAGCGACGGAGACGGAAGGCCCGTGGCTACCAGCGCGAGTAGCCCGGCGGGCCCGTCCCCGCTCAGCGTCCCGAGCATCGCGACGGCACCGACCACATGAAGGAGCCCCCAGAGCGCGAAGAGCACCGCCCCCGCGCGAGACGCTCGCCCGCTCACAGCGCGGCCTCCAGACCCAGGGCCCGCCGGGCGATGCCCATCTGCCCCACGTGATACCCCTCGTGGGCGGCCAGGCCCGCGAGCGTCTTCCGCAGCTCGTCTCGGGAGAGATCGGCATCCGCCAGGAGGGGCATGATCGCGGCATTGAGCGCCGCGGCCCGATGCACCAGTTCATCCCAGTCGGCACCGTCGGTGGCCGGCATGCTGCGATCCACGCCTCGGTAGCCCGCCGCCGCCGAGAGGTCCCACAGCGTGGGGCCACCCAGCGCGGTCAGGACCTCCTGCCGCCAATACACGATGTGTCCGAGGATCCACGACATCCGATTGCCCGCCTCTGTGAAGGGAGCCTTGGCCTGCTGCGTTTCCACGCCCGCCAGGACGCGCGTCAGGAAGTACTGATTGGCGCCGTAGACGGACGCGATCACTTCGTTCGACAGGTCGGCCATGGCCGTCTCCTCGGTGGGCGGTTGGTGCACGCTCGGGCGCTGCCCGGCTGCAGAGGAGTCTCTCGACCGCGTCGGACTGGTCCAACGAGCCGTCGCTCCGCGGCGCCTCCCTTCTGCGAGCGGCGCTCCGGGACCGACGAGTGGCCCAGGGAGAGCGGCCGGCCCTGAGCTCCGCCGGTGATCGGCCACGGGGACCGGGTGCAGTCCCCCTGGGGCCGTTCGGCGTGACGGCGTTGCCGTTGGGCGCGCCCGCGGTACAGCTTCCCGCCTATGCACGCCGCCTCCGATCGGATCGAGCCCGGCGACGCGTCGCCCGGCTGGGCGCTGCGCTGGCCCAACCTCACGCATCTCGTGGGCTGGCTGGTGTTCGGGCTGGTGTTCTTCCTGGCCGTGCTGCCGTTCATGGCCCAGCCGGAGGACGGCGTCGCGGGCCTGACTGCCCTGAAGGCGGCCTGGGCCCTGAGTGGATGGGCCCTCTCCACCGGGATGGGTTGGATCTACCGACGGGTCCGCTTGGACGAGCGGGGGCCTGCAGCGACGGTCGGGTGGGCTCTCTTCGTGGCGGGCGGCGCCACGGCGGTGTGGATGCTGTTCCTGGGCGGAGCGTCCGTCGTGGCGACGGGGTCCACGGCGGCCATGTGGGGGGGCTCCTTCCTGCCGTTCGTGACGTCCAACCAGCTCTTCATCCTCTTGGCTTGGACGGGTGGGTGGCTGGCCCTCCGATACTGGAGTCGCTCACAGTGGGAGGCGCGCCGCTCTCTGCTGGCGTTTGGAAACGCACGAGATGCACAGCTGGCCATGCTGCGCTATCAGTTGAACCCCCACTTCCTCTTCAACGCGCTGGCCTCACTGCGGGCCCTCATCAACGAGGACCCGGGGCGCGCCCGGGAGACCGTCTCGCGTTTGTCGGACTTCCTGCGCTACACGCTGGGGGTACGCGACCGGCTCGAGGGGCCCTTGTCAGAGGAGCTAGACGTGGTGCGGGCCTACCTGGACATCGAGCGCGTGCGCTTCGAGGAGCGTCTGGACGCGACCATCGACGCGGATGGGGCCATGGAGGAGCGAGCGATCCCCACGTTCCTCCTACACGCTCTCGTCGAGAACGCGGTGAAGCACGGCGGTTCCCCGGACGGGCGTCTGTCCATTCGTATCACCGCGCGCGGTGATGGCAGGGATCTGGTGTTGGGCGTGGCCAACACGGGGACCCTGGGAGCTGCCACGAGCACCGAGGGTGGCATCGGGCTCGCCAACGTGCGTGCCCGCTTGGAGGCCACCTACGGCCCCGCGGCGACGCTGCGCCTCGTGCAGGACGGCGCCTGGGTACGGGCTACGGTGCGCGTCCCGAGCGGAGCGTCCTGATCATGCCCCGGCGCACGGCCGTGGTGGTGGAGGACGAGCGCCTTCCGCGCGAAGAGCTGTGCGCCATGCTCGGTGCCGAGGGCATCGAGGTCGTGGGTCAGGCGGCCACGGTGGACGAGGCCGTGCGCATCATCGGCGCCAAACGACCCGATCTGGTATTCCTGGACATCCAACTCGGACGCGAGTCCGCCTTCGACGTGCTGGAGCACTCGGATGAGCCCTTCGACGTGATCTTCGTGACCGCCTACGACCAGCACGCGGTGCGGGCGTTCGAAGTAAATGCGCTCGACTACCTGCTCAAACCGGTCAATCCGGAGCGCTTGCGCGAGGCGTTGGGCCGCCTGGAATCGGAGGAGGCGATCACGGGCCCGGACGCGCTGGAATCCCTGGCCCCCGACGATCGGCTGTTCTTGAAAGTGGGTTCGAAGTGGCGCTTTCTGCGCATCGATACCATTCGCGTCATCGAGGCCTCGGGCGACTTCACTCGCGTCCGGTTGTTGGACGGGGCGGACTTGTTGATCGGGAAGTCGCTACGGGAATGGGAGGCACGTCTTCCCGACCGTCTGTTCGTGCGCATCCACCGCTCCACCATCGTCAATCTGGACCAGGTGCGGCGCATCGATGAGTGGTTCAATCGCACCTTCCAGGTACACATGGAGGGTATCCCTGAGCCCTACGCCATGAGTCGCCGCTACGCGGCCCGACTGAAGCACTAACAGGTCGCTGCGCAGCGGTCCAACGGTCCGCAGCGGTTCACGGTTCCGGGGCCGCCCGGCGCCCGTTGCAGCCACCGAAGGGCCTCCCGGTACCGCTCGGCGTGCGCTCGTTGGAGCGCCATCCCCTTGCCTTCATCGTTCTCGCAGCCGGGGGCGCCCCGTCGGCGCTCCGACGCGAGAGGCCGCGGTGGCCGCCAGGAGTCGACCGGGGACGAGGAGGGCGGATGGGGGCGTTGAAGCAGGACGTGAGCGACGCGCTGCGGGGGATGTGGCGGCAACCCGGCTTCGTTGCCGTGGTCGCTGTTTCGTTGGGAGTGGGATTGGGTGCGGCCGGTGCAGTCCTGTCCCTGGTGGATGCCGTGCTGATCCGTCCGCTCCCCTATCCGGAGGTGGAGCAGGTCTACGGCGTGTGGTTCAAGTCACCGAACTTTCCCGGTGGGTTGGACCGCGTGCGGCAGTCGCCGGCCACCTTCGTCCATCTGCGCGACCAGAACCGCACGTTCGCAGCCGTCGCGCTGGCAGATGCCGCCATGGCCACCATCGATGACGGCCAGCGTGTCCGACGCGATCCGTCGGCGTGGGTTACCGCGGATCTCTTTCGCGTGTTGGGCGTGGAGGCAGAGCGCGGGCGGGCGCTGGACGAAGGCGACAGCGCCCCCGGCGCCGAACCAGTGGTGGTGATCAGCCACGACTACTGGGCCACCCGCTTCGGCGCGCGGACGGACGCCGTCGGATCGTTCCTGGACGTCGATGGAGTGCGGCGGCGCATCGTCGGCGTGCTCCCTCAGGGGGTGCGTTTCCCCGAAACCCAGACCGGCCTGTGGCTTCCTCTGACCATCGACCCCACTCGGCTGGAGGGGTCCGACTTCGTCAACACCGGCTACGTGCGGTTGCGACCGGGAGTCGACCTCGCCACTGCGGACGCGGACTTCATGCGCATGGTCGACCTCCTCCCGGAGACCTACCCCACCTTCTTCCCTCGCCCCTTGCTCGCGCGTCTCCAGCTCTCGTCGTTGTTCGTGCCCTTGAAGGACGAATTGGTCGGTGACGTGCGTCAGCCACTTCTGGTGGTGCTGCTCGGCGTGGGGGCGGTGCTCGTGATCGTGGCGACGAACGTGGCCGGTCTGTTCATCGTGCGAAACGCGAGCCGCCTGCATGATCTGGCGGTGCGAACGGCGGCCGGTGCCCCGGTGTCCCGCGTGGTGCGGGCGGTCCATACGGAGGCGCTGGTCTACGGACTGGTGGGTGCGCTCCTGGGCCTGGTTGGGGCGTGGGGCACCCTCGGCCTGCTCCGACGGGTGGGCGCGGGCGTGATTCCGCGCATCAGCGAAGTGGGCCTGGGACTGCGGCCCACACTGGCCATCCTTCTGGTCGCGCTGGCGCTGAGTGTTGCTGTCGCCAGCTTCACGCTGGTCCGGCTGCGCGCGCTCGATCTCGGAGCCGCGCTGCGTGCGGGTGGGAAGTCGGTGGGCCCAGCCCGGCGGACGGTGCGCCTCCGCCGCCTGCTGGTGGCCGCTCAGGTGTCGCTCGCCGTGGTGCTGCTCGTCAACACGGGGCTGCTGCTCCGCACCGCCCGCGGGCTGCAAGCGGTGCCCTTGGGTTTCCAGACCGGCCAGCAGCTCGGCCTGCGCGTGTTCCTCCCAGAGAGGGACTATCCCAGCTTCGACGACGCGCGTCGCTTCCACCACGAGACCGTCGATGCGCTGCTCCAGCTGCCCGGCGTGGAGGCGGCGTCCGCCGCCAGCTTCCTGCCCCAGCGCGACGGGCGTGTGTTCGTGCCGTGGCAGGTCGAGGGAGATCTGGCCACCGCCGACCTCCCCACACCGCGACTCCTGGTCGCTGTGGATGCCGGCTACGCAGAGGCGCTCGGGATCCCGGTTCTGGAAGGACGCACGCTGACGCGACAGGACGCGCTCACGGAGCAGCCCGTGGTGGCGGTGAGCCAGGCCTTCGCGGAGACGTATTGGCCGGGACGAAGTGCGTTGGGGCAACGCATCCGATCCGGATCGCAAGGGCCCTGGTTGAGCGTGGTGGGAGTGTTGGGCGACGTACGGCAACGAGAGTTGGCTGAGCCTCCGCCGCCCATCGTCTACGCGCCCCTCGTCGAGTCGGCCAGCACCGCGCGTTGGAGAGAGATGAGCTTCGTGGTGCGGGCGCCCGATCCGGAGCGCCTGATCCCCGTGGTGGGAGACCTCATCGGCGCCCGCGATCGATCTGTCCCTGTCTACGACGTCGAGACTCTCGACCACACGCTGGGCGCCGTGACTGCGCGCCTCCGCTACACGCTCTGGTTGACGCTAGCGGCCGCGGTGTCGGCAGTCTTTCTGTGCGCGGTGGGGCTGTACGGTTTGCTGGCTCAGGTCGTGACGGAGGGGCGGCAGGAGATGGCGGTTCGTCTGGCGCTGGGCGCGACGAATCGATCGGTCCAGTCGCGAGTGCTGCGCCAGGCCCTGGGGGTCGTGGGCGCGGGAATCGGCGCCGGCCTGCTGGCGACCGCCTTCAGTACCCGGGTGCTGAGAAGCCTCTTGTTCGATGTGTCGACCACCGACCCGGCCGCGATGGGGGCGGCGGTGACGTTGCTCGTGGTCGTGGCCTTGGGCGCGGCCTGGTTGCCAGCCCGGAAGGCGGCGGCGTTGCCCCCGGCGCTGATCCTGCGTGAGTCGTAGCGCCGCGGCCTCGCGCCCCTACATCCCCGACACCACGCTCCAGCCCTGTTCGAAGGCGATGTCGCGCGGAATGCCCATACCGTCGAGCTTGTCCAGCTCCGCCTGCAGATCAGGTGGCACCACACCCTTCTCGGCCATGAGTCGGGCCACTCCGTCGTAGTCGCCGTCGCCCTGGAGCTGGAGGATGAGCGCACCCAGGGCGTCGACTGCCGCTTCCATGGCCGCGAAGTCCACCCGGTAGCGGCCGGTGGCATCGTCCCGGCTGAAGGCGCCCCGCTCACGGAAGTAGTTGAAGGTGACCATGTTGGCTTTGCCGTGCGCATCCGCTGCCCCGAAGCGTACCGAGCGGAACAGACCCGCCATGAACGTGGTGTAGTTGTCCTCCACGGAGCCTTCACTGAGTTCGCCGCGGTCGTAGAGCTGCTTGACCATGTAGAGTCCCACCACATCGGCCTTCTCCTCCTCGAGTGCCGAGGTGTGGTCCTTCAACGCTTCGCGCACGGTGCCCTTTCCCGTGATGGTGTTCTTGATCCCGAGCCCGTGCGCGACCTCGTGGAACATGGTGTTGGCGAAAAAGGCATCGAAGGTCACATGGGCCTGCTGCTCTTCCACCACCAGGGCGTCGGCGATGGGAACCATGATGTGGTCGTACTTGGCCTGCATCGCGTTCTTCAGCTGTAGCCGTCGCGTGCCCTTGGCCAGCTGCACCGCTTCGTCGTTGGGGAGGTTGATGGCGATGGTCTTGCTGCCGGCATTGGCCTCTCCCGCTACATAGACTGCGTCGTAGGCATTCAGGTCGGCGTCCGTGCCCGGCGTCTCCGCCTTGTAGCGTGGATCCACGGGCAAGCCGCGCTGCAGGTCCGGTAGGAAGGCTGCGAAGCGGGCCAGTCGCTCACTCCACTCCATGTCCTTGATCAAGACGAAGCCCTCGAAGGCGGCCTTGTAGCCGAAGAGCGCATCCTCGTACGTCTCGATGGGCCCGATCACCACATCGATCGGGTTGTTCTTCATGTCCATCCACGCCATGTCACTGGCTTGATAGTCGTCCACCAGCATTGCGTCCGCGCGCAGCCGCAGGTACTCGCCGAATTCGGGGTCGGACGAGAGTCCGGCCGCCTCCCGCAGCTTGGCCGCCGCAGCCGCGACCTGCGGCGCCAGGGCCTGGTGGTAGGGCACCGCAATCAACTGTCCCGCTTCGTTGCGCCGCACCAGCGTGTAGAGGTCCTTCAAGGCCGGGTCGGCGGCGGCCGCCGTCTCGAACTCCGCCACGGTCATGTCCGCCGGGTAGAGGTTGGCGCCCGGGGCCTTGGGCCCTACGGCCTGCAGGAAGGGCTCGTTGTCCCGCAGTCGGTCCCAGGGACCGAGGTTGATCTCGATGTAGCGCTCCGCCACCGGATCGCCCTTCGCCAGGGCCATGGCATCGGTCTTGTCCCCATAGGTCTGCACCCAGAACGCGTCGGTCATGCTCGGCATGGCCTCCATCAGCAACCGGACCACCTGGCGGTCGCTGTCCGACAGCTGCGAGAGATCGGACGTGAGCCGCACGGTGGCGTACTGGTCCACGAGGGGCTGGAGCGGTGAGGAGGACTCGCGGGGCACCTCGCCCGCGGGCGCGCAGGCAGCGATGGCCAACAGAGCGGTGGACGCGAGCGGTGCGCGGGCAGAGCGGGGCATGGCAGGTCCTCCGGGACGCAGTCGGGACTGCTTCCAAGGTGGGGACAGGCGGTGGGGCGTGGAAGGTGGAGGAGGCGCCGGCCTCGGGAGCGCACTCGGCCGAGGCGTGGCGCCTTGCCTGGAACCGCCGCTCCGGCGCCTGGGCGGAGCTTTCACGAGGCGGGGACCGCGGCCTACCTTGCCCGCTGTGTCCGGCAACCCGGGGGGCGCCTCGCAGCCCGTCCGGTGCGCCGCGCCCCTCGTGACCCCAGATCGGTCGAGTCGGCCCCCGCATGAGCGCTTCTGATCCCTCTCTCCACCTCGTCCAGGACTTCGTCCACGTGTGGGGGCGCGACGAGCTCAAAGGCGCGCGCGCCATCGTGGAGCACGACGCGCTGACCACGGGGGTCGCCGCGATCGAGGCCAGCCTGCGACGGGCGCCGGCCCGGTCCACGTTGTTGATCGGGGCACCCGGAGTGGGCAAGACGTCGTACACGCTGATCCTGGCGCGGCGCCTTCGCAAAGAAGGCGGCGTGGTGTTCGAGGCCACCGCCTCGGACCTGATGGCGGGTCAGTCCTACGTCGGCCAGATCGACGAGCGCATCAAGAACCTCGTGCAGACCATGCGCTCCTCGCCCAAGATCCTGTGGGTGTGCCCCAGCTTCCATGAGCTGGTGTGGGCCGGTCGCCACTCGCAGAGTCCGATCGGCATCCTGGAGATGCTGCTGCCCCACCTGGAGTCGGGTGCGCTGCGCATCGTGGGAGAGACGTCGCCGGCGGCCTACGAGTTGATGATCCGGCTGGTGCCCAAGCTCCGCAGCGTCATGGAGCCCCTCCGCATCGAGGCAGCCGACTCGGAGCTCACCCAACACCTGGCGGTCGAACGCTTCAGCGGCAAGTCGCGCGCTCCCATCCCGCGGGACGTGATCCGAGAGGGTGCCCGACTGATCGACCAGTTCCTGCTGGCGCGCGAGAACCCGGGCCGCCTGCTGGACGTGCTGGAGACCACCAAGCAGCGGCTGCTCACCGAAGCAGGTTCCACCGCGCCCGTCACGCTCGACGACGTGCTCACCACCGTATCGGCGCGCACCGGCCTTCCCGTCGAGATCATCGACGACCGCCGGCAGATGAACCTGGCCGAGGTGCGGAGCTACTTCGAATCGAGGATCCTGGGGCAACAGGAGGCCGTCTCCGCGGTTGTCGAGCGGATCTCGCTCACCAAGGCGGGCCTGACCGATCCGACCCGGCCGCTGGCCGTGTTCCTGTTCGTGGGGCCCACCGGGACCGGCAAGACGGAGATCGCCAAGGCGTTGGCGACCTACTTCTTCCAGTCGCCCTCGCGGCTGCTTCGCTACGACATGAGCGAGCTGGTGGATCCGTCCGCGCTGGACCGACTGCTGGGCGTGGCAGGAGCGGTGGCCGACCCGTCGGCGCTGGTGACCCGCATCCGGGAGAACCCCTTCTCGGTGATCCTGCTGGACGAGTTCGAGAAGGCGCACCCCATCGTGTGGGACCTCTTCCTGCAGCTCTTCGACGACGGGCGACTCACCTCACGCGACGGAAGCACGGCCGACTTCCGCAACGCCATCATCATCATGACGTCCAACCTGGGCGCCGCAGATGCGCACTCGTCGGGCTTGGGCTTCGCGAACGACGGTGCCCGCTTCGAGCCCTCGACCATCCGTCGCACGCTGGAGACGACGTTCCGTCCGGAGTTCATCAACCGGATCGACCGTGTGGTGGTCTTCCAGCCGCTCAGTCGTCCCGTCATGCGCAAGCTGCTGGACATCGAGCTCAAGAGCGTCTACGAACGCCGCGGCCTGAGGCGGCGAGGCTGGGCCATCGAGTGGGACGAAGCCGCGCTCGAGCACCTGCTGGACCAAGGCTTCAGTCCCACGCTGGGGGCGCGCCCGCTCAAGCGCGCGGTCGAGCGGCTGTTCCTGGCTCCGCTGGCCGAGGTCATCGTCGAGCATCGCGCGCCGGAGGGCGAGCAGTTCCTCTTCGTGCGTCTCAAGGACGGAAGGTTGGACGTGGAGTTCGTCGATCCTGACGCGCCGGCCGAGGCGTCGGCCTTTCCGCCTGCTTCGGCCGATGCCTCGAGACCGCACACGCTCGAGTCGGTCGCGCTCGACGGCGAGGGCCGAGCGAGCGAGCTGACCTTCCTCGCCCAGCGCTATGGGGAGCTCGTCGCGCACACCACGGCGTCAGGATGGGCAGAGCGCAAAGCGGCTCGTCTGGCGGCCATGTCCGAGTCAGGCTTCTGGGAGCGGCCGGATCGTTTCCTCACCCTGGGGCTGGCCGAGTACATGGACCGCGCCGAGGCTGCGCTCAGGACCGCCGGGTCGCTGCTGCAGCGCCTCCGTCACACGTCCACCGCTCCGCGCGCGTTGGTGCGTCGCCTCGGAGAGTTGCTCTACCTGATCCGCGAGGCTACCGAGGAGATCGATAGCGGTGCGCTGGGCGAGGTGTTTCTGCAGGTCCGGGCCGCCCACGATCCGCAGCGTACGCTGGAGTGCAACCAGGCGGCCCGACAGTTGGCCACCATGTACCGGCGCTGGGCGGAGAAGCGCCGCATGAAGGTCCAGGTGCTGGCCGAGGGTCAGGACGCGGGTGGTCGCTGGGAGTGCTTGCTCGGCATCAGTGGCTTCGGTTCACAGCGCATCCTGGAGCGGGAGACCGGACAGCACGTCTTTGAACGTGCGACGGGGCCGGAATCGGCGATGAAGATCCGCGCCGCGGTTCTGGTGGCGCCGCAGCCCAGCGGGCCCGCCGAGGGCGCGCGCGAGGCGGAGCGCACCGCCCGGCGGCTGCTGGAGGAAGCTTTCAGGGAGCAGCCCACCACGATTGTCCGGCGTTACCGCGACGCGCCGGACGCCCTGGTGCGGGATGCGGGGCGAGGGTGGAGGAGCGGGAACCTGGCCGCGGTGCTGGACGGCGACTTCGACTTGATGGGCTGAGCATGTCGGCACCTGCGCAGGTACTGGGTGCGTTAGCGCGCCCAACTCTCCGAACGCCAGCCTTCAGGGATCCGACTCCTCCAGCTTCCGGAGAATAGCGTCGGCCTCCGCGCGGGCGTCCTCTTCAGAGGGCGTGGGGATGCCGAAGCCCGCCATGCGCGACCAGAGGACCACCTCGGCCGCGCTCGGATCATGGAAGCCGGGGAGGCCCAGATCCTGGATTTCGCAGGCCGCGTCGTAGGCGGAGACCTCTCCACGCGCGTAGCGCTGCAGGATGGGAAAGAAGCGCTCGTCCGGGGGTGCCAGGTCCCACTGTCTATCGCTCGGTGGGGTCACGATCCGCCACCCACGCCGTCACAGCCGCCAGGGGCTTGCGGCTCGTTGTGGTCGTGCGCGTAGGTCGCTCCATCCCAGCGCCAGACGCCGAAGCAGAAGCCGGGTCCGCCGATCAGGAGGTCGGCGAAGCCGTGGCTGCGTGTGGGTAGGACCTCGGCGATCAGACCCGGCAGGCCGAGATTGGGGCGGAGCACGCCGGACGCGTCGCGCACGAACACCAGCACCGACGTGCCGGCCATCCCCGACACGCATGTGTTGCCGAAGTCCACCACGATCTCGGGAGCACCGTCCCCGTTCAGGTCCTCCGTCCGAACCTGATGGTCGAGCGGCTGTCCGCAGGTGGCGTCGACGAGCGCGCTCCCCGCTGCGTTGGTCGTGACGGCCAACGTGCGCAGGATACCCAGACGGTCCTCCTGGCTGAGCGCGGGGCCATCCGGAGGAAAGAGCAGGGCCAGGGCCGCCTGGTCGGACGGGTTCACGGCCGACCCCGCGGTCTCGACGGGGGGCGGCTCGCCGCCGCACGAAGTGGTTGCCCAGACCACGGTTGCGAAAGCGACTCGACGGAGAGAGGCGGGCCGCGCCGGAGGCCGGAGAAGGAAAGCGAAGGGCCGCAGCGTCATGGCGCCTCGGGGGATGGGCGACCTGGCGAAACCGCTCGGACGCTCCCCAATGTACGCGGTCCCGGCGCAGGCTCACCAGAACGGCCACCCCCCACCCGGGTCCACACCTCATGCGGCTCCCCCACCCGTCTCGGCTCATGGGTCGCGACTTCCTGGTGCTCCTGGCGCACAAGGCTGCGCTCCAGCACCTGGGCCGGCGGGTTCCGCCCGCGATCGACCTCCTGCTGGAGCGGGAATTCGAGCCAGTACCGCTCGGTGAGGACGAGGATCTGGTCCCCGTTCCCTACTACGAGATCGCTGAAGGTGGCGAGAACGACCCCGCAGCGTACCGACTGATCGACCCCCCGTTCACCGGGCCGGTGATCCCCTACCCCCAGCTGATCGAGCGACAGTTCGAGTTCCTGTTCCGGCTCGCCACCTCCGCGCTCGGGGAGGTCGGGCCGGCCATCGGGGGTCTGAGCGCCGTGCTCGCGACCGCGGTGCTGCAGCACCGCGTGGACCGGGGCTATACCTCCGCCAGGGTCCTGGCGGATTTGCTGCACCAGCACCGGTGGGCAGCGGGAGCTTCGATGGCGGCGGAACTGTTCCACGAGGCGATGCTGGGAAGTGGGCTGGACGGGAAACAAGCGCAGGCGACGCTACTCGCACAGGCCGCCAACCCCCGCTTCATCGAGGCTCGCGTGAAGGCGGTGCGGACCCACTTCGAGGAGGCCAACCAGGGTGCCACCTCTCTGGACGACTGGGCCGAGCGACTCTACCGGCTTCGGCCCCACCTCGAGGAGATGACGCTCTACCTGCGCTGGTCCGAGCTGGAGGGGACGGACCGTCGGCTCGGCCTCGTGCTGCACCTGATGTCCCTCACCGACGGACGCCTGCACGACCTGGCGGCCTTCGCGGAGCGCCAGTTGCTGTCTCCCGCCGAGGCGCCCGTCCTCTTCGATGGCTCACTGGAGAAGGTGCGGCTCACGGAGGGGCCCGCCGCGCTGCGGCAGGCGCTGGAGCAGGACTACCACCACGAGCGGCGCATCCCGCGCTTCTGGTACGAAGCCGCGCTGGGCGCGCTCGAGACGCCACCGGACCAATGGCCCGCACCTCTGCGCGCTATCGATCTGTACCGCGTCCTCAGCATCCGCTGTCTGGAGGAGTGGTCGACCGCCTGGGATGGCCGGGCTTCCGAGGCGATCATCGAAGATCCGGAGGCCGGGCTGCCCAAGGACCTGGCCGCGTCGCTCAACCGAGGATCCCGCCCCATCGGGGCTCTGGACCGGGACCCCGGCCCCCTTCCAGAACGGACGCGGATTCTCCGCCGGGACCACGAAATCGTGCGGGTGGGGGTGGAGCGCTTCTCGCTACCCGGGTTGAAAGAGGTCCCCTGGCTGTGGACCGCGATCGCGGACCAGGCCCCGCCCCCGCTGGAGGTGCTGCCCTTCGAGGACGAATTCGTGAGCGTCCCGCGGGTCCACGGATTCCGCGCGATCGAGCAGGCCCTGAGCGAGGCGTCGGCGATCGACCCGCCCTGGACGGGCGATACCTGGCCCTACTTCAAGACGCTGAGGCTCCAGACCGACTTCCTCCGCATCATGGCGACCTGTCCCGGGACGGGGGGCCAGCTGGAGGAGGATCAGGACCACGCGTTCAAGACCCTGAGTCGGCTCGTCTGGGAGGAAGGTGAGGAGCATGGCAGTGCGTACGCACGGGCCTTGGTGGACCGTTGGCATGCGCACCGCTGGGCTCCGGGCACGCAACTGGCGGGTCTACTCCTTTATCAGACCGTGCAGGACCCCAACCACGAGTCCTCGGTGCGCACCGAGGAGCGAATCAAGATCGAGAACAACGGCACCCTCATCAATGCGCGCATCCAGGGGCTGCAGGCGCGGATGCAGGCGATCAAGGAGTCGGTGACCACACTGACCGACTGGACGGAGGCGCTGTACCGCATCAGCCCCTATCTGCACGAGCTGCGCATCATGCTGGACCGGTCCGAGGGCGCGAGCGCCGAAGCCTGGCTGAAACGATTCCAGGACACCGGCGATCAGATCATCGACGTGGGCACGCTCAACCTGGGAACCGTCCTCTCGATGCTGACCGGCCGCAGCGACGCTCCCACCTGGACCACCAAGTGGCTGCGCGACATCCGCACCGAAGAGGGCAGCGTCAGTCAAACGTGGAAGCGGCTGGATCATCTGTACCGCGAACAAGTGACGTTCCCGAAGTTCTGGTATGAGCTGGCCGTGCAGCACGTGGACACCCCGCTCGAGAAGATGCCTGCGGCCCTGACCGCGTTGGACGCGTTTCGAGCGATCAGCATCGACGTGCTGGAGTGCTGGTCGGCCCAGCTCATCAACGCGCCCCGCAACCCCGACACGGAGGACGGATGAGCATCGACGCCAGCGGGCTCCTGTCGCCGGAGGAGCTCTGGCGGCGCCTCGCCACCCGAGCGGTCGATGCAATCGCGGCCGCGTGCCTGCTGCATCATATCCTGGCGCGAGGCACGCCCAAGCAGCGTGCGGCTCCGCCCACGCCAGCGCTGCAGGCGATGTTCCGGCGCGTGGTGGTGGAGGTCGGAGCGGGCGGGGATGTGCAGGAGCGGCTACTGTTGGGGCACCTCCTGGACGGTGAGTCCGAAACGGCGGCGCGGCGCTACGACGCGCTCAGCGTAGCGAACCAGGGCGAGCGGGCGGCGTTGCTGCGCCGGAAGGGAGCGCTGTTCCTGGCACTGGATCCCGCTCTCGCGCAGGCCGCCTTCGAGCGGGCGGTGGCCACGGCGCCCAGCGACGGCAACGCCTGGTTGGGGTTGTGCTTCGCACGGGAGCGCCTGGGGGACCGGAACGGGGGAAGGGAGGCGTTCGCGCAGGCCTCGCGCCATGGAGCCGACCTCAGCGTGATGGACGAGCCGGTGCCGACACTCACTCCGGAGAAGCGGACTCCACCCCCGGACGTGTTGGCGCGTATCCAACCGATGCGAGGGCGTGCCCTCGACGCGGCGGTCGAGCTGTTCCCCAAGGTGCGGGACCGGTTTCCCCAGCTGGCGCGGGCCTTTCCACTGGACGAAACGAAGAAGTGGGACCTGGTGGCGTCAGCCGCCATCGCCTGCTTCGCCTTCCACGAGTTCTATGACCCCGACAAGTACGACGGCGTCGTGCGCTCCCTGTTCGCGCCCGAGACGCGCCGCAAGACCTTCAGCCCCATCCCGCCGGCGCGCCAGCAGACGTTCAACCAGCTATGGGAAGCCCACGGCTACAAGTTCCTGATCGACTGCGGGAACTTCATGGCGGAGGTGACCGCCCCGCTCTGGAAGGCCGCGTCTGCCGGGGGAGTGTCGGAGCGTGAGGCGCGTGGCCTGAGGACCCGAGCGCAGGAAGCCGACGAGCGCCGGGCCGCCGAGTGGGTCATGGGCCGCATGCTCAACATCAGCGACTGCGACGAGCCTGAGCATCGGCTGGCCGAGTTGGGCAAGTGGCTGGCGGAAGCAGGAGCGGCGATCGGCGGCTGAACGGCGAAGAGGTGCCTGAACGTCCCTCGCGCCTCACCCCTCGCCGGGAGCTTCTCCCTCCATCAGCTCGTAGAGCCACGCGCGGGCACGCGCCCAATCCCGTTTGACGGTGACCACCGACTGACCGGTCGCTTCCGCGATCTCCGCGTACTCCATTCCGCCGAAGAACCGGCACTCGACGACCTGGCCCAAGCGAGGATCCAGGTCGGAGAGCGTGTCGAGCGCCTGATCCAAGGCCACGAGATCGAGGCGAGAGCGATCGTCCTCTTGTGCCACCTGAACCGCGTCCAGGGGCAGCGCTCTCTGGTCCCCCCCGCGCTTGGACGCGCTGCGGGCGCGTGCATGATCCACGAGGATGAAGCGCATGGCGCGTGAGGCGACCGCCAGGAAATGGGCGCGGTCGTTGACCCGTGCCCGGTTTCCGTCCACCAGCTTCACGTACGCCTCATGCACCAGCACGGTGGTCTGCAAGGTCTCGCCGCGCACCAAGCGGCGCAGGCGCCCGCGCGCAATCTGCTTGAGCTCGTCGTAGACCAGCGGGAGCAGCTGATCCAGTGCCTCTCGCTCACCCTCGCCCCACCGGTGCAGGAGACTCGTGGTATCGTTCTGTGCCATGCGTCGCGACTCGCATCCGTGGGCTCCCCCCCAAGAGGCGAGCACGGGTTCGCGATCGCAAGTCGCGAGGGCACCCGACGGGGTGGGCGCACGCCAGAGGCCGCGGCCGCCTCACTCGGTGGTCATGCGCTTCAGGATGGCGCGAATCTCCTGGGTCTCGCGCCGGGTGGCCGAAGGGTCCGGCGTGGAAGCGATTTCCTCGACGGCGCGGCGTGCTCCGGTGACGGCCGGATGGGCATCGCCCATAGATCCGATCGCGATCACCCAAACCCGGTAGAATGTCCGTGCGGCGTCGAGCGACCTCCCGACCGCCTTGAGTGACTGTGCGAGCGCGAAGAGGTCCGGCAGCCGGATCGGGTTGTCGGCGCCGAGCAGGGCGGTGCCGAGCGTGTCGGCACGGAACAAAGGGGTCAGCGACTCCTGCGGACGTCCCATGGTGCGGAGCAGGCTCCCGTAGTTGACCAGCGCCGACACATGGCCGGGCGTTTCCGAGCCCACGGACTCCACGTAGCGGTCCAGCACCTCGAGGTAGCGTGCTTCTGCCTCCTCGTAGCGGCCGGCATGCCCGAGCACGAACGCGTAGTTGTGCAGCATGGCCAGGGCGAGTGGGTGGTCGGATCCCAACTCGTCGTGGGCGAGCTCCCAGGCTTCGCGCACGCGCGGTAGCGCGTCCTCCAGGTCCCCCGCTTGCTGGGCGATGCCGCCGCGAAGGGAGAGCGCGTTCCACAGCTCCGTCTTGCCGCCCACCGGATCTCGGCGGGCCAACGCCACCGCGGAGTCGGCGTCGGCCGCCGCCTCGTCGAGTCGACCCATCTGCATGGTGGCGAGCGCGAGGTTCTGGTACGCGGCGGAGCGCTCCACGTGGGCCTCCGGGTCTGCCTCGCTCAGCGTCCGTGCATAGAGTACCGCGGCGTCCTCCCGGCGGCCTTGCGTCAAGCGGAGGTGTCCGAGGCGACTGAGGATTCTGCGGTACTCGGGGCTGTCTTCCTCTCCCAGGGAATCCAGCAGCGAGCGGGCCTGGGTCAGGAGCGTGTCGGCGCGGTCCAGTTGTGCCAGCTTCACCTGGGCGCCTCCCAGAATGCGCAGCAGGGAAGCTTGCACAGCGGGCTGTCCCGCACTGCGCGCCAGGGTCCGCTCGGCACTGCGTTCCAGAAACGCCTGGACTCTGAGGGTGTCGATGCGCTCATGCGCCTCGAAGTCCGCGCCCGTGAACAGGTCTTCGAGCACCCGTACGACGCCCTCGGCGCGCAGGCGCTCCTGCTCGGCGCGATCCCGTTCTCGCGCGGTCTGTGCCTGCTGAAGCAAACTCCCCACGGCAAAGAGGAGCGTTGCCATCGAGAGTCCGCTCCCGGCGAACACGCCCAGTCGATTGCGCCCCACGAACTTCCCGACACGGTAGGTCCAGGCGTCGGGCCGTGCCTCGACCGGAAACCCGTCCAGGTGCCGGCGCAGATCCTCGGCGAAGGCCTGCACCGTACCGTAGCGACGCGCCGGATCCTCGTGCAGCGCCTTGAGAAGGATGGTGTCGAGATCCCCGCGTAGCCGGCGTGCCAGACGCTGCGGCGTGGCGCTCCGTGCAGTCGCCGAGGTGGCGGTGCGGGAACCGGAGCCCAGCGTCGTGAAGATGGTGGAGGGTCGGGGCGGTGCGGCGCCGGACCCCGCTCCGGGGCCCCTCCCCACCGAGCTGGGCCGGACACCCGTGAGCAGTTCGTAGAGAAGGAGACCCAGGGCGTAGATGTCGCTGGCGGTGGTGGCTTCGTCTCCGCGGAGTTGCTCCGGGCTGGCGTATTCCGGGGTCAAGCGTGGACCCTTGGCGCGGGTCAGGGACCGGGTTCCCTCGCTGGGGTCGTCGAGAAGCTTGGCGACGCCGAAGTCGAGCAGGCGAGGCCCGTCCTCGGTGACGAGGATGTTCGACGGCTTCAGGTCCCGATGAAGCACGAGGTTGCGGTGCGCGTACGAGACAGCCTCACAGACTCGGAAGAAGAGTTCGATGCGCGCCTCGAGATCGAGACGTCGCTCGTCACAGAAGCGGTCGATGGGCAGGCCTTCCACGTACTCCAACACGAGGAAGGGGCGACCCGCCTCCGTGGCTCCCGCGTCGTAGAGCCTCGCGATCCCCGGGTGCTCGAGGCGCGCGAGGATGCGGCGTTCCCTCTGGAAGCGCGCGAGGATCTCGTCCGTATCGAGTCCTCGCCGGACCACCTTGAGTGCCACCTGTCGGTGGAACTGGTCGTCGGCGCGCTCGCAGAGGTAGACCACGCCCATACCGCCGCGGCCGAGCTCGCGAACGACCCGGTAGGGGCCGATGTCCGAACCCGCTGGGACGTCCGGCGTGGGCTCGGCGGCGTCGGGTTCGTCGTAGGTGTCCAGGGCATCCAACAGCTCACCGGCAAGGGGAGCCGCCGCGTCCCCGATCCGGGCACGGGCGCGCGGCTCGCCCGCCAGCAGGCGGCGCACCTGTGCCACGATGTCGGCGTCTTCGCCCGCGGCCGCCAGAAGCCGTTCCCGTTGCTCGGCGTCGTCGATCTCCAGGCACGATGCCAGCAGGCGATCCGCGCGTCGGAAGCGGTCCGCGGGTGAGGTCAAGGGACGGTCCTCCTTCGGTACGACATTCGGCAGTAGGGGGCGACAGGAGCGGTCTTGCAAGCGTGGTGCACGAGCGGTCTTGCAAGCGTGACGAAGGACAGCGCGATTTCGTTGGCGCCGGCCACGGCCACGGAGGCCGCCTCAGCGACCCGGGCGACGTCGCTTGGGCTGAGGCTGAAGCCACGCGTCGATGCGCTGCGACAGACCTGTCCCGTAGAGGGCGAGGATGGCCCGGCGGATGGGCTCGTGCTCGTACCCCGCCGATGCGAGGGCACGGGTCGCGGCTTCTGCGTGAGCCTGATCCTCGCAGGCCGCATAGGTGAACGTGGTGCGGCACATGCGCCGGACCACCTTGGCCGCCCGCTCGGCGGGGTATCGCGCTGCCAGCGTCCACGCGGCCACGCTGTTCACATCCGTGGTGACGGACTCTGCGAGTCCCTCACCCACCCAGTCGTCTCGTTCCCAGCCGGCCAGCAGCGTCAGGATGGCGACTGGATCCAGGCCTTGCCCATGGAGGGCGCCGACGACCCCGCTCTTGAAGCCCGTGATCCACAGCAGCGCTTCCTCCCGCGGGACCTCGAACGTCTGCATGAGGCCGCTGAGCACGTCGGCTCGTTCCGGTGCCGTGGCCTCCAACTCAGTGCTGAACTGGAGGCCGACCCCGCCGCCACTCCACTCCGGGTGCACTGCATGGATCGCCGCCACCGCTTCTCGCCCCGCATACCCGCCTCGACGCAAGGCCTCCGCCAGCGCGCCCTTCTCCTGGAGCTCGAACTCCTCCGCCGCCAGCAGCGCCAGGGTCGCATCCCTCTCGTAGCGGGCAGCGGTCAGCGCGGCGAGCCGGCGCGCGGCCAGTTGTACAAGGCCAGTACTCGTTGGGCCGCGAGTGCGGAAGTCGTCCCATCCGTCGCCCGACACCTGCCCACCGAGCAGCGTCCATGCCTCGCCCACCGGTGCGTCCGCACGACGCATCCCCTCGGCGAAAGCACCGGGGGACAGTTCAAGGTCCGAATGGATCACCGCGTCGCGAGCCTGTGCGTAGCCCAGCCCCGCGTCGATGAACCAGAGGAAGGCCAGGGTGGGGTCGTCGGTGAGGGCTGCCACGCCCTCCGCCACCAGACCGTACGCCAGATTCACGTCGACGGACGGTGTTGGAGACGCTGGACCGCCGCGGGATGCGCGCGCACCCCTTCCGGCCCCACTTCTGGAGGTCCGCGCGGGGGTCGGGCGTGTGTCCGCCGCTGCTTGGCGGGCGACATCCCCCGGACGCCGGAGGGGATGGCTCAGACCCAGCACGAGCCACTGCGTCACCTCTCGGCCGTCCGCACGAAAGTGTTCGGCGAGGGCGAGTGCCAGCTCAGGTCTCGTGTAGGAGTTCGTCTGCCCGGCCGCAGAGAAGAGGAGCCGGCCGGCGACTGCCCCGTCCCACGAACGCGGATAGAGTTCTCCGAATACCTTCAAGAGGTCGGAGAGCGTGTACCCACTGGCGTACAGGACGTGCGCGAGGCGGGAGTCCTCGCCATCCACGAACTGCAGCGTCGCGCGCGCCGCATCGGCGTCTCCATAGGCCTGCCTCAGCACGGGCGGCCAGCGCTGGGCGAGGTGGCTCTGCTCGACCACGGCGCGCAGTGCAGTCACCGCATCGAGCACAGGGTACCCCGCCTGCTCGAGCGCGCTGGCCATCGCCGGTGGCGTCATCCCGTACGCGCTCGCGAGGGTCTCTCCGATCTGGTGCAGCTCGAGGTGCCCTTGCAGCTCCGCGAGGAACGCCGCTGGCTCAAGGGCGAACTCCTTGATCGTCTCGTCCGCTGCCCGGTATCCGCCGCCGGATCGGACCAAGGCCGTGTACATGGCCACCGGCGACTCATAGAGGTGCATGCAGCGCGCCTGCATGAACGTCACCGACCCGATGTAGTTGGCGATGGGGGGATCGGCCTGACCCTCGGCCAGGGAGACCCACTTGGTGCCGCCCGTCGGAATCGTGATGCGGATGCGGATCTCGCGGCTGCCGGCGTTGGTGACGCGCTGCAGGTCGACGCGATTCACGTCCTTGCTCTGGCCGGCGGCCAGGCTCAGGGTCTGGGTCGCCGGCCGACCATCCGTTCGAGCGAATTGGTACCGGATGGCGCACGGCTCCTGGGCGGCGGTCGCGTCCGGACGTAGGGCGGCCCAGAGCGGCAAGCACGGCGCCAGAAGGAGGATCGCCGCGGATCGGCGCAGTCCGTGAAGGGCATGGTTCGGCATGGGGAGCTCCGAGTTGAGCAACGAGGGATGAGCGCCAGTGCGAGTCGATCGCAGCCGACCGTCAGGGACAGGCCGGACGGGCCTCGGCCACCGGAGAGTTCGCGTAGGTGCGGAAGTAGCGTCGGCCGTTGAGCAGCGTCTTGCCCTCGTCATCGAGCTGCAGCGTGTACTCCCTGCGGCTCCCGTCGTGGAAGGTCAGAACCAAGGTGGGCGCGCCGCCGGGCGTGACCGTCCACCCCCCGGCGCCCCGCGCATTGGAGCCGCTGTAGCCGCCGACCGCACCGCCGCCATCCGCCGAGAACGAGTCGTGCGAGCCGTAGTAGAAATGACCCTCGCTGCACAGGTCGATGGTGGTCTCTTCCGACGCACCTACGTAGGCGCCGTCCGAGCTACCGCCGCTGTAGTAGCTGTAGAGGTAGGTGAGCCGCGCGCCGTCGAGGCGGTCACGCCATTCCGACGTGGCGTCCGGAGCGCGGGGGGCGAAGAAGGCGATGCCACCCGCCAACGCTTCAGCGGCGGACTCGTGCGTGGCGCCGAAGTCGCTGGTCCGCGCTACGGCGAGGAGGGTCAGTCCTCCGCCATGGGGCGAGAGCAACGCGATGAGGCGTGCTTTGACGGGCTGCCCCTCGATCGTGCCCTTCAGATAGGCGCTCAATCCCCGGCTTCCGAATCCCTCGATGGGTCCGTCCAGCGTCAGGGCGGCTGTGCCTTCGCTGAAGCCTTCGCGCGCGTCGCTCTTCAGCGCATCGAGCGACTCACGTTCGTGGGGGAACACGAGGAGAGAGCCGGCGACGTCGGCGGACTGGAACGAGTAGCCACTCCCGGCCGGTGAGGCGGACCACCCGGCCAGCGGCGAGATGCGGAAGCCTCGATAGGGGTCGGACAATTCGGGTGCGTCGGACGCCACCATCACGGGTGGGTTCGACGCCGCCGGGGTGGCTGCACTGGAGGGGGCGCTCGTGGTGGCGCCGCCCTGGGCTGCTGCGAGCACTTCGGCCGGGACCGGCTCGTCCGATCGCGTCAGCACCACCTTCGAATTGGGATCGGCCACAACCAGACGGCCCCCTGCCCGAATGGCCTCGAAGTTGGTGTCGGCCCCCGCGACCCGGTAGCTGCCGCGCAGCGCTACGCCCAGGAAGGTCCGCGCGGTGAAGGGGACCAAGCCGGCCTGGACCGCGAAATAGCCGGTATACCCGTCGTCGCCGCCGGCGAGCACGTACATGCTCACGTCCGCGCTCACCCAGGAACCCAACCAGGGATCGTCGTCCTGCGCAGCCAACGGAGGCGCTGCCAGGAGGGCCGTGACGAAGGCGATGGCGAAAGCAGCTCGTGCGCGACCGCGGGAAAGAGTGACCATCGGGGTCTTCCTGTCGAGGGATGCGTCGTCTCACCCCTCTATCGGATTCCTCGACCGTCGCGTATCAGGCGGGGAGAGCGCCGGCGCCGGGCCCGCTGGCCGCAAGGAATGTCCAGGTCTTCGGCCGAGCGTCGCCGGGGCGAGGGAGGGGGGGCCACCGGGGCCGTCCCGCCACCGCGCCTCCGGGGTGTCCTATGAACCGCCACGCTCTCCTGGCGTTTGCCGCGCTGTTCGCGCTGGGTTGCCAGGATCTGCCCACCGAGCCCGAGCTGGAGATCACCGAGCCGCCCGCGGAGCTGCCACTGCGCGCCGCGCGGTCGGTGGTTCCCACCTTCTCCTGCACTCGCTCCTGGGCTGCGGCCGTCGATGGAGACTGGTACGACGCCGGCAAGTGGTCCCCGGCAGGTGTGCCCCTTCCCGGCGACAACGTCTGCCTCGACGTGCCGGGCACCTACGAGGTGGTGCTCGACTACGACGCGCTCGCCCACATCGTGAAGGTCGGGGGTCCCGGGGCCACGGTGACCCTCGCTGCGGACCACTCCCTGCTGGTGGACGGCGGCATCCTGGTGGAGGCGACGGGTCGGTTGGAGATCGACGGCGCGCAGACGATCCATCTGGGGAGCAGCGAGCCTTCCCCCACCGTGACCCTACCGGACGCGGAGTGGTTCGTGAACCGCGGCGTGGTGGAGATCGGCACGGGGTGCGCGTGCGCCTCGCTCACGGAATGGGAGTTCCAGACCTATGAGAACCACGCGTGGATGTACCTGAGGGGGCCGTCGACACTCCAGGCGGTGACCTTCGAGAACCGAGGCTTCGTCTTCACCCGGGGCACGGATGCCATCGACGTGCAACGATCGCCTACGTCATTCGGGCCCTACTTCGACCAGTTGAGCGGAACGGTCGGGGGGACCGCGACCGTCCGCCTCTGGGACGGGACACTGACGTGGGAGGGAGGGACGCTTCCGGTGCGGACCTCGTCTCCTTCCACTGCCACGATGACTCTTGTGGGGCAGCAGACAGAGCTGACGTTGCAGAGCAGCGTCCTCTCGGGGCAGGTGGACGTGGACGTTGCTCAGAGCCTCCTCCTCATCGGCACCATCGGGCGTGATGTGCGGATCCAGATGCTTCGAGCCGCACTACAGCTCTGGCTGGTGGGGCGCCAGCAGGGACTTCCGGAGAACGAGGGTACTTTGGATCTGCAGATTCCCGCTGGACGCGCCATGGACCTGACACTCTTCCCCACGACCAAGTCTGGGCCGTGTGGGCTCGTCAATCGCGGAACGCTGAGCATCCACGGTGGAGGAGCAGTATCGGCTCGCCCCGTCTTCGCCTGTGGGGGTCGACCGGTGGTCACCAACCGGGGGACCATCGATGTTCAGGGAAGCTCGGCGCTGCAGGTCACGGACATGACACTGGCGGCAGCCTCGAACAGCACACAGCGCGGAACGCTGACGCTCGTCCGATCCACGTTGTTGGATCGCGGCACCCTGGGGGATGTGCGATCCATCGGCAGCACCATCAGCCCAGGCCCCGTGGCCCTCCCTGGGTTGTCCAACGGGATAGGCACGCTGAGCATGGCCTCGCTCGAGCTGGACGCGAACAGCGAGGTGGTCATGGACATTGCGTCCACCCGGGGCACCGCGCACGACGTCATCGACGTGCAGGGGAGCGTGCAATACGGCGGCACCCTCACGGTGCGGACTCCGACCGGCTTCGCAGGCGGCAGATGTGGAGACCTGATCCCCCTGATCACAGATCGGCTACCGCAAGGCAGTGCTCGCGGCTCCTTCCATGCCTACCAGGGGCTCAACCTTGGTGCTACCCGCGGATGGCGCGTCTACAACCCGGCCCGGACGCTGGGGGTCGCGGGCTACCACCCCGGCTCCGCTCCCCTCTACGCCACGCGCGGGTCCATCGCGATGCAGGAGGGCGGACCTTCCTATGACTACCAGATCTGCTTGGGAAGCGCCGTTCCCATCGCGGATGTGGACCTCCAGCCCTGGTCGACGAACGGGCAGCTGGACTTTGTCGGGCCTCTGCGGTTTGGCGCGACGGACTGGATGCTGCCTCAACGGATGATGGTGCATCCGTTCGACGATGCAGTGGTCGAAGGGCTTCATGCGGACACGATCCTGCACCGACTGGTCAGCAAGGACCCCAGCTACTCCAGCGCGGGGGCGCTGCGCATCCCCGTCACCATCGAAGACAATGACGGTTCCGCGGATCTGGCGATGGTGCGTGTCTCTCAACAAGACAACCAGTTCGTGGGCGACGTCATGAACACCGTCTTCCGGGTCACCAACGCGGGGCCGACGGAGTCGACGGGCTCGACGGTGACGTCGACTGCGCTGAGTGGTCTGGCCTTCGTGACCGCCACCGGAGCCACGTGCACGGCCAGTGCAGCGGGTGTGGTCACCTGTGCGCTGGGGCTCGTCCCCGCCGGTGGCCAGCTCGACTTCACGGTCTCGTTCGAGGGACTCGCCGCGGGCGTGCACTCGAGTACCTGGACGGTGACGGGTCAGCAGCCTGACCCGGATCCATCGAACGACTCCGTGGACTACACCCAGCGGGTGAACTGAGACGCGGTTCGGGGCCGGGGACAGACGTTCCTCGGCCCCGAGCGCACCTTCGCAGGGTCCCTCGGGGTGGCTGCTCGCCGCTCGATGGCGGTTTGCGGGCTGCTTTTCCGCTTTCGTCGGTAGCCGTCCCATTCCGACTCCCCAGCTCCGCGAGCGGTGCGCCGATGATCCCGACCAAGACCCTTCTCGCCCTTGCCGCCTGGACAGCGGCAGCGCCCACGCTGCTCGGGGGCCAGACCGTGACAGGCACGTCCATCCAGGGCGACTGGGTTCGGGTGGTCAGCAACAACAAGCCCAACGACCTCATGCGCATCGAGGTGAACGGCGACGCCACGCTCGTCGCTGTCCCCATCTCGGCCAGTCAGACGGACTGGCAGGTCGGGCAGGTCCTGTGGACTCAGATCCAACCGACGGGTGTCGCACGGGTGCGGGGCAGCGATGGCAACTTCTATCCGGCGACCATCACCCTGCTGGGCACGGACACGATCCACGTGCGCATCCAGCACTCGGGGGCGGGCTACGATCAAACCTGGACGCGTGCGGGTCCGTCCGTACTTGGGGACTGGGTTCGCATCGCGCCGCCGGGAGATCCAGAAGACGGCATGCGCGTCAACGCGACAGGCACCGATGCTTCGATCCGCTACCTGCCCCCGGCAGCGCCCCGGGTCTTGCGCGTCGGTAGTCGCCTCTGGCAGGGCATCCGCGCGCGTGGTGCGCTGGACGTACTGGGCTCCGATGGCCGCTATCATCTCGCCACGGTCACACTGCTGGGAACAGACAGCCTGCGAATCGACAGCAGCTCACCCGCCGTCTCCAACGGCGCCATCTGGGTGCGCCCCGCGGCGGTGGCCGGTGCCCGGGCGGCGGTGCGTCCGCCCCCCACCAACCCGAACACCCCGGGTGCTGGCTTGCAGGCGCCCACCGGTCTGCCGGGCGTGACGCCGCCGGCCACACCCACCGTGATTCCGCCGTCCGGAGCCTGCGTGGACACGGCCGATCCGCTGGACGCGGAGGACGTCACCTGGGACTGGGGGCTCACCGTTCCCATCCGGAACGACTCTTTGACCGAGACGCTGGGGCTCGGTGAGCAGATGGTCGGCCAGCACCCGTCCGGATCACGCTTCTTCGTCCCGGTCGACATCGAGCGCTCCCTCCTACCCGGATTCGGAGACGGCTTCTCGACCATCTGGGAGGACCGGACCCGTCGCGTCCAAGGCCAGCAGCACGTCGACCTCACCCGCGCCGAGTTCGACCAACGCTCGCAAGCCGCCCGAGCCGCCGGACTACGCGCGACAGACATCGAGGCCTACGACACGCCCAACGGAGTGCGCTACGCCGGCCTCTGGGAGACGAACCAGCAGGGCATCGACTGGCGGGTGGACGTCGACCTGACCAGCTCGAGCTTCGCGAACCTGCTGCGCAGCTCAATTCCCAGCACGCACCGCCTCGTCGATCTAGAGGTGCGTTCCACGCCGAACGGACTCCTGCACTCCGCGATCTGGTACCGGAGCTGCAGCGCGTCCACCTGGTCCGAGACGCGGGGCATGGACGCGACGGCGTTCCGCCAGCAACTCGCCGCCCAGGCCGTGCTGGGGTTTCAAGCCATCGACATCGAGTCGTACCAGACGTCCGGCGGTCAACGCTACGCCGCCATCTGGGAGCAGAAGCCGGCCACGCGTGGCTGGGCCGTCAGCTTCGACAAGGGGCTCAACGATTTTATGAACGATCACCGCATGTACGTGGATCAGGGCATGCGGCTCATCGACTACGAATCGTATTCAAGCGCCGCGGGCCTGCGGTACGCCGGGATCTGGGCGGAGAACGACGACCGCTACGACATGCCGTTCCGGGCGGCGATCGATACCACCCTGGCCACGTTCCTGCAGGCCAACCCGGTCCCGGGCGTATCCGCGGTCGTGATGCAGGGCAACCGAGTGCTGTACCGCGGTGGCTCCGGATGGGCGGACATCCAGGCACAGAAGCGCGCCCACTCCGGCACGATCTACCCGACGGCTTCGGTAGCCAAAGTGATCGCGGCCACCCTGGCCGTTCGGCTCGAGCAGCGAGGGCTGATCGACCTCACCCGTCGGACCAGCAGCTACGTGTCCGTGCCCTACGCCTCCCATACGCACACGCTCGAGCAGTTGCTTTCCAAGACCGGCTGTATGTGGCACTACGACGAAGGACCTGAGCCACCCGAGCAGTTCTACATGTGGCGGGACTCGGTGATCGCGCAGTACTCGGGCCCCGACTCCATCTTGGCCGGCTGCACGCCTGGCAACCAGTACCACTATTCCACACATGGCTTCACGTTCGTGGGAGCGGCGTTGGAAAAGGTCACGGGCAAGGACATCGTGACACTGATCCGGGACGAGATCGCTGCGCCGTTCGGGTTGTGGAGCCTCAACCGCTCGTCGACGACCGGTCCGGTCTTCGGCGTGCCGTGGTTCGATCAGGCCCAGGTGTACTGGTACGACACCACCACCGTGAACGGCGCTCCGCGTGGTCTCGTCATCCCGCGCCGCCCGGACGACACCTGGAAGATCCTGGGCGGCGGCTTGCAGATCCACGCGCGGGACCTGGCCCGCTTCGGCGCGCTGGTACGCTCGGGCCAGCTTGCGGACACGGCCCGCATGTGGACGTCCCAGACGGCCATGGCGGTCACGTGGGCCCCGCCGAGTGGCCCGGCTCCGCCCGTCGGCCTGGCTTGGGACCTCACCAGTCCGAACGGAGGGCGCGCTGTGGCCGAGCACGGGGGGTACGGGGTGGGGGCCCGCCCGTGGCTGGGCATCTACCGAGGGCCCTCTCAGCTGGTCGTGGCGGTGATGACCAACCAGACCGACCGCTTCAACGGCAACGCGACGGCCATCGACGCTCTGGGCACGGCCATCGCGGGGCTGGTGTTCGCCAACCCTCCGCCTCCGTGATGCCGAGCGAACCAGGCCATCGCGGAAACACGATCCCACACGCCGTGGCCATACCACAGGCGGGTGGCCGCACGCGAATGGCGGGGTTGGGCGCCCGATTACGCTGGTAGAGGCGAAGGGGTCGAACCTGTCCGTGGTCGATCCGTCCTTCCGCCGCTCGGGAGCCGGTAGCATGCGCATCTACGCCAAGATCCTGTCACTGGTCGTCTTCGCCCTGCTGCTGAGGCCGGCCCCCGCCGACGCTCAGCTCCGCCGGCTCCGCGACGCAGCCCGCCGAGCCGCCGAACGCGAGACCAGCTCGATCGTGGACCGGTTGGTCACCAATGCGATTCGGTGCGCGGTGAACGACCCCAGCTGTGCCGAGAAGGCCAAGTCGGACGGCAAGGAGGTCATCTACGTCGATGACGACGGCGAGATCATCACGGACGACGATGGCGTGCCCATTACGGATCGTGACGCAGCGGCTGCCCGGGCCCCCGCGTCCGAGGCGCCGGGCGAGGGGATCTGGATCAACTACGACTACGTGCCCGGCGACCGCATCGTCTTCTACGACGACTACCAGTTCGACCGCGTCGGTGATTTTCCGCGCCGCTGGGAGCTGGTGAGCGGGAACTGGGACGTGGTGGAGAAGGGAGAGCTCCGCTACCTGCGGGGAACCTCGAGCGGCGCGGTGAAGGTTCCCCTGCCCGAGACCCTTCCGGACCGCTTCACCATCGAGTTCGACGTCAGCATCCAGCACGGCAACGCGTACGTGTACCTGACCTCGGCGCCGGCGTTCTTCGGGGCCGACCGATCGTTCGCAGGGTCGGCCATCGGCGTGCGTTTCCGCGAAGCTGGGATCCGGCCCATGCAGAATCAGGGGCCGGAGGTGAGCACCACGCTCGATCATCGCTTCGAGCGATCCGGCACGGCTCCGTTCCGCATCATGGCCGACGGCGACTACATGAAGGTCTATCTGGGAGACCAGCGCGTCGCCAACGTGCCCAACGCCGTCTTTCCGCGCACGGACCAGCTCTACCTCAGCACCTCCTCCGCCAGCGAGGGCCAGCCCACGTTGATCGGGCCGATTCGCATCGCTGCGGGGGGGCTCGACCTGTACTCCCGCCTGGACGCGGATGGCCGCGTCTCCACACAGGGCATCCTCTTCGCGGTGAACAGCGACCGGATCCGCCCCGAGTCCACTCCCACCTTGGAAGAGATCGGCACCATGCTGGCCGATCATCCGGAGCTCCGCATCGCCATCGAGGGACACACCGATGCCGACGGCGAGGACGCCTACAACCAGGAGCTCTCGGAGCGCCGGGCTCAGGCGGTCAAGGCGTTCCTGGTCGAGCACTACGACATCGCATCGGATCGCCTGGAGGCGGCCGGGTACGGTGAGTCGCGGCCGGTCGCCGACAACGCCACGCCTGAAGGCAAACAGCAGAATCGGCGAGTGGACCTTGTGCGACTGCCCTGAAGTGGCTCGGCCCCAACAGGTTCCTCGTCACCGGCCCTCAGCCGGCGCGGGCTAGTTCCCGCGGATGTACGTCTTCCCTCCGGCGATCAGCCCGCCACCCTGCAGGGTGTAGTCGTAGACGGCTCGGCCCTGCTCGCTGGTGACCACGATGGCGTTCCCGATCACCGTGTAGGTGCCTCGTGCGTCGCCACCGCCCAGGCTCGACGCGGTCGAGTACGAACCCTCACTGGAGCGCGAGCTGGACGCGCCCACATAGGACGACGACGTGAACTCGAAGGATCCCCGACCGTCGAAGGACACTGTCTCCTCGTAGGACCGCGCGTAGGAGCCGCTGTTGGCGATGCTGGGAGACGAGCTGCCCGAGTAGTAGGTCCAGCGCCCGGCCAGCGCCGCCACGGCCGCCTGGTTGGTGGTGGGTGCTTCGATGCGGACGGCCCCCACCAGGTGGTCCAGCTCCGCCTTGAGGGACGCGAACTGATCCGACTGCGCCAGCAGGACCATCCCCAGCGAGGTGCCGTGCTCGCTCAACACCGTGACGGAACGCCCCAGCGCGCGCTGACCCGTGGACGGGCTGAACAGATCGTATTCACCGACGATGGCGCTACGACCGGAGACCGACGTCGGATGCAGGTCGGTGGTGGGCTGTCCCTGCAGCCCCAGCGCGCTGCCCAGCGCGATGAGGTCGTTCTGGATCTCGGCCGGTGTGGCGCTGACGCCGGGAGCCGCGAAGAGCGTGGCCGTTCCGGCGGGATTCTGGAAGACCCGCACCCGGCCCTCCGCCCGGACCAGCGACCAGCCCTCTGGGATCGGGTAGCGGACGTTCCAGCCCTGGATGGTCTGCATTTCGCCGATGCCCTGGCCCGTAGCGGGTGACGGAGCGGCGAGGGCCGCGGCGGTGATGGCGACAGCGAGGCGGCGATGCATGGGTTCAATCCGGCTGTGGAAGCGAGTCGCGTTGAAGCCAAGAAGCGAGGAGAGGCTGGCGCCGCCTGTCGGCGTGCCGCTGCCAGGAGTGGCGAGATCGGCGGGCGGGCGGGGTCACGCCGCCGATCTCGGTGCGCTGCGGTTCGCCCGGGCGCCGGTCCAGCGCCGCTGGAGAACCGAAGCGCTTTCGGGATCGAGGCCCGACCGGCAGGTTGGCGGACCAGCCCGCGCGGGGACAGCGGCCGGCGACGGTCGTCGGTCCCGGCTCGCCCACGGACCGATCCACGGAGCCCACCATGCCTCGTCGTTTGCTCAGCCACCCGCGCGCAGGACTCCGCGCTCTGCTTCCCGCCTGCTTGGTCGCCATCGCCGGCCTGCTGGGTGGCTCACCCGCCGCCGCCCAGAACATGGACGACGTTCAGATCACCACCACACGCGTCGCCGACGGCGTCTATATGCTGATGGGGCAGGGCGGCAACATCGGGCTGTCCGTGGGGCCGGACGGCGCGTTCGTGATCGACGACCAGTTCGCTCCGCTCACGGAGAAGATCCTGCGGGCCATTGCCGGCGTCACCTCCGAACCCGTGCGCTTCGTGTTCAACACGCACTGGCACGGCGATCACACCGGCGGCAACGAGAACATGGGTGAGGCAGGCGCGCTCATCGTGGCGCACGAGAACGTGCGCCAGCGCATGAGCGTGGAGCAGGTCCTCGAGCGGATCGGCCGCCCGGTCAGCACCACACCCGCCTCCCCAGAGGGCGCCCTGCCGGTGGTGACGTTCACCGAAGAGGTGAGCTTCCACATCAACGGCGACGAGCTGCACGCCTTCCACGTCGCCAATGCCCATACGGACGGGGATGCCATCGTGCACTTCGTGGGGGCCAATGTGGTGCACATGGGTGACACCTTCTTCCGCGACCGCTTTCCCTTCATCGATACGGCGAGCGGGGGCTCGATCGACGGTGTGATCGCGGCGGCCGGTGCGGCGCTCGCGGTGATGGACGCCAACACGCAGGTGATCCCCGGCCACGGTGCGTTGTCCACCCGGGTGGACCTGCAGAACTACCGGGACGCGCTCAAGAGCATGCGCGACGCCGTGGCGGGGATGATGGAGCGGGGCATGTCACTCGAGCAGATGCAGGCCGCCCGGCCACTGCGCGCGCAGGCGGAGCGCTGGGGCCAGGACCAGGCCGCGGAGGAGTCGTTCGTGGCCACGATCCACCATGGCTTGGGAGGACGCTGAACCGGGTGGAATCGCCCCCCCCGTCCGGTCGTATGGCAGAGCAGTTGAGCGGGCGGCGCTGAGCCTTTGTCAGGCGGAGCCCGCGCCCACGCGCCTGGAGGTCCGATGCCACTCGATCGACGCCAATGGCTTCGCCGCGCCGCAGCGGGCGCCGCCACGCTGTGGCTCGACCCCCGCCGCCTCGGCGCCCAGGAGGCGAGTCAGCGCATGCGCGCCATCCCGTCCACGGGCGAGGAGCTTCCCGTGGTGGGCCTGGGCAGCGCCCGCACGTTCAGCGTCTCCTGGGGCGGCGCTGAGCTCGACGCCCTGCGGGAAGTGCTCCGTCTCTTTCATGAAGGGGGCGGCCGCCTGTTCGACACCGCACCGACGTACGGTGGTGCCGAGGCGGTCTCGGGTCGGTTGGCGCGGGAGCTGGAGATCCACCGGGGTCTGTTCTTCGCCACCAAGATCTCGACGGGAGGTGGACGGCGTGCGGCCGTCGCGCAGGAGCAGGGCTCGCTGGAGACGTGGGGCCGGGAGGTCATCGACCTGAACCAGGTGCACAACCTCCTCGATGTCCGGGAGCATCTGCCCTATCTGCGCGAGGAGAAGGAGGCGGGGCGGGTGCGCTACATCGGCGTCACCACGTCGCGCATCCCGCAGCACGACGCCACCGAGGCCGTTCTACGCCGCGAGCCGATGGACTTCGTGCAGTTGAACTACTCGCTGGGTGAGCGCCAGGCCGCGGACCGGTTGCTCCCCCTGGCCCTGGATCGCGGTCTCGCCGTGATCGTCAACGAGCCCTTCAACGCCGGTGGCCTGTTCCGCGCCGTGCGCGGCCAATCCCTGCCGGAATGGGCCGCCGAGTTCGACTGCGCGAGCTGGGGGCAGTTCTTCCTCAAGTACATCCTCTCGCACCCTGCCGTGACCGTGGTCATCCCGGCCACCGGCGACCCCGAGCACCTCCTCGACAACATGGGCGCGGGGCTGGGGCGCTTGCCGGACGCGGAGATGCGGAGACGGATGGAGGCGTTCTTCGACGGGCTGTAGGGACCTGCTGGGACTCGCCCGCCCGTGTCCGGTGCGGGGCGCGCTGACGCGTCCTCAGCCCTTCCAGACTTCTCCGAACAGACGCACCCAGTTCCCGCCGATCACCTTCTCGATGATGCGGTCGTTGTGCCCGCGGCTCGACAGGCGGTCGGCGATCATCTCCATGCGGCGATGCGAGTTCAAGTCTGGCACCGTGAACAGGACGTCCGGGTCTTCGGCGGGTGCCGCGATCCCGGCGGCCAGGCGGCCGGACACGAACTCGCGGTGCTTGGACCAGTACTCGTCCGACCCGTCGATGGGCGTGATGGAGAGGTCGCTACCGATCCCCACGTGGTCTTCACCACACACCTGCAGCGCGTGCTCGATGTGGGCGATGACGTCGTCCCCGGTGGGCACGCGCCCGGGGGAGAGGAAGGGCATCAGATAGATCCCCACCACGCCGCCCCCTTGGGCGGCGGCGCGCAGCTCCTCGTCATCCTTGGAGCGGGGGTGAGGCGCCACGGCGTTGCAGCCGGTATGCGTGATGCCCACCGGCACGCGCGACGCCGCGATACCTTCCGCGGTGGTGCGCTTGCCGCAGTGCGAAAGATCGACGATCGATCCCAGCTCATTCAGCCGCTCGACCACCTGCCGACCGAAGGTGCTGAGGCCGGCGTTGCCCGGTTCCAGGCACCCGTCGCCCACCAGGTTGCGCACGTTGTAGGTGAGCTGCACCACCCGCACCCCCATCTCGTGGAAGACGTCCACACGGGAGAGGTCTCCTTCGTAGGGGGTGGTGTCCTGGAAGCCCAGCACGATGCCCACCTGACCGCCCGCCTTGGCCTGGTGCAGCTGCTCCACCGTGCGCACCATGTGGAACACATCCGGCCACTTCTCCACGTTGGTGAACCAGGGCGACATGCGTCGGAGCGTGTTCACCGTATCCCCGGCGCTCACGGTGACGTTCATGGCGGTGATGCCCGAGGTACGGGCGTTGTTCACCATGACGTCGTCCAGCGGTGGGTTCTCCGGATAGTTGAAGTAGCCGGGGCTTCCCAGGAAATCGATCACCATGGCGTCGTCGTAGCCCGGCCACAGCGGCCTCACGGAGGTCCTGCCGCGGGGTGTAGCACCGTCCGGCATTGCCCCCAACAACGACGGAGTGACGCCCGCCGCGGCGGCGTAGCGGATGAAGTCTCGGCGGGGCACGGTCATGGCGGTTCTCCCGTATCGTGGCAGACCACGAGAGTGCGGCAGAAGGGCAGGCGGCGCCAGGCCTCCGGAACACGTCCCCAGCGCGAGGGTCGTTAGCGCGTACGAGGGTCTGCGCCGTTCCCGCATCAATACGAGTGGAGGTCGCCGATGGAGGTTCGCGTCCTGGGCCGCACGGGGATCCGCGTGTCGGCGTTGGCTCTCGGTACCGCGAACTTCGCCGACCCCACCCCGGAGGCCGAGGCCCGCCTGATCCTGGATCGCGCCATCGACGCTGGGATCAACCTGATCGACACCGGAGACAGCTACGGCGGGGGAGAGGCCGAGCGCATCATCGGTCGGGCCCTCAAGGCGAACGGCCGCCGACAGCAGGTGGTTGTCTCGACCAAGGTGTTCCCGCCGACCGGGCCGGGCCCCAACGATCGGGGGAACTCCCGGCTGCACATCCTGCGCGCCTGCCACGAGTCTCTCCAGCGTCTGCAGACCGACTACATCGATCTGTATTTCCTCCATCGGTTCGATCCGGACACGCACCCCGAGGAGACCCTGCGCGCCCTGGACGATCTGGTCCGGGAGGGGAAGGTTCGCTACGTCGCCTGCTCCACCTTTCCGGCCTGGCGGGTGATGGAGGCGTTGGCCATCAGCGAGCGGCGCGGGTACGCACGCCTCTGCTGTGAGCAGCCGCCGTACAACCTCTTGGACCGCCGCATCGAGAACGAGCTGCTTCCGCTCTGTCGGGAGCACCAGCTCGGGGTGCTGGTCTGGGCGCCGATCGCCCAGGGCGTGTTGGCCGGTCGCTATGCGAACGCGGCCGCGCTCCCCGAGGGATCCAGGGCGCGCTCGCGCGGCGGGATCTACGCGGAGCGGGTCACGGCAGAGGGGATCGCAGTGGGCAACCGGTTCGTGGCGTTGGCCAGGGAGACCGGGATGTCGCCGATCCAGCTTGCCGTGCTCTGGGCCAAGGACCAGCCCGGCGTCACGGCACCGCTGATCGGGCCGCGCACCGCGGCGCACCTGGAGGACTACCTGCCCGTCGGGGACATGCGGCTGAGCGACGAAGTGCGCCGCGCCTGTGACGATCTGGTGCCGCCCGGCACCATGGTGGTCAACTTCCACAATTCGGCGGGCTGGGGGGCGGGAAGCCGGACGTTGGGGGTGGCGGACCGGAACTGAGCGCGGCGGGCAGGAGATCCAAGGGGGGACGGTCTCTGGCCCCTGGCCCCCGTCATCCCCACACTGCATCCGACAGGGCCTGAGCCTCTCCGGCCATCGACGAGCTCTTCACGAGGCGACTTCCGTGCGCGCGCTCATTCAGCCATCGGCACTCGTACTCATTCTGCTGGCCTCCTGGGGAACGGCTGCTTCGGCGCAGTCTCCCGAACTCTGGGCCGACATGCACTGGCGCTCCATCGGTCCCACGCGGGCCGGGCGGACCCGCGCGCTCGACGGAGTCGCCAGTCAGCCCAACGTCTTCTATGTCGGCTTCGACAATGGCGGCGTCTGGCGCTCCACCGACTACGGCTCGAACTGGGAGCCGCTCTTCGACGCCCAGCCGACCGGTTCCATCGGTGCGATCGCGGTGGCTCCCTCGAATCCGGACATCATCTACGTGGGGAGCGGCGGGGGCATCATCCGCCCGGACCTGTCTACCGGGGACGGGATGTACAAGTCCACCGACGCCGGTGCGACCTGGACGCACCTGGGGCTGCGGGACAGCCAGATGATCGCCGATGTGGTGGTGGACCCGAACGATCCCGATCGGCTGTTCGTGGCCGTGCTGGGACACCCGTACGGGCCCAATGAGGAGCGTGGGATCTACCGGTCCACGGATGGGGGCCAGACCTTCGAGCAGGTGCTCTACCGCGACGCCTACACGAGCGGGAACGACGTCCTGCTGGATCCGTCGAACCCGAACACGGTCTACGCGACGCTCTGGGAGCAGCAGCAAGGGTTCCAGGAAGGTGCCGCCTTCGGAGGCGCGGGCACCAGCATCTACAAGTCGACCGACGGTGGTACGACGTGGCGCCCCCTGAGCGAGGGCCTTCCCAACGTGATCCAGGCGAACCTCGCGCTGGCGCCGAGCAACCCGCGACTCCTGTACGCCATGGTGGCGGGTACGCCGCGAGGGCAGCCGGTCACCAGCACCACGGGGATCGTGGGACTCTACAAGTCCGTGGACGGCGGCGAGAGTTGGACGGCGGTCGACGTACCGGAGGGTCCCATGGGTGCCGCGACGCCCCACGTGGACACGCGGCCGTTGGCGCGCATCGGAGGCGGTGACCTCCCGACCATCACCGTGGATCCGCAGCAGGAGAACGTCCTCTACAGCGCCACGGTGGTGATGTGGCGTAGCGACGATGGCGGCGTCCATTGGACCGCGGTGCGGGGTGCCTACGGCGGGGACGACTACCAGAAGATCTGGATCAACCCGAACGACCCCAAGATCATCCTGGCGGTCTCGGACCAGGGCGCCGTGATCTCCGCCAATCGGGGTGTCTCCTGGAGCAACTGGTACACGCAGCCCACCGCGGCCATCTACCACGTCACTGCGGACAACGCCTTCCCCTACCGCCTGTGTGGCGGCCAGCAGGACTCGGGTTCCGCGTGCGTGAAGAGCCGCTCCGACGACGGGATGATCACGTTCCACGACTGGCACCCCGTGAACATCCAGGAGTACGGCATCGCCGCCCCGGATCCGCGCGATCCCGACCTGGTCTTCGGGAGCGCCCGCACCGACGTCTCGCTGTACAACCGGAGAACGGGCCAGACGACGAGCGTGGGCCCGGAGATGGGTCCGCGCGGTGGCCCGTTCAATCGCGACGTGCGCACGATGCCGATCCTGTGGTCGCCCGTGGATCCGGACCTGCTCTTCTATACGTCCAACGTGGTGTGGAAGACCCGGGACCGCGGTCAGAGCTGGGAGCGCATCAGCCCGGATCTGGCCCGGCAGACCTGGGAGGTTCCCACCTCAGCGGGCCGCTACGCGTCCAGCGTCACGCCTCGGCCGCTGGGCACGATCACGGCCCTTTCGGCCTCGCCACTGGACGTCGACATCCTCTGGGCAGGCACCGACGACGGCAACATCCAGACGACGAGCGACGGCGGGGCACACTGGTCCAACGTGACGCCGCCCGCGATCCGGCCCTGGACACGCATCTTCAACATCGAGGCCGGCCACTTCGATGTGGGCACGGCCTACGCTGCGGCCAATACGATGCGGATCGACGACATGAATCCGCACTTCTGGCGCACCCACGACGGCGGCCGCACCTGGGTGGAGATCAACCGGGGGATCGCGCCGGGAGCGGTGGCCAACTCCATCCGCGAGGATCCACGCACACCGGGGCTGCTCTATGCCGCGACGGAGACGCAGGTGTGGGTCTCCTTCGACGACGGTGATCAGTGGCACTCGCTGCGCCTGGACATGCCGGCCGTCTCGGTCCGCGATATCAAGGTGAAGGACGACAGCACCTGCCTGTGCTCCGACCTCGTGGCCGGCACGCACGGTCGGGGCTTCTGGATCCTCGACAATGTGACGCCCCTGCGTCAGGCGGTGGAGGCCGCGTCGGCGGAGCGCGCCTATCTGTTCGAGCCCGCCACAGCGGTGCGCGTGCGCTTCGGCACGAACGATCCCACGGAGTGGACACCCGAGCTTCCCCACGGCGAGAACCCTCTGCCTGGGGGCATCATCGACTACTGGCTCGCCGCCGACGCCGCCGGTCCCGTCACGTTGGACGTGCTGGACGGTGGTGGAACGGTCATCCGCTCGTACTCGAGCGACGATCCCAGGCTGGAACCCGACCCCGCGCTCGATCCCGCGGGCTACGACCGGATCTGCCAGGAAGATCCGACGGCACCGAATTGCCGTGTGCCACTCTACTGGCCCGCACCGCAGATGGTGCTGAGCACCCGACGGGGAATGCACCGCTTCTCGTGGGACCTGCGCTACGAGCCCCTGGGTGACGAGCCCAGGGCCGGGGGCGGGGCCACGGGGGCCGTACCGGGGCACACGTATCCGCGGGTGGACGCTCCCTGGGCGCCCCCGGGGCGCTACACGGTCCGTCTCCGCGTGGGCGGCCAGGAACACACGCGTCCCCTGACGCTCCGTCTCGATCCTCGCGTGACGACTGCGGCCGCCGACCTCCAGCGCGTGGCCACCCTTTCGCGGGAGATGTGGGAGGCGGCCACGGAGGCGCACACGGAGTACGGGCGGGCCCGCGCGCTGCTCGATCGACTGGGTGGGGTCCAGGGTCAGCAGGCGGCTTCCCTGCGCACCGAGCTCGCCACCCTGGCACCGGAGGCCCGGAGCGGCGGCGGAGGCTTCTTCCGCGGCCCGGCCGGCCCACCCGATCTGAGCACGATCGGCGGTGTACTCATGGGCGCGGCCCTCGCGATGCAAGAGGCGGAGGTGCCGGCCACGGCCCGCCAGATTGCCGCCTGTGACGAGGCGCGCGCGCAGGCGCGTGACATCCTGGCTCGCTGGCGTGCGCTGGAGACCTCTGCGCGCCGCCTGACGGGTGGACCGTAGATCGGGCGCGGGCGGCGCTTCGCGCGACGATCTCCGCTTCCGTTACCCGAACTGAGACCCTTCACTCCATGAGCACGCCCATGACCCGCACCGTCCGAACGCTGCGCCTCGCAACGCTGCTCCTGATCGCGGCGCCGTGGGCGGCCGCGGCCCAGCAGAACGCCGGCCAGCTCTCGCTCGACCGCATCTTCAACTCGGGCGAGTTCGCGTCCGACCGCTTCGGACCGGTGCGCTGGCTGGTGGACGGGTCTGGATACACCACCGTCGAGGTGTCGCCTCGCGTGCGTGGCTACGACATCGTCCGCTACGAACCGGGGTCCGGTGCCCGCGCGGTGTTGGTGGCCGCCGAGCGGTTGATCCCGACGGGGAGCCGGGCGCCTCTGATCCTGGAGGACTACGAGTGGTCGGACGACGGCAGCAAACTCCTGGTGTACACCAACTCCGAGCGCGTCTGGCGCGTGAACTCGCGCGGCGACTACTGGGTCTTGGACCTCCAGTCGGGGAAGCTGCAGAAGCTCGGTGGAGACGCGCCGGCCTCCACGTTGATGTTCGCCAAGTTCTCCCACCAGGCCGACCGGGTGGCCTACGTGCGTCAGAACGACATCTACGTGGAGCGCCTGGAGGACGGACAGATCACCAAGCTGACCGAAGGCGGGTCCCCGACGCTGATCAACGGCACCTTCGACTGGGCTTACGAGGAGGAGTTCGGCATCCGGGACGGCTTCCGTTGGAGTCCGGACGGTACCCGGATCGCCTACTGGCAACTGGATTCCAGCGGCGTGAAGGAGTTCCTGCTGGTCAACGACACCGACTCCCTGTACCCGATCGTCACGCGTCTGCCCTATCCCAAGGTGGGCGAGGTTCTGTCTGCGGCCCGCGTGGGAGTGGTTCCCGCCGCCGGTGGCGCGACCGTGTGGGCGCAGCTGCAGGGCGATCCCCGCAACAACTACATCGCCCGCATGGAGTGGGCCGCCAATTCGGAGCAGTACACCGTCCAGTATCTGAACCGGCCGCAGAACACCAATCAGCTGGTCATGGTGGCGGCCGCCACCGGTGCGGTCCAGACCATCTACACGGATGAGGATCCAGCCTGGGTGGACGCGGTAGACGACATGCGGTGGATGGACGGTGGCGCCCGCTTCACCTGGGTGAGCGAGAAGGACGGGTGGCGGCATGTCTACGTGGTGTCCCGGGACGGACAGGAGCAGCTCATCACGCCCTGGCCTCTGGATGTGGTGAACATCGAGCTGATCGACGACCGCGGTGGCTGGCTGTACTTCATCGCGTCCCCCGACAACGCCACCCAGCGCTATCTGTACCGTTCGCGACTGGACGGGCGGGGAGAGCCACAGCGCCTCACGCCCGAGCAGTACCCGGGCTGGAACTCCTATCAGCTCTCCCAGGACGGGAGTTGGGCGTTCCAGACCTATTCGGCCTTCTCCCTCCCGTCCACGGTGCGGCTGGTCTCGCTTCCGGATCACCGGTCCGTGCGCACGATGGTGGACAACGCCGCGCTCAAGGAGACGGTCGCCGCGCTGGACCGCGGCGAGTCGGAATTCTTCCAGGTCACCACCGAGGAAGGGGTGGTGATGGACGGCTGGATCATGAAGCCGCCGCACTTCGATCCCGCGCGCAAGTATCCGCTGCTGTTCTACGTCTACGGCGAACCGGCCGCGCAGACGGTGACCGACAGCTGGGGTGGTAGCCGGTACCTGTGGCACTTGATGCTCACGCAACAGGGCTACCTGGTGGCCAGCGTCGAGAATCGAGGCACTCCCGCACCTCGAGGACGTGAATGGCGCAAGTCCGTGCACGGCGAGATCGGTACGCTGGCCTCACGCGATCAGGCGGGGGCGGCGCGCGTCATCCGGGACTGGGACTTCGTGGATGCGGAGCGCATCGGCATCTGGGGATGGAGCGGAGGTGGCTCCATGACGCTCAACATGATGTTCCGCTCTCCGGACATCTACCGGACCGGCATGTCGGTGGCACCGGTGCCCGATCAGCGCCTCTATGACGCCATTTACCAGGAGCGCTACTCCGGCGTGCTGCCGGACTTCGCCGACGGCTATCAGCGCGGCTCACCCATCACGCACGTGGATGGTCTGCGCGGCAACCTGCTGCTGGTCCACGGCAGCGGCGACGACAACGTGCACTATCAGGGATCCGAACGCCTCATCAACGCGATGATCGAGCGCGGCAAGGTGTTCACCATGATGACCTATCCCAACCGGACCCACGGCATCTACGAGGGCCCCGGCACCACGCTGCACCTCTACAACCTGCTGACCCGCTATCTGAAGGAGAACCTGCCGGCGGGGCCGGGGCCGGTGTCGTAGGAAAGCTCCGCCAGGGGACGTGCCCTCCTGCCTCCGGTACCGTAGGATGGTGGGACCTAGCCACGCCTCCAGGAGATTCCGATGAAGTCGCTGCGCCCGCTGGTGCTGGGTGGCCTCGTCCTGGCCGCTTCCGCCACGCCCGCATTCAGCCAGATGCGTCCGCTCGAGCACCCGGACGTCCTCCACTGGAACAGCATTGCCAACCCCTCGCTGTCGCCGGACGGCGGCTGGCTCGCGTGGGTGCAGAGGCCCCTGGAGGGCGACCCGACGCTCCGGGTGCGGACCGCGCGCGAAGGCGGCGTGGATCTCTCGGTCCGGGGCACCTCGCCCGTGTTCACGTCCGATTCCCGCTTCGTCGTGTTCGAGGTTCCGCCGCTGGAAGCGGTCCTCGATTCGCTCAAGCTGGAGGGCAAGAAGCGGGATGATCTGCCGGGCGACTCCCTGGCCGTGGCCGACCTGACGGCCGTCTTCGCCGGAGGCGCCCCGCAGCCCTCCGGCGTGACGCGGTTGGGCGCCGTCGAGGACTTCAAGGTCGCGGAGGAAGGTTCGTGGTTGGCGTACCGCGTGAAGAAGGAGAAGAAGGAGGAGGAACCGGCGGCTGAACGGGCGGAGACTCCGGCAGCGGAAGCGCCCGCTGCGGAGGGTGCGGAAAGCCGGCCCGACCACAAGAAGGACGAAGGCTCCACGCTGGTGGTCCGAAATCTCGTCTCCGGCGCGGAGAGCCGCTACGAGGACGCCGTCGAGTACGTGTTCTCCAAGAACGGACGCACGCTCGCATTCACGACCTCCACGAAGGACGGCAGCCACGACGGCGCGTTCGTCCTCACCCTGTCCGATGGCGGGGTGCACACACTCCGTGCGGACGAGGGACACTACCGGAAGATCGCGCTGTCGGAGGACGGGACGCAGGTGGCCTTCCTCACCGACGCGGCCGACTTCGCGGCCAAGCAACCCGAGTTCACGCTCGAACGAGCCTCCGCGGGAAGCTGGACGGCGAAGACGCTGGCGAGCACGTCCACGGCCGGCATCCCCGAGGACTGGTGGGTGAGCGAGAACGGCACCCTGCGCTTCTCGGAGAAGGGGACGCGACTCTACTTCGGGACGGCACCACGCCCGGCCCCCGATCCGGAGGAGAAGGTCCTCGACGAGGACAAGGTCTCCGTCGACGTCTGGAACTGGAAAGATCCCTATCTCCAACCCATGCAGCTGGTCCAGGCGGATGAGGAGAAGAAGCGCTCCTACGACGCGGTGGTCCACCTGGACGCGGGTCGGGTGGTGCAGCTCGGTACGCCGGAGATTCCGGACGTGCGCTTTGCCGACGAGGGTGAGCCGCGCTTCGCACTGGGCGTGACCGACGTACCCTACCGGCAGCTCCTCTCCTGGGACGGTCGCTACAGCGACGTCTACGCCATCGATCTGACGACCGGTGTGGCGCGTAAGGTGGCTGAGCAGGTCAAGGGCTTCGGAGGAGGCAGCATCTCGCCTGCGGGCACCTGGGCGAGCTGGTGGGACGGGGCCGAGCGGCAGTGGAAGGGAGCACCGCTGGCCGGAGGTGCGACCGTGACCTTGAGCGCTGGCGCGGGCGAGCCCGTGTGGTACGAGCTGGACGACCACCCGGACGAGCCGCCGCCCTACGGGTCGGCCGGTTGGACGGCGGGCGATGTGGCCTTCCTCTACTACGACAGCTATGACGTCTTCCGGTTCGAACCTGCGTCCGGGACCACCACCAACCTGACGCGGGGGCAGGGCCGGGAGTCGGGGCTGCGCTTCCGTTACGCGGACACCGAGCCCGAGCTCGAGCACGTACCGGAAGGCGAGATCCTGCTCAGCGCCTTCCATCTGACCAACAAACAGGGCGGGTTCTACCAGGCGCGCAGCGACCGTGCCGGAGCTCCCAGACAGATCCTGTTGACGGACAAGTCGTTCGCCCTGCGTGGCAAGGCCAAGGATGCCGACCGCTGGCTGGTGAGCCGGGAGGACTTCCGTGAGTTCCCCGACCTGTGGGTGACCGATGGACCGATCACGGACATGGTCAAGCTGACGGACGCCAATCCCCAGCAGCGCCAGTTCACCTGGGGCACGGCCGAGCTGACCGAGTGGACCTCCAACGATGGTGCGCCGCTCCAAGGCATGCTGTTCAAGCCCGACGGCTTCGACCCGTCACAGAAGTACCCGATGATGGTCTATTTCTACGAGCGCATGTCGGACGGCCTGTACGAGTACCGGTCCCCCGTTCCAGGCAGCTCTTCCATCGCGGTGCCGTTCTACGTGAGTCGCGGCTACCTGGTCTTCATTCCGGACATTCCCTACGAGATCGGCTATCCGGGGGAGAGCGCGCTGGACGCGGTGGTGCCTGGCGTGCTGAGCCTGACGGCCAAGGGCTTCGTGCAGGAGGACAAGATCGGCGTGCAGGGTCACTCCTGGGGTGGCTACCAGATCGCCTACATGGTCACCAGGACCAATCTGTTCGCGGCCGCCGAGGCCGGTGCGCCGGTGGCCAACATGACCAGTGCCTACGGGGGCATCCGCTGGCAGACGGGGATGAGCCGGGCCTTCCAGTACGAGCGCACCCAGAGCCGGATCGGCGGCACGCCCTGGGATGCCACCGACGAATACCTCTCCAATTCTCCGCTCTTCTTCGTCAACAAGATCGAGACGCCGCTGTTGATGATGCACAACGACGCGGATGGTGCGGTGCCCTGGTATCAGGGCATCGAGATGTTCTCCGCCATGCGTCGCCTGCAGAAGCCGGTCTGGATGCTGAACTACAACGGCGAGGCGCACGGACTCAGGGAAGAACGCAACCGGAAAGACTGGGCGCTGCGCATGCAGCAGTTCTTCGATCACTACCTGAAGGATGCACCGGCGCCGGTGTGGATGGAGGAGGGCGTGCCCGCCATCATGAAGGGCAAGACGTTGGGGACCGAGATCAGGATCCGGGGGGTGTCGTGATGTCCCGGATCTCCCTGCGACCGAGCCGACCGGCGTACGGATGGCAGGCGCTCCCACCCACGAGAGCGTGATCCGTCCATGACCATGCCCGCGCTCCTGCTGCTCGCCTCCATGCAGCAGCTGCCCGCTCCGTTCGAGACACCCTGGAACCGCGCCATCCCCAAGGTGGTGGCGCAGCCCGCGGACGCCACGCTCTCGCTGCCGGACGGATTCGAAGTCTCGGTGTTCGCGGAGCGGCTCACGAACCCGAGGCACCTGGCGCTCGCGCCCAACGGCGATGTGTTCGTGGCCGAGAGCGCGCCGGGGAGCATCGTGGTGCTGCGGGACGCCGACGGCGATGGAGTGGCGGAGTTGCGCGAGACATTCGCCACGGGACTGGACCGGCCGTTCGGCCTGGCGTTCCACGGCGGGTATCTCTACGTGGGGAACAACAACGCGGTGGTCCGCTTCGGCTACACGCCCGGACAGCTGCACGCGTCTGCGACCGCCGAGCCAGTGGTCGAGCTGCCGGTGAGCAGCGATGCCCTGGACGTGGATACGGCGGAGCGGCTGGGCATCGACGTCAGCCGTACGCGCGGGTTCAACCACTGGACGCGCAACCTCGTCTTCTCGCCCGATGGCCAGAAGCTCTACGTGTCGGTGGGCTCGGCCACCAATGCCATGCCCGGTGACGATCCCCGACGCGCTGCCGTCAACGAGTACAACCCGGACGGGTCGGGCCACCGGGTCTTCGCAGGGGGTTTGCGAAACCCTGTTCCCATGGCCTTCTTTCCGGGCACCACTGTGCTGTGGACGGCCGTGCACGAGCGCGATCACCTGGGTGACCGGCTGGCGCCCGACTATGTCACATCCGTGCGGGAGGGCGGGTTCTATGGGTGGCCCTACGCCTACATCGGCCCCAACCCGGAACCGATCCTGAACGGAGCCCGACCCGATCTGGTGGAGAAGACGCTGGTACCGGACGTGCTGCTTCCGGCGCACGCCGCGCCCATGGGCATGGCGTTCTACACGGGAGAACAGTTCCCCCGGTCCTATCGCAACAGCGCGTTCGTCGCGCTGCACGGCTCGATCAACCGCCTCGACCTGGTGGGCTATTCCATCGTGCGCATCCCCTTCGAGAACGGGAAGCCTGCGGGCCCGCCCGAGGATTTCCTCACCGGATTCATCGTGCGCAACGACGACGTGAAGGAGGTCTGGGGTCGGCCCGTCGACGTTCTGCAGGCGGCAGACGGAGCGCTGTTGGTGGCGGACGATGCGGGCAAGCGGATCTTCCGCGTCCGGTATCGCGGCGCATGAGGTTTGCGCGACATGGAGCGCAGCGGCGTTCCCCGATTCCGGTATCGCTTTGGATGATGGTGCTGCTCTGGGTCGTGATGCTCGGCGGTGCGCTGCCGCTGCATGCTCAGCAGGAGTCCTTTCCCTACACCTACGGCAAGCAGGACCTCTGGCACCTGGGCGCCGGCGTTGGCGCGGCCGCCCTGGGTGGATTCTTCCAGGAGGGGCTGCCGGCCGCGACCGCGTCCGACTTCGAGCTGCTGGATCCCGACGGGATCAACGGGTTGGACCGCTGGGTCACGGATCGCTACTCGGAGACCTGGCAGGATCGCAGCGACCTCTTCCGTTCGGCGGCGCAGGGGGTGGGCATCGTTTGTGTGACGCTCTGCGGGCTGCAACCCGGCGAGAGTGGCACCGTCGGACACGCGGCCGTCCTGGCGGGGATGGCGGCCGAGGCGTTCCTGCTTCGCACCGGCGTGACCGATCTGATGAAGGGCTCGTTCCGACGTTGGCGCCCCTACACGTACAGCGCGACGCTCACGTCGGAAGAGAAGCTGGCGATCGCCCAACGCTTCGGCACCGATCCCGACGATGCGCGGCGCTCCTTCTTCTCGGGCCATGCCTCCAACGCCGCGCTCTGGGCGGTGTTCGCCGGCCGCGTCTTTTCAGAGCTTCATCCGGAATCGTCTCTGCTCACGCCGGTGTGGATCGTGGGCGGAGCCGTGGCCGCAGGTGCCGGTGTGGGTCGTGTGCTCGGGGGAATGCACTTCGTCAGCGACGTGCTGGTGGGCTGGGGCGTGGGCGGTGCGATCGGGTGGTTCATCCCCGAGCTGCACCGGCGTGACCGGGAGGGTGGGCTGGAGGTGGAGGCCGGGTTGGATGGCGTGGGCCTGCGCTGGCGCTTCTAGCGCGGAGTCCTGCTCAGGCTCGGTCCTGCGCCTTTCGCTTTGAGACACACCACGTCCAAGCCCTGGCACTCGAGACGGAGTCACGCACGATGGTTCGGCTGGTCCTTCGCAGTTCCCTCCTGATCCTCCTGGCCTCTGGCTGCGACTTCAAGTACGAGTGGGAATCCCTCGGCCCCTTCGAGACCAGTGGACCCGTGCGGCATCTGATCGTGGATCCGGTGGTTCCGCGTCGACTGTACGCCGCGGCCGAGAATGGCGGGCTCTGGGTCCTCGACGATGTGGCTCGGCGGGAAGTCGGGTGGCGGCCGCTCAGCGATCAGCTGGAGAACCTGCAGATGCGGGGCGTGGCCAAGTCCATGGTGGACAGCAGCTACGTGGTGACCGCCAACGCGCTGGGGCGCGTCTATCACACGCTGGATCACGGGGAGAGCTGGTCGCGCATCTCGACCCTCGAGTTCTCGTACATCCGCCGATTGCTGCTGCGCGAGGGGCTCACGCGCATTCCCGCCGGCAACTACACCAAGTTGGCCAAGGAGACCACCGTGCTGGTGGCGGGCTCCACCGGCCTGCATCGCCTGCGCTTGATCAACGACGCGTTCGCCGAAGTCGACACGCTGTTTCCCAGACTTCCTGCACACGGGTCGGACGTGCTGGACCTGGCCCGGCATCCCTCGCTGCCGGACCTCCTCTTCATCGGCGTCCGTAGGCAAGGCGTTTGGCGCTCGCAGGACGGCGGTGCCTCCTGGGCTCTGGTGGCTGACTGGGCCTCCTTCGGTGATTCTGCCTCCGACATGATTCGCCTGGCCACCAACGGGACGCGCACGGTCGCGAAGTTCGGCCGCAACCTGCTGGTGAACGATGCCGGCGGAGCCGCCGGGGCGTGGCAGCCCCGCACGGTGGGCTTCGGCAGCGACAGCGGCGGCAGCGACATCGGATATCGGGGCAACTACAGCGGCCGCCGCGGGGAGTGGACCCAGGCGGTGGCCATCTCCCCCACGGACACGGCGGTCCTGGCCGCGGGCCAGGTGACGCTGTTCCTGTCGACCGACGGCGGTGCGACGTGGGACACCACCGGGGCGGGACACGAGGACATGCAGGCGCTGACCTTCGCGCCCAACGACTCGGTGCTCTACGTGGCCAACGATGGAGGAGTCTGGTCCGTCAGTCGGGGGCGCGCGGCGCCCCTCAGCTTGAACCGCAACCTCACGACCTTGCAGTTCTACCGGGCCGCCAAGAGTGGAAGCCGTGTGGTGGGCAACGCCGATCACCAGGGCATCCGCGGCACGCGGGACGTGGAGGCCGATCCCCCGGTGTGGGAGCGCGCTACCGCCGGTGCGTCCGGCTACGGCAACAACGGGTTGGAGAACGACTTCGTGTTCGGGGACCCCACGGTGCCGGGGCGCTTCTATGTAGCGTTCGCGGACCGCGACGTGCTGCGTCTGCGCTATCCGTTGACGGGCGCGACGCAGGACCTGCTGCAGATGAACGCCCAGGCCGCAGCCGTGCGTCCGTTCACCATGCGCACCCGAAACCGAGCGGTGGACAACCAGTTGAACTACCCGGTTGGAACGGTTGCGGCCGACCCGCGTCCCGGCGGCGCGGGCCTGCTGCTGGCCACGCATCGTCAGCCCGACATCACGTTCGAGATCCGGCAGACCACCACGCGCACCCAGGATCCCACCGGCGGACCGCGCAGCGCGTGTCCACCCCCGAATACGAACGCGTTCTGCTTCAATCCCCCGCTGCAGAACACGTCGACGTTCACGACGGTGTACGGGCCCATCAGCACGCCCATCGTGAGCGTCGCCTGGGATCCGGTCGACCCCACGCAGGTGTTCGCCCTCCTGGAGGATGGACAGGTGATCGTCGAGCGCAATGTCGATGACGCCGTCTCCGATTGGGACTCGTTGGGCGTGTTGCCCCTCGAGCCCGGCGGCGTGGCCCGCCAGCTCACGGTGGACGCGATCACGCCGGGTGGCCTCTTTGCCATGAGCCACGGGCGCTTCTTCCGATCGTTCGACGGGGGAGTGACCTGGCTCATCGGAGGCGTCCCGTCCGGTCCCACGCAGCAGCTGAACGCGTTCGTCCAACATCCCAGCCGGGCCCGCTCGCTCTACCTGGGCACCAACGTGGACGTTCTGGTCTCCACCGACCGGGGCGCCCACTGGCGCAGCATCGGAGAACGGCTCCCGAACGCTCCGGTGATGCAACTCTTCGTGGCCGGCTCCGACCTGTACGCGGTCACCTTCGGGCGGGGCCTATGGCGCGTGGCGCTACCGGGATGAGGTGCGTCTCAGAATCGTCCCTCTCGCACCGTCGAGCCCTTCCGACCGAGCTCCACCACCTTCATTCCGTCCACCGATTCGTTCTCGGGCAGGGGCACGTCGCCCTTCGTCTTGCCCATCGTGGCCACGCTGAGCAGACGTGAGAGGATGCTCGATCCCTCCACGGCCTTGGCGTCGCCACCATAGTACTCGAACCACGGTAGGCCTGCTTTGGTGTACTCCTTCGCGGTGGGCGGAACCGTGGGAGGCTCCAGGCCTGTGATCGAGCGCCACACCATCGAGTTGCAGAGGTGCACGAAGCAGCGGCTGGGATGGCGCTGGTCCCAGTCGGACAGATTGAAGGTGTCCTCGAAGATCTCCTGCCGCATGCGGCCGCCGGGGGCGAGGCCCATGTCGGCGGAGGCAGGCTCACGCAGGGCGCTGACCGACATCCTGCTGTAGCTCATCCGCGCGGGCTCCCGTCTCCTCCGCTGCAGGCGCTCCCACACCTCTGCCTTGAGCGGATAGGCAACGACTTGGAGGCCGCCATGCTCCGCCTCGCCGGTGAGTTGTTCTTCGGCGCTGTAACCGCTGCCGAGCGGCATGGCCACGAACTGCCGGATCACACCCTTCTCCACGGCGAACCCGTCCAACCAGGGCTGCCCCGGGACGGAGATGTAGTCCTGTGGGCCACGGTGCAGTCCATTGCTCCAGGGCTCCCCGGTCACCGCGTTGGTCTTGCCGGCCGCGATCTTGACCGCGAAGGGATACCTGCCCTCGACATTGATCCAGAGGGCCTCACTCTGGTACATGGGCAGCATCACGCCGCCGTGCTCGATCCAGTGCTCGGGGACCCGCGTGCCGAAGTCGTCCACGTGACGGAGGGGGAAGCGCCCCAGTCCGGGAGGCAAGCCGTAGCTCCGGCCGTCGTCGGGAATGCGCAGGGTGCGTTGGAACTCCATCTTCATCTCCGCCGCCGCGTGCACCTCTGGCGCGCGGATCACCAACCTGTCTTTGTGCAGCTCGATCATGTGCCTCGTCTCCCGTTGTGAGCGGTAGCCAACACCGCCAAGTCTCCACCACACACCGCCGCGCCCGTTCGTCGATCTCGCGTCCGACCAACTGCGCGGCTACCAATCCCCGTCGCGCACCTCCCGCACGATCCTGAGCACCGCCCGGTCGGGCGCCGTCTTGAGCTGCCGCAGCAGCTCGCCGAAGAGCTGTGGCCGCGCTCGGATCGCGTCGAGCAGGTCGCTCGAGACCTTTCCCGCCAGGGCCAGTAGCACGTCTCGATCGACGTCCAGGTCGTCCGCCAGCCGCAGCAAGGTCTCCTCGGAGGGCGGGGAACCGATGTCCCGCTCCACCTTGCTCAGGAAGCTGGGCTCCACGCCCACTCGCTCGGCTACCTGGCGGAGCGAGTAGCGGGGGTCCTGCTCCCGGAGCGCCTCCCTGCGCTCGCGAACGAACGATCCCAGCGTCGCCATTTCGAAACGTCCACTCCAGCGGGTCCATCCGGGGCGCCGTGCGCGCCGATCCCTGGGCGCCCTCCCGAGTGTGTAGTATGTAGTACATGATACACATTGTCAAGCACAACCAAACTCCCCCCGCGGCTCAGGGAACGACCTGCCGCCAGTGCTCGCTGGTCTTCCCCACGATGAACCCGATGACAGAGCCCAGGCCGGCGCCGATGAGCACGCCTTTCGAGAGGTTGGAGGGCGGGCAGTCCGTCCGGTTGCTGGAGCAGTCCATCTTGTTGATCAGGATCTTGCCGAAGACCCCAAGCGCGGCGCCGGGCACGGCACCGATCACGGTGGAGCGCACAACGCGACTCTCGCGGACGGACATGGACTCCAACAGGGACGCTTGTACGGCCCATTGCAGGCCTTCTGCTGCCACCAGCAGAGTGTCTCCCGCAACCGCCTCGATCCGTCCGCCGTCGATGACGACGCCGGGCGCTGTGAGCCGCACGTATTGGCCGGCGCGGATCTGACTGGTGATGGGTGCGGTGACCTCGGACGGGTCGGTCTGGGCGTGCCCTGCGGCGGGCCAGAAGACCATCGTTCCGGTCAGCAGAAGTGCGAGTCGGCCGGCTCGCTCCACGGCCGTCCTGTCGTTTGTCTTCACGCTACCTCCTCGTAGTCGCAGCGCTCCTCGTTCAGTCACCGCGTCGTGATGAGCAGCACTCCATAGCGGCCGGGGTGCCCGAATCGCGTGTGCGCTTCGAATGGATCGAGCACCTGCACACTCGCCACGGTCTCAGGGCGGATGGTGACCAGCCCCGCCGTGTCGAGCATACGGACTCCGTCCACCATCACCATCGCGACATTGCAGCCAGGTCCAGCCCGCACGATCTCGACGCACAGATCGAAGCCCGTGCGGCGGACGGTCAGCCCGGGAAAGCGCGCTGCATCGAGGAGGCTCGTGAAGTCGGTCACCTGGGGCAGCAGGGAGTCGATCTGCATCCGCGTCAACGCGTCGACGCGCGTGCCACCGGCGCTCCGCTGTTCACTCAGATCCGAGCGGGCACGCACGATGATCGGTGGCAGCTCGACTGCATCTTCGAACAGGTGGATCTCCAGATCCAGTCGGTCCCGACTGGCCACGTCGATGGAGTCGGTCCTCGTGGCGTAGCCAATGCGGCTGCTCCGGACGATCAAGCGGCCCGCACCCTGTCCGAGGATCCTGAACTGCCCGTCCGCGTCGGTGACCGCGCGCACGGGCCGGCCCTCCAGCGCGATGGTGACGCCCTCCAGCGGCGCGCCGCTGGATCCATCGAGCACCTGCCCGGCAATGTCGGCAGGCTCGGACCAGCGGATGTACACCGGGGGCACGGGCGCCGCCGAGTCCGCCGCGATCGGCACACTGCGGCTCGTGATGGCGGTCAGCTCTCCCGTGACGTTCAAGCCGGCGACGTCGGGGACCCCGCAGAATACGTACGCGCCCTGGGCATCGGACGTGGTCTGTCCGAGGAGTCGAATCTCGCGGCCCACTGTGGACCGGAGCGTGACGGCGACGCCGCCCAACGGCTGGAGCGTGAGGAGATCCAGCGTACTCCCCCGAACCACGCGCCCCGGCGGCACGTCCGGACGCAAGCAGGCGGAGCCGGCAGCGGCCGGCCACTGCTGCGCGCTCAGTGGGGCCGACCCGTTCCAGGGGGCCATGACGCAGAAGCTGCTCAACAATGCGACCGACACCAGCGTCCGGGCCCGGCGCTGCCCGCCTCCCGCGTCGTAGACGGGGGCGGCTGCGGCGCTGTCCGCCGACGGGAGCGAGATGCGGAGGCGAAGTGCGTGGGGTCTCATGGGGGGCTTGTGCGGCGATCCTGCTGAATCCTCACCAACATAGCAGCAATCATGCAGATTCCGCACCCGTGAGGCGGCGATGCGACAAACGGGAGTGATCTGCTCCCGTACGGTCGTGGGTCTTCCCGAGCGACTTCGGGTCGTGGGTGGCTACGACGCGAGGCGCGAAGAGGGCGGTCACGCTGCCGTGTTCGAGGGATGCCGCTTCTCGATCTACGGATTCGGTGGGTGGGGCAACGTCCGCAGCGGCCCGTTCTTTCCCGAAGTCAGGTCGCGTTGTCGTCGTTCTTTGCGGAAGAGCAATCCCTGGGCAACGGCTTGACCAGCATGGTCGGCGAGAACCGCACGCAGAGTATGGGGCAGCTCGTTGGAGGAGGTCCGCTCGCCCTTTGACGCCGCACAGGAGAGCCGCCATGGTCTCTGCGTGCCGAGGAGACCTGTTCCGCTTCGAATCGCGGCCTGCGCGCGCCCGCGACGTACGCTGCTCCTCTCGCTGGCGGTGCTCTCGACCGCCGGCTGCTCTACGTTCCAGCTTCGCACGCAGCCCGTCTCCAGCCTGCTCGAGCGGGAACCGCCCGTGCGCATGCGGGTCGTGCGCCACTCCGGGCCGCCCGTCATGCTCTACCGCCCGATCACCGTCGAGGGTAGCAGCCTCGTGGGACTCCCGGAGCGCGGTGCTCCAACCTCCGTTCTCGTGCCCCTCGAGGACGTCGACTTCGTCTATACGCCCGAGTTCTCCGGACGGCGGACGGCAGCGCTCCTGCTCAGCGCACCGTTCGTGATCATCGGACTGCGGAGTCTGTTCTACAACCTGCTCACGCCGAGCACCTGAGTTCGGGCAGGTAGCGCAGCGTCATCGCTGGTGTGAGCGCAGTTCCACGAGAAGTTGCGCTGGCGTGCGCGCCGGAACGGGAGAGTGCACGAAGTCCTGGGTATTCCGGGTGGCGATCACCCGTGCGCCGCACGCATCGGCGGCTGCGACCTGCAGTGCGTCCTCGAAGTCGGCCATGGGAAGCACAGCGGCGTAGCGAAAGGCATCGGTGTGTGTCGGTGCCACGGTCACGAAGCGGGTCAGCTCAGACAGGAAGTGGCGCACGCCATCGCGACCTACCCGCGGGCGCAGCAGATAGGAGAGGTTCGCCAGCGTGTGCCAGGCCACGAACGCCAACGGGGGTTGAGCTTCCAGCCAGCGCAACAAGGCGCCCGATGCCTCCACGTGCGGTGTGCGGTCCAGCGCAACGTCAATCAAGACGTCGGTGTCCAACAGGATCACAGGTACTTGGCGGCCAGCGCCCGGTAGCGCTCGTCATCGAGTTCGGAGAGTCGGAAAGCGCCCTGCCAGCGGTCCACGAACCCTCCCGGTGGGCGAGTGGTCAGCCGGTCCAAAGCGGTTTCGATCAGCGACGAGAGGGAGACGCCCCGGCTGGCCGCATAGCGCTTGGCCCGGGGGATCAGGTCCTCCTCCAGGGTGATGGTCACCTTCCGCTTCATTGGTCGGCCCGCAGCTCCAGAAGATACGTATCTTTATAATGATGTACGTATATTGAGCCCACGCCAAGTGGGCAGGGTCAGGAGTGGGGTCCCAGGCGAGCTACGCGGCGGACGTGCTACAGGCGCTGGGTGAGCGAAACTCCGCGCTCTGGTGGACGCCAACGATCTCGCCGCTGTACGTGATGCATTAGCTCGGTGTGCCGCCATGGAAATGATCCAATCCGCCACGCTCTGGCCCGGACGGTTCTTCCGGCGGGGGCGGATGGTGCGGGCGCCGCGGTAGCCGGTCACCGGCCCGCCTCCGGCTCCACCCGCCACCACCACTGGGTGGGCAATGCCCGCTCTCGGGGCCAAACCTCGGTGAGCGTGTCTCCTTCGTAGAGCCGTCCGTTCTTCATCACGTAGCGGATGGACGTGCTGTTCTTCAGGTCGTCCAACGGGTTCCGGTCCAGCACCAGCAGGTCGGCCAGCTTGCCCGCTTCGATGGAGCCGATGTCGCCCGCCAGGCCGATGGCGTCCGCACTGGTGAGCGTGGCCATGCGCAGCGCGTCGTGGTTGTCCATGCCGCCCGAGGCCATCATCCACAGTTCCCAGTGGGTGCCGATGCCCTGCACCTCACCGTGGGAGCCAAGACCGAGTCGGCCGCCGGCCGCCATCCATTTGGTCAGCTGCGTGGCGTGCAGTGGGTGCACGTACTGGTCCTCTCGGTAGAACTGCGCGGTCTGCCACTTGTCCAACTCGTCGTGCGGGGTGAAGAAGCGCAGCTTCTCCATCTGGTCCACGTCCGTGTGGGTCAAGTAGTACTCACGACCGGAGGGGCCGCCGTACGCCACGATCAACGTGGGCGTATAGGTGATGCCGCTGAAGGTGCCGAGCCGTACCACATCTTCGAAGAACGGACTGATGGGAAGCGTGTGCTCGAGGCCCGGATAGCCGTCCTGCATCAGCGTGAGATTCATGGTGAAGTTTGAGCCACCTTCGGTCGTGGTGGTGAGCCCCAGCTCGCGCGCGGCCGTGATCACCCACTGGCGCACTTTGCGGTCGCCCGCCAGGTACTGCTTGATGGTCTGGGTGTTGTAGTGCTCCGAGTAGCGGCGCAGCACGTCACGTGCTTCATCGAGGCTCGAGATGTTGTCGGCGGAGAAGACGCCGGGACCCGTCGAGTACAGTCGTGGCCCGATGAGCTCGCCCAGCTCCATGCGGTCCGTGTAGGTGAGCACGTCTTCGGAGGACGTCTGGGGATCCCGCTGCGTGGTGACCCCGTAGGCGAGCTGCGCCAGGAACTGCGAGACCTGGCTCCGGTGCACGCCCCAGGCCACCCAGGTGTGCGCGTGGATGTCCACCAGGCCCGGCATGATGGTCTTACCGGACAGGTCACGAACGTCGGCGCCTTCCGGGATGGCGACACTACCACGGGGGCCCACGGCCATGATGCGATTGTCGCGGATCACGATGTCGCCTGAGGGGAGGATCTCGTCTCCCCGCATGGTGATGACGCGGGCACCGCTCAGCACCACGGTGCCGCGCGGCTTGTCCTTGAGCGCGGTGATCTCGACGTCGACGCGGGCCGCTTCGTAGACGGGGCCCTTCTTGTCAGCTCGCCGGGCGGAGTCCGCCGCCTGCTCGGGAGCGTCGGCCGCGGGTGCGCCCGCTGAGTCGGACGCGGCGCTGTCGCTCGGCTGGTCCGCGGCTGCGCGCGCCGCGACCACCGAATCGGCGATCAACGAGTCCGCACGCGCCACGTCGTAGCGGAAGAAGCTCCGCCCGATCGAGTAGTAGGCGGTCGATCCGTCTTCACTCCATCCCACGAAGTCCCCTCCCACCCGCGTCAGCCGCCGCGTGGGCACCACGGATCCGGATGCAACCGACACCGTAGGTGCCACACCGCCCACTGGGGGCACGGTGATCAGGAACACGTTCCGGTTGGCCCGCACGATGGCGCGCTTGCCGTCCGGAGAGAGGACCACCTCGTCCGGGGTGGGCGGGCTGCCCGGACCAGGGCGGGCGGGAGCGGTCACTTTGACCAGCGTCTTGATGTCGGTGCCGTCCCACCGCATGGAGAGCAGCCCCTCCGAGCCCGCCCACACGTAGACGCGGTCGGGATCGGGGCCTGCGTGGGGAGCGTTCTGGGCTTCCTGCGTGGTGCCGCGTCCCACCCAGGTGATGCGGGTGGGCTGACCGCCCGTTGCGGGAAGCCACACGTACTCGAGCTCGGAGGCGGGCGAGTGCTGGCCGAAATCCTCCAGCGTGCGCATCCGGTGCATCCTGGAGCCGCGCACGGCCATGAGCCGCGAGCCGTCCTTCGAGTAGCTCAGCTTGTCGAAGAACGCCGACGTGGGGGTGAGCCGCTCGGGGTCGCCACCGGTGGTGCGGATGCGCCAGATGTCCCCGCCGGTCGAGTCGTTCCAACTCACGTAGGCGATGTAGCGGCCGTCCGGAGACCAGACCGGTGCGTGCTCCACGTCGACGGACCGGGTGAGGCGGCGGGCGTCCCGAATCGTCGGGTGCATCGCGTTCCGCATATCGCCGGCGGCCGATAGATCAGGTTCCTGATCTCCTCTGCCAGCGGGCGCCTGACGCTGTAGCTCAGGTTCCTGATCTCCGCCGCCGGCCGGAGATAGGTCCGGCAGATCGGCGATCCAGAGCCGGTCGAGCGCGGCGAACACCACGCGGCGGCCGTCCGGCGAGGGCCGTGCGCCGCGGATCTGCGACACCGTGAGCACCGAGTCGTTGATCGGGTATTCGAACTTGGCCAGCGGGCCGAGCTCCTGCTGGACGCGGGCCGTGAACGGGATCTCGGTGGCCTCGCCAGACGGTACCTCCACGCGCCACAGCTTGCCGCCGTGGCTGGTGATCACCGCCCGGGAGTCGGCCGTGAACGCCGAGCCGGGATAGACGTCACGGTCCCGGAGTCCGCCCCCCTGGCTCTCGTCCCTCGCCACGTCCATGAGCAGCCACGAATCCTGACCCGTCTCCAAGTCAAGGAGCTTGAGCCCCTCGCGGGCGTCGAAGCGGGTGGCGTACACCAACCATCTGCCGTCGGGACTGGGTAGCGGGCGGAACGCGCCCGCCAACTCGTGCGTGCGCACGCGCACCCGTCCGTTCTCACGGTCGAGCTGCCCGATCTGATAGGGCCCCACCCGACGAGCGGAGCTGCGCGGGGCGTGCTCCGGACCGAACTCGGGCTCCCAGTCCTCGGGACCCTGGCGCGCGACTTCGAACCCGCCGCCCAGGTCCCCGCGCAGGTTCACCCACACCATGCGCGGGTCGTCCCCGAAGGCGGCGCCGAAGTGCGTGGGCGGCGTGCCTTCACCGCCCTGACCGGTCACCTGCACGCCGGAGCCGCCGTCCACATGGTAGAGCCAGAGCTGGTTGCCCTTGTTGGCCATCACGTAGTCGCCGTCCGGCGTGAAGATGGGCGACATGTAGCTCTCGCGTTCGCCGGTGGTGAGCGCCCGGGCATTCTGCCCGTCCGCGTCCGCGATCCACAGGTTCTCCGAGCCGTTGCGGTCGCTTACGAACACCAGGTGGCGTCCGTCGCGCGAGTAGCGCGGCTGCATGTCGTACGCCTGCCCGCTGGTGATGCGTGTGGCCTCGCCCCCCGTCACCGGCAGCGTGTACAGGTCGCCCAGCAGCTCGAACACGATGGTCTGTCCGTCCGGCGACAGATCCAACGAGATCCAGGTGCCTTCGTTGGTGGTGAACTCCAGCGTACGCGTGGTGATCAGCGGCAGTGCCTTGGCCTTGGCCGCGGCGCTGGAGGCACTGTCGTCCTGAGCGGGGGTCTGGGCGACGAGGGGTGGAGGGGCACAAAGCAGCGCGAGCGCCAAGACGGCGGGGAGGGCCGTCGCGGTCAGGCGGGCCGCCGACACACGGAAGTCAGCCGCGGAGAGAAGGGCGGCCGACCCGCGCGTGGCAGTCGCGGGCGGGAGGTCGAGCAACCCGCGGAAGGCTGTCTCGGTCAGGGGGGCGGACGGTCGAGGCATGGATGGATCCGGGTGGCTGGGGCCTTGGCTCGGCACGGGACTGGGGCAGAATCGGGCCGCTGGAGTGAGGCGGCAAGCAAAGGGGTCTACAGCGGAAGGCCGAGAGCGCCCGTTACCTTTCACGTGTCGGACTCAAGGCCCTGCAACGGCGGACTACGCTGCGATGAAACCTCGCGTCGCCCTGCTTCTGGGGTTCACGGCATGCTTCGCTTGCTCCGCCCCGCGTGACGAGGCGGGATGGCCGACCCTACGCAGCCCACTTCCCGCGGATCCTGGCCTCGAGGCCCGAGTCGAGGAGCTACTCGCTCGGATGAGCCTCGAGGAGAAGGTGGGGCAGATCATCCAGGCGGACGTTCGTCGGGTCAGTGCCGAGGACGTGCGGACCTATCATCTGGGTTCGGTGCTGAACGGGGGCGGCGGGTTCCCCAACGACGACAAGCACGCCACGGTCGGCGATTGGCTCGCGCTGGCGGACATGATCCACGACGCCTCGGTGGACACCACGGGCGGCCGGGTGGGCATCCCCATCCTCTGGGGCGTCGACGCCGTGCATGGGCACAACAACGTCATCGGTGCCACGCTCTTCCCCCACAACGTGGGGCTGGGAGCGGCCCACGATCCGGACCTCATCCGCCGCATCGGGGAAGTGACAGCGCGTGAGATCCGAGTGACCGGTCACGATTGGAACTTCGGACCCACGGTCGCCGTGCCGCGCAACGGCCGCTGGGGCCGCGCCTACGAGGGGTACGCGGAGGATCCGGACCTGGTCTCGGCGTACGCGGACGCGTTGGTTCGTGGACTGCAAGGCGAACCCGGCTCGCCCCAGTTCCTGGACGACGACCATGTCATCGCCACCGCGAAGCACTTCCTGGGCGACGGCGCCACGGACGGCGGAACGGACCAGGGCGACGCGCTCGTGACGGAAGAGGAGCTCCGCACCATCCACGGGGCGCCCTACGTGACGGCGCTGCGGGCCGGCGTCCAGTCCGTGATGGCGTCCTTCAGCAGTTGGCATGGCGTGAAGATGCACGCCAACCGCGCGTTGCTGACGGACGTGCTCAAGGACACGCTCGGTTTCGATGGCGTGTTGGTGGGCGACTGGAACGCCCACGGTCAGATCCCGGGCTGTACGAACGAAAGCTGCGCGGCCACCATCAACGCCGGCGTGGACGTGTTCATGGTGCCGGACGACTGGAAGGCGCTCTACGAGAACACGCTGGCCCAGGCGCGCGCCGGACAGATCCCAGCGGAGCGCCTGGACGACGCGGTGCGCCGGATCCTGCGGGTGAAGCTGCGCGCGGGCGTGTTCGATCGGGGTCGGCCCTCGAGTCGCCGCTACGCCGGAGACGAACGCGTGCTGGCTTCGCCCGAGCATCGCGCCGTCGCCCGGCAGGCGGTCCGGGAGTCGCTGGTCTTGCTCAAGAACAACGACGGGCTGCTGCCGTTGGCGCCCGGGCAGAGCGTATTGGTGACCGGAGACGGGGCGGACGACATCGGCAAGCAGTCAGGAGGGTGGACGCTGACCTGGCAGGGCACGGGGAACGTGAACACGGACTTCCCCGGGGCCACCTCGATCTGGCAGGGCGTGCGCGCTGCCGTGGAAGCTGCAGGCGGCACGGCCCAACTCTCTCCCGACGGCTCGTTCGATCCCGCGCGGCCACCCGATGTGGCCCTGGTGGTCTTCGGAGAGGACCCGTACGCCGAGTTCCAGGGAGACCGTGAGAACGTCGACTATCCACGTCAAGGCAAATCCGAGTTGGACCTACAGCGTAGGCTGCGCACGGCCGGCGTGCCGGTGGTGGCCGTGTTCATCACGGGGCGGCCACTCTGGGTCAATCCCGAGCTCAACGCCGCTGACGCGTTCGTGGTCGCCTGGCTTCCGGGCTCCGAGGGCGGAGGCATCGCCGACGTGCTGTTCACGGACGCCGCCGGCTCGACCGTCCACGACTTCACGGGCCGGCTCTCGTTCTCCTGGCCGCGCACCCCGGACCAGTCCGTGCTCAACCGGGGAGATACGCTCTACGATCCACTGTTCGCCTATGGATACGGCCTGAGCTACGGAGAGGACGGGAACGTCCCCGAGCTCCCCGAAGACATCGGGACGGGGGTGGACACAGGGCCAGCGGTGCGGTTCTTCGCGGGCGGGCCGGTGGCCCCCTGGCGACTGGTGGTGCAGGCGGCCGATGGCAAGCGCATCGAAGCGTCGACCGGCACCACGGCCAGCCCCGGTAGCGAGCTGGTGGTGCGCGTCGAGGATCGCCGCGTCCAGGAGGACGCCCGTGGCGTGGAGTGGGACGGCAGCGGCATTGGGCGCGTGGCACTGACGGGGCAGTCGAGCATGGACCTGAGTCAGGCCGCTGATGAGTCGATGGCGCTGGCCTTCGACGTCCGCATGGACCGGGCGCCCGAACGACCGGTTGCGTTGGTGGTGGCGCATGACAGCGGCGGAGGCGACGTCGAGACCCGTCTGGAACTGACGCCGTTGCTCGCGGCCCTCCCGGTGGGCGAGTGGGCCACCCTGCGACTGCGGCTAGCCTGTCTTGAGGATGCAGGTGTGGACCTGCAGCAGGTCACGGTTCCCTGGGCGCTCGAGACGACGGGACCACTCGCGTTGGCGTTCTCGGACGTGCGCTTGGTCGATGAGGACGACGGTCTGGCCGAGTGTCCGGCGGTCTTGGAGAGGTAGGGCGGGGGCCACTGCAGCGGATCGGAGAGTCCGGGACCGGTCAAATAGCCACTACGAACACCGGTATCCTCGAGCGCCCCTGCCAGCAGATCGATCTGAGGACCGTCTGTGCTCTGAACGAAGCGAGTGTCTCCGGCACCGGGTGCCCAATAGTGTCTCAGCAGTACTGCTGGGAACGCGCCGATCGCGGCGCGCGGTCCCTGAGTCGGATCGGTCAGGTAGTCCCGCACCCGAAACGAGGTAGGGGCCCGGCGACTCCAGGCAGTTGAACTGCGAGGCGACCTGGAACGCACAGCCTCCAGGAGCGGTCGCTTGCAGCCAACCGATGTCCGTAAGTGGGCTCGCTCCTTCGAGCACGAACAAGCGGAGGCGGCCCTGTGGTGACGTGGACAGCGAGCGGTCGAGCGAGGCGCGCAGCTGGCCGACGGACGGCGTCTCTAGGCGGCCGGCGCACCAGCGTCCGGCGTCCACCTGGAGGGTGGCGTTGCCATCGGCGTCCAATCGAAAGCAAGCGTCCGCGTCCGCTCCCACTTCTGATTCCGCGCGGGCGACCAGCGTCCGGTCACCGCGGTCTCGCAGGGCCCGCAGTTGACGGTAGGCGTCGGAAGCGGCGCTGGTGGCGTGCGTGTCGGAGTCGTCGAGGAGGATGCGGGAGAGAAAGTCGGTCATGGCCGCCGCTACAGCGCTCCCATTCCGATCGCGCTCGCGACCTGTCCCTGGCGTGCATCCACCGTGGCGAACGTGAGCGCGGTGGGGTCAGGTGATACGAACAGCGCACAGGCGACGTGCCATAGATCAGCGCCACGCAGGTACCCTGCGTCGAGCACCGTGGCGTACTCGGTGGTGAGCGGGCGGTCGGGCAGGATCCAACTCAGCGACGTCAGGAGGGCGGGCTCGAACGGAACGTCCTCACGGACGAACGCGGCGCGCAGCTCGGCTTCCAGGAGATTGCTGGTCACGAGCTCGTCGAAGCCAGCCAACGTCCGAGCGAGTTCCTCGCCTCCACTTTCCCCGAAGGCGATGGCGACCAGCACCGAGGTGTCGAGGTACGCGAGCTTCACTCGTCCCGCTCGGAGAGGAAGCGCTTCAGAGCGCCCTTCTTGCGTCGGACCAGCCCCAGTGAGGCCGCCCCTTCCGGGGCCCGCATCACCACGCCTTCGCCGGCCAGGCGATCCAGGCGAGTCGACAGGTCCTCGCCCTCGGGCTGGTACGGTCGGATCTCGGCGATCGGCTTGCCGTGATAGGACACGATCACGGTTCGCCCCTCCCGCACTTTACGCAGGACCTCGGAGAACCGGGCCTTGGCCTCGTACGTGGAGTAGGAATCGGGCATGGGGATAATCTAACTAGTCAGACTAGTCTTGGCGACGCCAAGGCGGGGTGGCGGGCCCGTCCATGTCTGGGTGGGACGTGGGATCTTGATGACGCCTACACCCCGATCACCGCGAGCCCCACAGCTTGAGCTGCGAGGCCCAGTGCGTTGTCGTGCGTAGCCATGACCAGATCGGCCTCGGTCTCCTCACGCCAGAGCATTGCGGTGGCCAGGTGAATCGCATCCAGAGTGCCAAGGGTGGTGGGAAGCGGAAGTGACGCCCGGTTCAGAATCGTGCGAGTGGGGTCCACCACGTGCATGGACTCGAACATCCGGATCAGGGCGCTTCGTCGCTCGGCGAGCACCGCGTCATCCAGGCCCTCGAGGAGTCGGAGCCGATCAAGGGTCCGCAGGCACTCGACTTCGGCCAACGAGCTCGTCACGCCCGTCTCGATCGTCCTCCACTGGGTGAGCCGGCCGGGCTGCCCCAGCACCATGCGGAGAAGGACGGAGGCATCCAGGTAGGCGATCACCGCGTTCCGCGCTCCTCGATGAGGAGATCGACGATGTCCTTGCTCACTCGGAGCGGCTTGGGGAGCGGCACCGCCTTGAGCGCCGGGGCGCCCGGCAGGGGCTCGCGGATGGCCAAGCCGGGCCGTTGCTCGTACGGGACCAGCCGTGCCACCGGGCGATCCCGCGCGACCACCGTGATCGAGCGGCCCCCGCGAACGCGACGGAGGTAGTGGCTGAGTCGGGCCTTGAGCTCCGCAATGCCTGCCTGCTCGTCCATGACCTTACAATAGTCATAAGTGGTCATAATGGGGAGAGCGGGGGAGGCCCTGTGACGCGAATCCGAAAGCGCCGGAGCCTACCGCACGTTGGCCACCCCGAACATTCGAAGCGCGGGACGGGCGCGGGGATGGCCGCCTGAGCCACTCTCGACCACCGTCCGCCCCCAGGGGTAGAATCGACCGCTCCGTGCCCAGCCGGGGCGCTGCCATCCCCGTACCGGTCAGGCCCGTCCCGCGCCGACCACCGCCCGCGGACCACGGCCAGCCCATCACCACATCGAGCGATCCATGACCGACACGCCCTTGTTCGAGCCACTGACGCTCCGTGGAATCACGTTCCGCAACCGGGTGTTCGTCTCGCCCATGTGCCAGTACTCCAGCGTGGCCGGACTGCCGAACGACTGGCACCAGGTGCATCTGGGCAGCCGCGCTGTGGGCGGCGCGGGGCTCGTGCTCGCAGAGGCCACGGCCGTGGTCCCTGAGGGCCGGATCTCCACCGCCGACACCGGCCTCTGGAACGACGCTCAGGCTCAGGCGTTTCGCCCCATCACACGGTTCATCCGTGAGCAGGGCGCTGTGCCCGGCGTTCAACTCGCCCATGCCGGACGCAAGGCATCGACCCAGGTGCCCTGGGTGGGCGTGGGCGCCGTGGAGCCGGCGGACGGCGGATGGTCACCGGTGGCGCCGAGCGCGGTCCCGTTTGCGACAGGATATCCGCAGCCTCAGGCACTGACGATCGCCGCAATCGACCTTCTGGTGGAACAGTGGGTCGCGGCCGCACGGCGGGCCCATGACGCCGGCTTCGAGGTCATCGAGCTGCACATGGCACACGGGTACCTGGCGCATCAGTTCCTCTCGCCACTCAGCAACAAACGCACAGACGAGTACGGCGGCGCGCTGGAGAACCGCATGCGCTTTCCGCTGCAGGTGGCGGCGGCCGTGCGGGCCGAGTGGCCCGAGGACCTTCCGCTCTTCGTGCGCATCTCTGCGACCGACTGGACGGACGGCGGTTGGGACGTGGAGCAGTCGGTGCGGCTGTGTCGGGAACTCCGCGAGATCGGTGCGGATCTCATCGACTGCTCGAGTGGAGGGAACGTGGCCGCTGCGAAGATCCCGGTCGCGCCGGGCTACCAGGTCCCGTTCGCGGAGCGGATCCGAGCCGAAGCAGGGATTGCGACCGCGGCGGTAGGCCTCATCACCGATCCGGTCCAGGCCAACGACATCGTGGCCGGCGGCCGGGCGGACGCGGTGCTGCTGGCGCGTCAGCTGTTGCGGGATCCGTACTGGCCGCTGCACGCGGCGCGGGCGTTGGGCGTGGATGTGCCGTGGCCGAATCAGTATCAACGGGCGAAGGTGGCGGGGTAGGTGTTCGGGTCCAAGTAGTCGGGTGAGCCGCAGCGCGTTCAGAGCCCGCTCAACGCTCGACCTGAGTACTCGACCTCAGTACGCGACCGCGACCAGATCCGTCTGGCTGAAATCGTCGCCTTTGAAAAGGAGCGGCTCACCCGTCGCGGCGCACGCTGCGTAGGCGAAGCAGTCGCCGTAGTCGAGCCCCGCCACGTGCCGTCCCTTGCCGAAGCGCCGGTAGGCGCGCCGTGCCAGCTCGGCGTGGGCGGCGTTCACGTCCAGGGTCACGGCGGCCATCACGTTCAACCAGTGATCGAAGGCCCACACACCGGGTTCACCCAGCTTGGCCTCGAGGACGATGGACACTTCGACCGTCGTCGCTGCCGAGATCAGACGTACCGAGTCCGCCTCGACTGCGGCCTCCATCCGAGCGGCCTCCGGCTCGCCCAACAGCATGCAAGTGATGGCCGAGGTGTCGAGCACCATCAGGTCGGCAGCCCTCGGTCGTCGTATCCCAGGATCTCTTCCGGAGTGCGCCGGTCCCGCACGGGGAGCTCCGCGACCCGCTCCCGCACCATGCGCAGCTCGTCACGCAGCGGGGGCTGGGCGTACCGGCTCACCCTCTGGAGGCGCTCCTCGAGCGCCCGCCGGATGGCCTCGGTCAAAGACTCGCCGGTGCGCTGAGCCAATTCCCGCGCCAGGCGGTCGGTTTCGGGGTCTTTGATGCTGAGGGCCATGGCGAAGCGTGGTCGTGAGGGAGTCAGGAAGGAATATAGACTACAAGACGGATTCTATACGACGTACCGTCGAGCCTCAGAGGTCGGGGCGACCTGCAGCCCACCCCTACCGCAGCACCTCGAAAGCTCTCCTCCGCCCCGGCCCCCACCGATAGACTGCGAAGTCATCGTCGAACGAAGCCGCCCGCTCGAGGCCGAGCCGCTCCATGATGGCGAACGACGTTCGGTCGGCCAGAGAGAAGTCCTGATCCGGGAAGGCTTCTCCGATGCTCCAGGCTGCTTCCAGATCGGCGGGGCCCACACACTCCAGCGTGGCGACGCCACGTCGGAGCCCACCCCAGAACGCTTCGGCGGCCCGCCGGTGGATGCGCCACCGCAGCAGCGTGAACGTCTCGAGCAAGACGTGATCAGATGTGATCAGGGGCTCGCCGGAGAGCAGGATCTCCTGAGCTCGGGCGTTGCTCACGTCGGCGGAGTCTGCCGCCGCGTACCAGACCGAGGTGTCGACAAAGAGACTCACCGACCGCGCCGCGAGAACGCCGTGCCCAGCATCGCGTCCTTCGCCCTGGCCACATCGGACTCGCCGGAGGAGCCCAGGTCGAAGACCGTCCGCGGGTCCGCTCCGGTGCCGGGCCGGGAGAGGTCGTCCGCCACGAGCCGTCGCAGGTACTCCGCCAGGGAGATCCCGAGTTGGCGGGCCCTGTCCTGAGCCTTCCTGAGCATCTCTCGGTCGAATGAGATCTGCGTGCGAGTCATCATGATGCTTACATCATGATGTATACCGATGGTGAACTGCAAGTCCGAAGGAGGACGGAGCCGCTTGGAGGTTGGTCAAGGGGAATGGTCGAACGGCCAGGCGGGCGCGGGGATGGCCGGCTAAGCCTCTCTCGTCCGCCGCTCAGCCTCCCGATGCCGACTTCGGCGTCAGGAATCTGCACTCGACGCTTGGTGCCCGCGCCATCCGCCCGTCGAGGGTCGCCAGGTCGGCGTCGAGGAGCTCGGCCAGGGCGATGTACCAGGCGGCGTACGTCGTGAGGTTCTCTCTCAGGTCCCCCGCTCGGCTCGCCGCGGGGGCATAGGCGAAGAGATCCACGGGAAGGGCCCCCGAGCTCCGCGTGAGCCAACGTGGCGGCTAAGGCAACTGTTGATATGTGATGCGTGATCGCGGGAGGCGTGGGCGGTAGGGGTCAGCTGCGCTGATCCCGCTCCTCGAAGAGTCTCAGATATCGGTCGAAGGCGAACAGCCGGTACTTCTTGCGCCCGGTGGTTTCCCTCAGCATTCCGATCTCTTCAAGCGCATTGGTGAGCGCGTTCGCGGCCGGCTGAGATAGATCTGTGACGTTGCTGACCCTCTTGACGTTCACGATGGGGTTGCGGAAGAGATCGTCGAGAAGGAGGAGTCCTGTACCGGCTCGCCGTCCCAACTTCTGGCTGATCTCTGCGCGAGCTTCCTCGCGCAGGCCGACAATCCGCCGAGCCGTATTCGTAGCCTCCTCAGACACGACGGCTACACCCTCCAGGAAGAAGGCAAGCCATCCTTCCCAGTCACCCGCCTCCCGGATGGCTTGCAGTCTATCGTAGTAGTCCTGTCGGTTTCGTTTGAAGAAGATGGACAGGTAGAGGAGCGGCTCGCTGAGCACGTTCTCGTGCGCGAGGAGGAACGTGATCAAGAGACGCCCGAGCCTGCCGTTGCCGTCCAGGAACGGGTGGATCGTCTCGAACTGAGCATGGGCGAGACCGACACGGATCAAGATCGGCAGCGGAGAATCGGCGTGGAAGAAGTTCTCCAGCTCGTGGAGTGCCGACTTCATTGGGTCCAAGGGGGGCGGTACGAAACGGGCGGTGGCCGGGCTCGGACCTCCAATCCAGTTCTGCGACCGCCTGAACTCGCCAGGCGTCCTGGCCGGTTCACCTCCCCGTACGCCCGTCATCAGTCGCTCGTGGATTTCGCGGATGAGGCGAAGTGAGAGGGGCAGCTCCTCCACTCGTTCGAGACCGAAACGGAGCGCGTCGATGTAGTTGGAGATCTCGCGGATATCGATTGGCCGCTCGATCTCCTCAGCCTGGGCTTCGTACTCCAGGAGGTCGACCAGGGACGCCTCTGTTCCCTCGATCTGGCTGGAGAGGACCGCCTCCCGACGGACGTACATGAAGACAAACAGGTCTGGATTCGGGAGGACCTCTGCGGCGCCGACGAGGCGGCCCAGGGCGAGGGTCGCCCTCTCGAGCAGGTCTGCCAGTGGGCCGAGGTTCAGGTCGGACGGAGGGAACGACGCTGGAATGAAGGCGTTGAAGCCCCCCGGCTGCCGCCGAAAGACACCGGCTCGTTCGGATTCTGACTGGACCAAGCGGGACCTCGGGGGAGCGGGAAAGGGGACCGTGCTGCCCTTCACACATAAGAATAGTGTCTAAATCTTATTTGTCGGTAGTCCTCACATAAGGCAAGCTTCTTTGGCTCGAGGCCGGGGACGCCATCTAATCGCCACTCCGCGAGCTCGGCGGCCAGGTCGGCGGCGGCCTCTTCCAGCTGGGGCCGGTTCTGGAGTAGACGTGCGGGCGGGGTGACCGGCGACCTCCTACCTTACCCGCCCCGAAGGACCCACGCGGGAGCCCGCCCATTCCCATCCACGTCACCACTCTTGGCGGCCCGTCCATCCAGGCGGACGGCGTCGACCGGTCGGACCTGCTCAACCGGGCCCGACCGTGTTCGCTGCTGGCCTATCTGGCAGTGGAGCGCAGCGGCACCCGGGACGGGTTGGCGGGCCTGCTCTGGCCGGAAAGCCCGCCCAAGAACGCCCGGCATTCCCTGAACCAGGCGCTGCACGAGCTGCGCAAGGAGCTCGGTGAGGAGTGGGTGGACGGGGCACGGGAGGTGGTGCAGGTCACCCGCTCACTCGAATGCGATGCGGTACGCTTCACCGACGCCGTCGAATCGGGGCGCTACCAGGATGCGTTGGCCGCGTACGGCGGCCCGTTCCTGGGAGGACTGGTCCCCCAGAGTGCGGAGTTCGAAGGCTGGGTTGAGCGACAGCGTTTGCGCCTGGAACGCCTCCGCAAGAAGGCCTTCCGCGCCCTGGTGGACGAACACCGGGTTGCGGACCGCACGGCGGAAGCGTTGGAGACGGCCCGTGCCTGGGTGGACGCCGACCCGCTGGATGACGAGGCCAATCACGCCCTGATCGAGTTGCTCGCGGAGGCGGGGCGGCGCGCCGATGCGCTCCGGCAGTACGACCGCTTCGCGGACGTGTTGGCCCGCGAGATGGAGCTGACGCCGGTCGATGACACCAAGGCGTTGGTCGAAAAGATCCGGGCCGCCGAAGTGGTGGCGAAGGCGGAAGCACCGGCCGGGCGCCCCTCGACGTCGATGGCGCGCCGACCCATGGGCACCGAGCTGGCCGAGCTGCAGGAGCGCTTCAACGATGCGTTCCAGCTGCTGCGGCTGATCGGTGAGGGCTCCATGTCCACGGTGCACCTGGCCCGGGAACCGGCACTCAAGCGTTTGGTGGCGCTGAAAGTACTTCGTTCGGATCTGGCGCAGGACACCTCCGCGCTCAAGCGCTTCGAGCGTGAAGCGCAGTCATTGGCCGGAGTGCTTCACCCCAACATCGTGCCCATCTTCCGGGTCGGCCTGCTCTCGACCGGTCTACCCTATCTGGTGCTGCCCTACCTCCGAGGGGTGAACCTGGCGGAGCGCGTGCGAGCGTTGGGGCCTCCCGCACCTGCCGACGTGCGCCGGATGATGCGGGACCTGGCGTCCGCGCTGGCCGCCGCGCACCGGATCAACATCGTCCACCGCGACGTCCGCCCCGAGAACATCATGGTGGAAGACGAGACGGGGCGGCCCTGGCTCACCGACTTCGGCATCGCCGCGCTCATCGAGTCCACCGATCCCCGCGATCGGCTGACGCGCACCGGTGAACAGCTGGGGCAGCCCGGCTACATCAGCCCGGAGCAGATCCACGGCGCCGAAGTGTCCGGACGGACGGACGTCTACAGCCTGGGCGTGCTCGGGATCTCGCTGCTCAGCGGTCAGCCCCCTCGTCTGCCGGGTGCGTTGCCTCAGACCATGATCGCGTCCGCCCACAGCCGCGATGCGGAGCTGACGGAACTGCTGACGCCATGTCTGGCGGAGAACGCTCGGCACCGTCCCGATGCGGCCACGCTGGTACGGAAGATCGATGCGCTCACCACCGGCCAGCCGGCGGCGGCGCCCAACGTCTTCCAGGGCCTTCGCGAACGTCGCATGCCGCTGATCGTGGGGAGCGTCTTCGGCGCCAGCGTGGTGGGGATGGGCATCGTCGACCAGCTCGTGCAGAATGCCTTGCTGCCCCGCGTGGTCTATCCGCTGGGGTTGGTCACTGCCCTGGCCGGTCTACTGGCCGCCCTGGTGGTATCCTGGTTCCATGGGAAGCCGGGACCACAGCCGGTGCGGGCACCCGAAGTGATGTTGTTGGTGGCGGTGGGGGTGGGGTGGATCCTCTCGGCCATCGTGCTCCTGACCAGTTGAGCGACAACCGCCCGGCACCCACGCGCGGGTCCGGGCGGTTCGCGGCACCAGCTGGAAGGGGCGCCCGCACCGGGAGGGTACGGGCGCCCGCCCGGTCAGCATCGGCCGATCCACTCGATGGCCAGCCGGTCGTCGATTCCCCCACGGTCGCCGCCCCCCACTCTGCAGGGATGGATGGTATCGGCGAGCCGCGGCTCACTCGCGATCGCCGTCTCCGGCTCTGCGAGTGCAACCGGATCGGTGCAGGCCAGGAATCCAGGCGTCGCCAGGACCAGCGCCAAGGCCTTCCAGTAGCCCCGCATCTTCCTCGCTCCCTGCAGCGTGGCCAGCCTCCCCGAACGTGCCCGTCGCCGGAGCCTCAGCCGAGTGACGGCGAACAGGAACGAGGCGCCCAGCAATTCGCCGTTCCCCGCATCCACCACCGGCTTCATCAGGAAGATCACCGTCAGGCCGAACAGCACACCGGCGCCGGCGCCGCCAAGGGCAGGAAGGATCCACTCTCGATGGAAGCGGCGTGCGCGTCTCTTCAGATGGGTGCTCATGGGTTCGTTCCTCGCAAGAAGTGTGATCGTCGATCGTTCGGTTGATGTGTGCTCTGCCTCAGTCGTGCAGTCCCTTCTCGACGTAGGGCATCCACTGCTCGAAGTCGTCGATCTCGATGTGCACACGGGCGTCGTTGTTCTCGTTGACCATCTCGCCCCGGCTGACTCCCGCCTGCTCACCGAGCCTCGGCCCCACGGGGTCGGTGCAACCGCCCAGGCCCAGGGCCAGGCCGGCGATGGACAGGAGGGCCAACGACGCGTGTGCGTGATGGGTGCTGCTACGGGGGTGCTTGCTGCGGCTCGACATCGTCTCTCCTCGACCCGATCGGGTCCGCTCCGCGGGGTCGGTCCAACGCCAACCCGCTGCGTGTGGAAGGAGGATCGGGGGGAGGGCTCAAGGGGGGGTCAGGGGTGGGTCAGGGGGGGCGCGAGCGTCCGAAGCACAGGCCGATCGACCCAGCGGCGGGGTGTGCAAATCGTTTTCCGACAGCGCTTTGACTTCGGTTGATCCAACGCAGGCGTCGGGGTCTGGTCCGCGAATCGAGCGACTGTGTCCCTCTAGAGGTCAGCATCCACCGCGGCCGGACCCTCGGCCGCCTCGAGCAGGTCAGGGGGGACGACCGAGACCCGGAGGTACACGATGAAAGCGCTGCGCTTGAAGCGTTCCAGAGAGGCGGGAGTCACACGTGCCGTTCCGCTACTCGTTCTGCTCGCGATCGGCTGTTCGGACGGGCTGGGCCCGGAGCCAGGGGTCGACTCGGATGGAGACGGGATTCCGGACAGCGCCGATCGCTGCCTTGGCGTGGCGGAGAACTTCAATGGCGTGTTCGATGGAGATGGGTGCCCCGACACTCCGACCGACCTCTACCTGGCGGTCCGGGCAGATGTCGAGCCGTTCGCGGCCCAGGTCTTCGGACTGCTCACCGGGGGATTCCCCTACCAACCGCTCCGGGCCTTCATCCTGTTTCGCGGCGTTGCCCCGAGCTCCTGCCCCGGCCAACAAGCGTTCTACTGCGGCAGGGACCTGGGGGTCTTCCTGGACGAGGCCTTCATGCTGGATCAGCTCCAGCGGATCGGCGACTTCGCGCCGGCGGTCATCATCGCGCACGAGATCGGCCATCACATCCAATTCCAGACTGGTGCTCTGAGCCGGTTCCCTTCCATTGTCACCGAGCTTGCGGCGGACTGCTTCGCCGGCGCGTGGGCGTCCACTGCGGGCGCACGCGGTCTGCTCGATGCGGGAGACCTCCAGGAGGCTGCGACAACGCTGTTCGAAGTGGGCGACCCCCTCGGCACTCCCTGGTTCAACCCGGGCGCCCACGGATCATCCCAACAGCGCCAGCAGGCGTTCTTCGCCGGCTTCCGTCTTGGGGTGACGGCGTGCTGAGAGGGCGCGTGCGAGCGACCTGGAATCGGCGCGAACGCCGGCGGCGGTTCGTTTAGCGCTACCGAGGGACGGTTCAACTGGCGAGCGGGCGAACCCGCCCGAGACCCCGAGAGGTCCCGGGCGGGTTTCAGAATTGGGCGACCTCGACCTGCTCCATCCTGGCCCGAAGCACCTCAAGCAGCCTCGCGAGCTGCCGGTAGAGCGGCTTCTGGGGCCACCCCATGGTTCGGGCGATCTCCGAGACCTTCATGTCCTCCCAGAAGCGGAGCCGGACCAGCAGTTGCTCGGGGAGAGGGAGGGTCTCGATCGCGTGCTCGAGCTGACGTGCGCGCTCCGCCTGACGGCAGCCTTCCTCGCGCTGGAGCAGCTCGCTCTCCGGCGTTGGTCCTCCGTTGCCATGTGCGCGAAGCTCTTCAAGTCGCTCGAACCTGCGGTGAGGGCGGTGGGGGAGCTGCGCCGCGACTCGAGTGAGCGCCCGGCGCCGGTCGGGATCCGCGCCGGAAGGCGTAACCACCGCCACCGCCGCCGAGAGAGAGAGCCCGTCCCGGTTCATCAACCGGCTCAGCTTGACCGCCTGCGCGCCCAGGCGACGGGTGGCAGTGCAGGGGCGCCACTTGCCACGCTCCAGGTCCAGGAAGTCGCGGTAGAGGTTCCAGATCACCGTTCGCAGGTAGGTGCGCCAGGTGCTACGGCCGCCGAAGGCGCGCAGGATACGGGCGTCGTCCTCGAGCAGCCGGAGGCGGACCCAGGCGGCGAAGTCGTCGGCGTCGGGGCCGTGGAGGCCTCGGCCCCGGCAGAGCGCCGAACGGGTGAGTTCGTCGATCTCAGGGAGGCGCTCTATGAAGAGTCCGTCACGCGTGGCATCGCGAGCCGGCTCGGCTGCGCGGAAGCCTAGAGAGCGAGCGCTGCGTCGTTGTCCGCTCCTCCGCGGATGCGCGTCCGAGATGGATCCCGACTCGCATTCATGGGCAACGGGAAGGCCTGACATGATGCATCTCCTCGGCTCGTGTGGTATTCGAGATGCGGGTGCATCTCCGTCTCGAGTCGAGGTTGGTCGTTGGGGATCAACGGAGAGTCAGGGGCGAGTCATGAGGACGAGGAGGGGCTAACGCAAATTCATCTAATCCTGGAATGGAGTCTGCAAGTGACTGTCAAGCCTGCATTTGGGCCAAGCTTGAGCCTCGTAGGCAAGATCCCAGGCAAGCCGGCAACGAAGCCCACCCCGGAACGAGTCTGGAGTGGGCTTCGCCCCAAGAGCGCTGAACTGCGCAGACCCCGGCTCCTTCGAGCAGGACATGCCCAGGGACGCACCAAGGGCCCGGATCGCACTACTGACTCCTAGTCCTCGCAAGCCCAGAAGCAGAAGAAGTGCCAGATCCGGAACGGGACGTAGGCGTAGATCGACGCGTCGACGCAGTCGACGAACTTTGACTTGATCTGCCCTTCTCGGTAGGCTACCCCCGCGAATCGATACCCGACCGGGCATCGTGCGTTGGCCGCCCCCCTCGATTCGTCAAGGTCTGCCGTGAGTACGTCGGAATCTTCTGCAAGGAGGACGAGGAAGTCGTTGCATCGATTCTTGTCGGGCGGGTTTCCACAGATCTCGACCCCAGAATCGGGGCACTTGATGCAGGTCCTGGGATAGTCGTATTCGCTCACGGATCTAGCTCCTTGATGGGGGTGAATGATGCACGACTGGGCCGACAATTCAGGGGGGAGGCACGGCGTCGAGGCGCGCGGTGCCCAGGGCTCCCGACGGCGCTGGATCGGCTCCCACCCATGAGCGGGTGAAGTCGGCGAAGAGGGGTACGGCCTCTTCAGCACGATCCAGGGCTTCCAAGCTGATGGCGCGGAGCCGCCACGAACGAGTCCGCAGCCCCCACTCCTCGCGGAAAGACCCTATCCCTAAGGGCATCGAGTCCAGCAGTGCTAGCGTGCGGATCGCTGACTCGTGCTCGCCGAGGTTCTGAGCTAAAACCCCGGTCAGAAAGACGGACGTGGGGCTAGCGTTTCCCGCAACCACTGTCGCGAGGGCTGAGTCGAGTAGTTCACGCGACCTCGCAGGGTCTTCAACGCCCAGTTGAAGGCCGCGGAACTCCGGCGGCGGGGCCTCGAACGCCGAGCGCCACTTCCGAGTCACGGACGTTGAGTCCCCGAGCAGCGCCAGCCGTAGCTGCCCCGCAAAGCGCCGCCGGAGCAAATCCGCCTCATCAGGTGAATAGCCTTCCTCAGCCCACGTCGCTTCGATCTCACGGAGTGTCGCCGGCACCTGCAATCCAACGACTCCGACGCTTCCCAGAACACGGAGTCGAAAGAGAGACTCCTCCGCCTGGAACCGCAGCGGCATCCCGTCGGGCGAACGGACAGTGAGCTCCTCTTGGGCGGCCGCCGGAAAGCCGACCTCATAGGCGTCTCCATAACGACCGGCGGCGACATAGGGATTCGCCGCTGCGGTGGAAAGGACCACCCTCCGCACGGAAGCTCCGGCGATCGAGCGTGCTCGGTCCACCGCCGCCACGGCTGCTGCGACATCTCCAGCGGCGAGCCGTAGGTTGGCGACAGCGACGAGTTGGCCTGCTGTCGTATCTCTGGAAAGCTCGATTCCACGCTCAGCGCGGGCCAGCGCCGGAGCCAGGAGTTCGGACCAGGGTCGCGTAGACCCGGCGGTCGCTCGGTATTCTGCGTCGTCGACGAGCCAATCCGCCGACGCCATGTATGCCCGGGGGTTTGCGGGCGCGAAGTCGAGCCATCGTTGCAGGTCCGCCCCGACCTCCTGGTGGAAGGCTCTCGCTTGGTCGACCAGCGCTTGATGGCCTTCTTGACCACTCACCGGTTGAGGAATCCACACAATGCTATCTGCCACTCTTGGACACAGGTAGACTCGCTCCTGAGCAGGACCGAAGTCGCCAATCAGCAATGTGCGGCCTGGTCGTTGAAAGCCGTAACACACCTGAAACCTGAGTCCGTCCGCAACCCGTTGATACGCTTCGGCGAGGTGTCCAAAACCGAGGAAGAAATCGGGAGCCAAGCGGACCGTGGTGCGGAAGGCACGAAGCGCCGAGTTCCAGTTGCCCCGTGGAACAACGCTCCCGTCCGAGCGCTCTGTTACGAAAGGATCGCGGTATTCGACGGCGCCCAACATCACCCAGGCAAACAGGTCTGTCGAATCCGCCGCAATGAGCGTCGACAGGGAACGCCGCGCTGCATCGTAGTCCCCGTTGAAGAAGCCATGCATCGCTTCAACTGCTGTGCTATCGGATGAACCCAATACGGCCGAGCGGCGCCGCGCTGACGCAATGTGGCTGCGCATCTCTCCCTGCAACTCAGGTAGCGTCGCTGGATCCTCGGAGCCGGACCAGTACAGGGTCGTCGCGAGGAACTGGTGGGCCCGAGCGAAGGTCGAATCGAGCGCGAGAGCCGTACGAAAGTCGGCTTCGGCTCTCGTGAGCAGCCATCCTTCCAAGTGTGACTCCCCACTCAGGTATAGGCGCACGGCGGCCAAGTACCGGGAGTCGCGTTTGAGCTCCGACAGATCGGGCGCTGCCGCTGGAATGCCGAGGACCGCGGCCGCAACGTGGGCCATGAGGTTGAGCGCCTCAGTCTTGAGTCCGCCCACCTGGGCAACGAGAGCGGTCTTGGGGCTGCCGCCGAGTTCGGTCGTTCGTGCATCCGCGAACAGACTGTCACTACGAAAGCTGAAGTAGAGCTCGAGGATGTGGGTCGCACCGGCCTCGGCCGCCTGCGCTGGACGGCTTCGTTCCTGCTCTCCAGCCCCCGTAGCGCCCGGAGCTTCAACGCGTTGGGGCATACCCGGCAGCACGTCCACTTCGTCCCATCCTGAAAGGAGCCGAGCCAACTCGCTCCCGGCTGCCGCCACAGTAGCCTCGTCGCGCTGGTCCAGCGGAGTCGGGGCATGCAGGTTGATCGAGTAGACCGATGCTGGCAGCTCAGATCTTCCACTCTCAAGCCGATCGAGCGCCGTCCACGCCGCCAGACCGATCGCGCCGGCGAGCGCTAGCACTGCGGCGGAACGGCCGAACACGTTTAGGTGCAGTCGGGGGGGGGCTGCGTGACTCCGGGAAGTGCTTCGGAGGGCCGTGTAGAACTCGCCGGCCGTTCGGTACCGGGAGGTGGGTTGCTTGGCCAGGGCCCGTCCAATGCTTTCGTCGACTGCGGGGCCCAAGTCGGGGCGTTTCTGAGCCAGTCGCGGCGGCGGCGCACTGATCTGCTGAGCGATGAGCGACGGTGAGGTTCTACCGCCGAATGGCGGTTCCCCGGTTAGCATCTCAAACACGACACAGCCGAGACTGTATACGTCAGCTCTCCCGTCGAGTCTTGACTCGCCAAGCACCTGCTCTGGGCTCATGTATTGGGGCGTGCCGAGAGCTGGTCCGGTGATACGATGCTTGTCAGCCGCCTCATCGCCCAGAATTCGCGTGATTCCGAAGTCCGCGAGGATGGCGTGCTGAGCAGAAATGAGGATGTTGCTGGGCTTGATGTCGCGATGCACAAAGCCCAGCCGATGCGCGTAGTCGAGTGCATCAGCCACCGGGCCGACTAAGGCCAAGACTGTGTCGAGACCCATGGGCGCTGAGCTGGAGATCCTATCGCTCAGCGAGTCGCCCTCGATGAAGGGCGTTATGAAATAGGGAAGTCCTTCCCAGTCACCCGAGTCTATTAGTGGCAGAATGTGCGGGTGCCGGAGCGCGGCGAGGGCTTTGACTTCTTTCGCGAAGCGCGAACGCATCCCTGGAGTTGCGATCTCCGGCCGCAGCAACTTGATGGCCACAGATCTCGAGTGTTTCACATCGAAAGCGCGAAACACTCTCCCCATGCCACCGGCAGGCAGCTCCTCCTCGAGGCGATAGCGGGGCGCGAGAGCCTCCCCTAGCCCTCGCCAAATCTCATCCTGACGCGTTTGCGGCATCAGCAGTCTTCTGGTCAGCTGTGGCTGGGGCCAAACAAGTAGGGATTCTAGACCTCTGGGCGCGGTGCGGCGAGCGGGGTCACCAACGGGGAGGGCCCTGGGAGTCTGAGCGGGGCGGCTCCCCACCGTGAGAGAGCGGCCGCTGGACTCGCCCGCCCGGTCGAGGCAGGGCGAGCCCAGCGAGAATGGAAGGTTCTGGTGACCGCCGACAAGGTGTCCGGCCGCCATCCATGCCCCTTCACTCACCCCGAATAGTAAGCACCGACGTCGACTCATATCCCCGCAGCGACCACTGCACCACCAGGTGGTAGCGGTCCACGGGCACCGACCGAAGTTGGCTGCAGGACGCCGCAAGAACAGCGACCGAGCGAAACTGGGAGACATGCCTAGCCACGGCGGGGATTGGAAGGTCCGGGTCTCGCCACTGGGTAGATCTCTCTCCACCGGGCGAGCTTGCCAGGCTGCCCCGGCACGACGCGGAGCACAACAGAAGTGTCGAAGCAGGCTACTGGATGCACCACGGTCCCATCACATCATTTGGGCGCGCCTTGGTGGGTACCAATCTGGCGGGTGCCCACCATCCTACGCCTCGGCCCCTATCGCTTCTACTTCTACAGCGCCGAAGACGGTGAGCGCCCACACGTCCATATCGATCGAGACCTATCGAGTGCGAAGCTCTGGCTCGACCCGGTGGAGGTGGGCGCGTCGGAGGGCTTTCCTCGACACGAGCTCCGTCGGCTGCGAGCTTTGGTTGAGGCTCACCACGACGCCCTCGTCCGGGCGTGGGACGACTTCCATGGATCGTGAGTACAGAATAGGGGCCGTCGCGGTGGAGTTGTCCGAGGCGACGCTGGATGTAACGCTGGAGGACGGGCGAACCGTCTCTGTGCCCTTGTGGTGGTATCCCCGCCTCCACACCGCGACACCTGCTCAGAGGGCAAACTGGGTCCTGCTCCCGGGAGGTTATGGGATCCACTGGCCGGAGATCGACGAGGACGTCGGTGTTTGGGCGTTGCTGGAAGGCGGACCTGCGCCGGGTGCGTTGCCGCCCACGGAGGAAGCGCGGGCGTTATGAACCCGCCCCACTAGCGTCAGGTTACGCCTGCCACTCGGTCGGTGGGACTCAAGTCTACGAGCCTCTGATGGACCCCGGGGCGGCTCAATCTGGGCTCGCGCGCTACGCCCTGCGCGCCTCCGAGAATGCGCGCTCCAGAAGATCTGCGACTCCGAGCCGGGTGGCCCACTCATCGAGCCGAGCGTGATCCGCCGCCGCGGCGATACCACTCGAGCTTGCGACACTGCGACGGGATCGAGTGCTCCGCGATCACTCACCTGGAGACGGTGCGTGCGGGAAGCAGAGAGCGAATAGCTCCGCGCCCAAACGCTGACGCGCCAGGCGAAGCCTCAGCTGGCCTTCGCACTCTCCGGGGTGACGGGACATGAGTCCCGCCAGGGCAAGGCGTTCGGTGGCCATTGTGAGCGAACTGACGCGCCGGAGCTTCTCCGCAGGCGTCATGCGGCGGTAGAGCTCGCTCATGCGTGCGAGAGTGTCGACGTCGGTGTCCTCGGTCGCTGACTTCATCCTGGTACCATAGCCGGGTGATGCTGCCCTCGTCGAGGTTCGCGTCGGGGACGGGGCTAAGCGATGGCGGCGTGAGTCGGGTATCTCCCGCCCTCACCCCACCTCCCCCCACACCCCCTCCGGCACCCCAGCCTTGAGTGCCCACCACACCGTGATCGGCTTCTCCCCCTCCCAACGTTGGAAGACCAGCTCCCCCGCATAGCGGAACGGCTCGGTCTTCCCGCCCACCTTGGCCGCCTTCCGTACAAAGAGCCGCACCGCCACGCCCCGCTCCTCGTGGTGGCGTAGGGCCTGCCCGAGCTTGCTGGCCTGCGACGTCTTGTTCTGGCTCTGCCACTGAAACTCGGTGGGTGACAGGAACCGGTCTTCGTAGCGGTGCTCCTCCGGCTTCCCTTTCTTGTCCAGGGTCACAAACAAGAGGATCTGATCGGGTCGCGGGACCACACCGACTTGCGTCTCGAACCCCTTGGGCTGGACCCCCACGGCCTGGAACGCCTCGGCTCGCGTGTACTTCCGCCACAGCACCGGCCCCTCCGCCAACACCTCCTCAGCCCGGACCGGCTTCATGCGGTAGCCCTGACCCACCGCCTCGAACACCACACGGTCGGTCCGGCCGGGCTGGCCAGCCTGGGGCCCGAACCAGCCGCGCAGCACATCCGCCAGCACGTTCTCCGACCGGCCGGGCTCGTTCATGACGTTGACGGCCACCTTCACGAACTTGGCCTGGTACCAGCGGTCGTCGGCCACCACGTCCACGAAGCCTTCGGGCAGGCCGGGCTGAGCCTTCCGATCGGGCAGGAACAGGATGGGCGTCCCACCCGAGTGGCTCACCTTGCACACGAACCGGTCGGGGCCGCTCACGCCGCCGGTCCGGTGCAGGTACTCCATCAGTCGCCACTCCACGAGCTCGGCGGCCAGGTCGGCGGCGGTCTCCTCCAGCTCCTCAGGCACCGAGAACGTGGTGGAGAACACACCCTCCTCGTAGCTGAAGTAGGACGTTTGTCCGGTGCCTGCTCCGCTCACCCAGGCGGCGATGGGGTTCTTCTCGATCAGCTTCCGGAGGGCCGCGGCATCCTCCAGGGGGGCACCCAACTCGGTGCGGAGCGCCGTGTAGCGGCGCGCATGGTGGGCGAAGCGCTCCACCAACCGCTCGATGCCGATGCGGCCGGGCAGGGCACCTTCGCTCAGCATCGCCTGCAGCACGAGCATCTTGTAGCTCTTGGTCATGGGCGTGCTGTCGAGCTGATCCAGGAACGCGCCGATCCGCTCGCCGACCTGCCGCTGGGGCTCGCTCAGGTCCCCCATGGCCTGGACAAAGTCCAGCCAGCTTCCGTAGCCGCCCTTCTTGGTGCTGCGCGGGTTGTAGCCGTCCAGGAACGCTTCGCTGGCCAGCGGGCGCACACCGCGGAGTTCACGGAAGTCGCGGTAGTACTCCTCCAACTGCTCGCCCGCAGTCGTGGTCTTGAGCAGCGAGCGCAGGATGTCCCGGACCTCGAGCTCGTAGGTCACCGAACAACCGGGCGGCAGCTCCAGGGTGCCCGCCTCCTGCTGCTCCAGCATCATCGCCACGTCCCGGTCCGCGTTGCCCAGGTCGAACAAGGCCTGGGCCTTGGTGAGGAAGACGCGGTGGTTGCCGATGTAGTCGATGACCTTGAGGCGTTTGCCCTCCCTCCAGCGCAAGCCGCGGCCGAACTGCTGGAGCCAGAGGATGCGGGACTCGGTGGGGCGGAGCATGAGCACGGTGTCCACCTGAGGCAGATCCACGCCCTCGTTGAACATGTCCACCGAGCAGATCACGTCCAGCTCGCCCGCCTCCAGGCGTTCCAGGGAGTGGGCGCGAGGGGCGCTGCTGGACCCCGCGTGCACAGCCACGGCCCGGAGGCCCTGCTGGCTCAGAGACTCCGCCATAAAATCGGCGTGCCGCTGCGACACGCAGAACGCCACCGTGCGCTCACCGCCCCGCTTCTGCAGTTGCTCCAGGGCGTTCTCTGCACGCGCCTGGGTGGCCACCGCTCGAGTCAGCGCTTCCTCATCGAACCGGCGGCTCCGCCAGGGGATCTGGTCGTAGTCCACCTGATCCGGCACGCCGTAGTAGTCGAAGGGGCAGAGCAGGTCCCGCCGAATCCCGTCGGCCACGTCCGCGCGGTAGACCAGGTTGTCTCCACAGAGCGCCAGCAGGTCGGAGCCGTCCGTGCGCTCCGGTGTGGCGGTGAGCCCCAACAGGAACCGCGGCTCGAAGTAGCCGATCACCTTCCGGTAGCTGCGCGCGGCGGCATGGTGGAACTCGTCCACCACGATGTAGTCGAACTCCTTGGGGTCGAAGCGCTGCAGGTGGTTCCAGCGGGACAGGGTCTGGATGGAGGCGAAGAGGATCTCTGCGTCCGGTGCCTTGGCCTTGCCCGAGTAGTGCCCGAGCGTGGCGGTGGGCCGGATGCGCCGGAACGTCTTCATGGCCTGCCCCAGGATCTCTTCCCGGTGGGCCACGAACAGAATGCGCCTGGCTCCGAGGCGCTCGGAGTCGAACGCGCTCAGCCAGGTCTTGCCGAGCCCGGTGGCCAGCACCACCAGCCCGGCGCTGTTGCCGTCCGCTCGCGTGCGCTCCAACGCCTCCAGCGCACGCAGCTGGATCTCGTGGGGCACGGGCACCGGTTCGAGCTCGGCTGGCGTGCCGGTCACGAGCGGTTCCGCCGGCCGGCGCCTCGCCTGATACGACTGCACCCACTGCGGATCCACCGTGCGCACCTGCGGGTGGGTCCAGAGCTGCTCGAACGCGCGCAGCACCTCGCCGAAGCCGTGTTCGTCCACGCTCGGCACAACCTGGTAGTTCCACTCCACGCCCCGACGGAGCGCGGTGCGGCTCAGGTTGGAGCTCCCCACGAACGCGGCGCCGCTGCCATCCTGCTGGCAGACGATGTAGGCCTTGGGGTGGAAGCTAGTCCCCGCGCTTTCGAAGATGCGCAGCTCGAGCTGCCCCTTGGATTCGGCGCTCTGGAGATCCAGCAAGCGATGGAGCGCCGGCGGCTCGGTCACGCCCAGGTAGTCGCCCGCGATCACCCGCACACGCCCGCCCCGGTCCAGCACGTCGCGGAGGTGCTCCTCCAACTCGCTCACCCCGGACTCCAACGCGAACGCCACCGCGATGTCCACGCGCGTGGCCTGATCCAGGTGCGCAATCAGGTGGGGGAGCAGCGGATCGTCCAGACCCCCGGTGAGGAGCGCCTTCCGGTTCGGCCGGCCCGAGTGGCCCGGCGCGGGAGTGAGCGCGTCCGCGGGCGGGGCCAGGTAGTTGCCCCTCCACGGGATCACGTGGCGCACGCCGCCCCGCGGATCCGGTACGTCGCCCGGGTAGCGCGGAATCACGTGCACGTGCAGGTGGGGCACGGTCTGGCCGGCTGCCTCGCCCACGTTGATGCCCACGGTGTAGCCTGCGGGCCGGTGCTTCATTTCGATGTGGGCGCGGACCAACGCCGTGGCCCGGACCAGCTCGAGCTGCTCGTCCGGGTCAGCGTCGAACCAGGAGGCCACATGGCGGCGGAGGACCAGCAGCGCGTGCCCGTCGGAGACCGGGAAGGCGTCCCAGAGGGCCAGCACGCGCTCCCCCTCGTAGAAGACCCGCTCCGGGTCCGGGGGACAGAAGGGGCAGCCCATTTCGGTCACGCGTCGGCGGCTGGGTCGGGCGCGAGTCGAGTGATTTCCAGCCTGCCGTCCAGGCCTGCGGCTAGGCACTCCGCGCAGCGCCACTCCGGGACCGGTCGCCGGGCCATGCGCTCGGTGTGGCAGACCGGACAGCGGTGGACATACCGGGGGCGGGGGCCGGTGGGCCGTGAAGGCGCTGTCGCGGTCGATGTGGCCGGGGCCCGCATACGCGCGGGGTAGCCGGCGGCCTCCACCAGCTCCCGCCAAATGGGACCATGCGGTGGGGAGCCGCGCCCCTGGAGCTGATGCACCGCCACGTGAGCCACCTCATGACAGAGCACCTCCTCCAGCAGCGCGGCGGGCCCGTCTTGCAGGTGGGCCGCCAACCGCACCCGCCCGCTGGCCGGCCGGCAGCGACCCAACGACCGGGTCATCCGATCGCTGAACCTCACGCTCAGGTGGTCCGCCAGGTCGGGCAGGCCCCAGCGACGGCCCCACTGACGCACCAGCGGCTCGAGATCGGGTGGGATGGCCGTGGGGGGGTGGGCAGACATGGGTCTAGGTGGCTTCGCGGCGGTGGTTGGGTGCGTCCGCTCCGGCGGGAGGGGCACCCGGGTTGGGACGGCTTAGAAGCCATTCTGCGAAGCGACGGTCGCTTGGCGCCAGCTCGTAGCTCAGCAGCTCCGCCACGGTGGGCCAGGCCAGGGCGGAGTGCTCCAGGCACTGGGGCGCTCCCCGGGCCTCCACGTCCAGGAACTCGATCACGAACTCCGAGCCGGGGTCCGTGACTGAGAACGCCACCCCGCGGACGGCGGTCACATCCAGGCCGAGCTCCTCGGCCAGCTCGCGCTGGGCGGCCTCGAGGTCACTCTCGCCGGGCTCGACCTTCCCGCCGGGGAATTCCCAGAGGTCGCCGTGACGCTTGTGGGCGGGGCGGCGGCAGATCAGGACCTGGTTGGCCCGGCGGAGGACGCAGGCTAGGACGCGGGTTGGCATGGGCGATCCCAACCGTAGCCATCCGTCCTTCGGAGAGTAAAGGGTTGACCGGACTTGGGAGACCTGTCGTCTTGGCATTATGTACTACTTTTCGACAATAGGCACGTCTCATACTGACCCTGGCGGGCTGCTGGACCGCCGGGCAACAAGGTTCTGCGGTAGGGGACCGTCGAGAAGGAACAGGCATGGCGAAGAAGCGCGCGAAGAAGACCACCAAGAAGGGCAAGAACGGCGTCGCCGGCCTGATGGACGAGCTGTTCCAGGCCGCGGTGGCATTGCGCGGCCCTATCGAGACGCCGGATTACAAGCGCTACGTCCTGCCCCTGATCTTCCTGCGTTTCCTGTCGCTCCGGTACGAGCACCGGCGCGCCGAGCTCGAGGCGATGGTCGAGGACCCGAAGAGCGACTGGTACGCCGACGACCCGGAGACGCGCGAGGCGATCCTCGAGGACCCGGACGCCTACGCCGCGGTCGGGGCGTTCATCGTCCCGAAGCCGGCCAGGTGGTCCGAGCTTGTTGCGCAGGCCCAGGCCGACGACATCAAGCTCAAGATCGACGCCGCGCTCGAGCTCCTCGAGCAGACCTACCCCGAGCAGCTCCGCGGGCTTCTGCCCAAAGTGTTCGCCCGCTCGAACATGGCGCCCGAGGACCTCGGCCAGCTCATCGCTCTGTTCTCGAAGGACGTGTTCCGGGAGGACCACGGCGGCGAGGACCTGATCGGGCGCGTCTACGAGTACTTCATCGGCGAGTTCGCCAGCGCCGAGGGCAAGCGGGGAGGGGAGTACTTCACGCCCGGCAGCATCGTCCGGACCCTGGTCGCGATGCTGGAGCCGACGGAAGGGGTCGTCTTCGACCCGTGCTGCGGCTCGGGCGGCATGTTCGTGCAGTCCGACGTCTTCACCAAGCACAGCGGCCGGCTGTCGTTCGTCGGTCAGGAGGCCAAGGACTTCACCTACCGGCTCTGCCGCATGAACCTGTTCATCCATGGGATCGGCGGGCACATCGAGCAGGGCAACTCCTATACCGACGACAAGCACGCGACGCTCAAGGCCGACTACATCCTGGCCAATCCGCCGTTCAACGACGGCGCCAAAGGAGAGAACGGCTGGGGCGCCGATCGAGTCCCCGACAAGGACCCGCGTGTCGCCGTCGGCGGCGAGCGGATGCCGCTCGCGCCGCGGAACGCGAACACCATGTGGATCATGCACTTCCTCCATCACCTGAAGGAGGGAGGCACCGCCGGCTTCGTGATGGCGACGGGTGAGCTCTCGAACGGTGAGACGGCGCGTCTGGCCGTGCGCAAGGCGCTCGTCGACGCCGACTACGTCGACTGCGTGGTCCAGCTCTCGGGTCAGCTCTTCGCCAACACCCAGATCCCGTGTGCGCTCTGGTTCCTCTCGAAGAACCGGGGTGGCGGTAAGGCCTACCGCAAGCGCAAGGGCGAGGTGCTCTTCATCGACGGCCGCAAGCTCGGAACGCTGATCGAGGGCTCGCGCAAGCAGAAGGCGCTCTCAGCGGAGGAGGTGGAGCGGATCGCGGCCGTCTACCGCGAGTTCAAGCGCGAGCGGGCGCCCGAGACCGTTCCCGGCTTCGCGGCCGTCGCATCCCGCGAGGAGATCGCCGAGCACCGCTACGCATTGACGCCTGGGCGCTACGTCGGCAACGAGGAGGCCCTCGACGAGGACGAGCCGTTCGAAGAGCGCTTCCCAGCGCTTCTCAAGCGCCTCGATGAGCAGTTTGCTGAGGGGCGCGAGCTCGAGCGCCGTGTGCGCAGGGCCCTTCAGGGGTTCGGCAGATGAGTGGTCACGACTGGGATCAGGTTGCGATCCGCGAGGCTGCCCTCGGCATCTTCGACGGTCCACACGCGACCCCGAAGAAGACAACTTCGGGTCCGGTGTTTCTGGGAATCAGCTCGCTATCAGACGGGCGGCTCGACCTCGGCGCCTCGGCTCACCTGTCCGAGGAGGATTTCGTTCGGTGGACTCGACGCGTAACCCCCCGGCCTGGGGACATCGTGTTCTCGTACGAAACCCGGCTCGGGCAAGCGGCGATCGTTCCAGAAGGGCTGCGCTGCTGTCTTGGACGACGCATGGCGCTGGTGCGACCAGACCCAGCACGCCTTGACTCGAGGTTCTTCCTGTATCAGTACCTCAGCCCGGACTTCCAGGACTTCCTTCGCTCACGGACCGTCGCCGGAAGCACCGTCGATCGGATTCTCCTGACGGAGTTTCCGGACTTCCCGATCTCGCTGCCGCCGCTAGCCGAGCAACGGGCGATCGCCGGTGTGCTCGGCACCCTCGACGACAAGATCGAGGCGAACCGTACGCTGAACGAGACGCTCGAGGCGACGTGCCAGGCACTCTTTCGGTCCTGGTTCGTCGACTTCGATCCCGTGGTCGCCAAGAGCGAAGGGCGTCGGCCGGCGCACCTGACCGACGACGTCGCGACGCTCTTCCCCGACCGCCTCGAGGACTCGCCGATCGGCCCGGTGCCGGCAGGGTGGAAAGTAGGCTGCCTTGCCGACGTCGCGGACCTCACGCGTGACGGGCTCCAGCCGAAGGACAGTCCGCTTGAGACGTTCCTGCACTTCAGCATCCCTGCGTTCGACGTGGCCAAGACGCCGGTGGCCGAGCTCGGAGGCCAGATTCGGAGCAACAAGTTCCTGGTGCCATCGGGAGCGGTGCTCTTGTCGAAGCTGAACCCTCACATACCGCGGATCTGGCTGCCCGACGACGACAGGGAGATGCGAGCCGTGGCGTCCACCGAGTTCTTGGTCATGAAGCCCAGCGGCTCGATGGAGCGGTGCGTGCTCTATGGGCTCTTCTCCTCGCAGGCGTTCTTGGTTGAGTTTTCGTCTCTTGTGACTGGAACGTCCAACAGCCACCAACGAGTCAAGCCCGAAGACTTCCTTCGGATGCCGATAGTCGTGCCGGACGAAGAGGTTGTCCGGGCCGCAGAAGGGGCGTTCCTCCCAATGATCGAGACCCAGCTCTCGAACCTGCGGGAATCACACACGCTTGCCGCTCTTCGCGACGCGCTCCTGCCCCGCCTGCTGTCGGGCGAGCTGTGGGTGCGAGAGGCAGAGCAGCTCGTCGAGGAGGCGGTCTGAGTCATGGGCAAGCGAGGAACGGAGACCGAGTTCGAGCTCACCACGATCGACCGGCTTCAGCTCCTCGGATACGACTACTGCCACGGCGAGGAGCTCGGCCGCGGGTCCCACGCCGATGTCGTGTTGAAGGACCGTCTGCGGACCAGCATCGCGGCTCGCTATCCGACGCTGCCGGCGGCGGCCGTCGAGGAGGTCGTCGGCGCGTTCACGCAGCCGGAAGGCGCTGATCCGCTGCGCCGGAACATGGCGTTCCACCGCATCCTCACACGGGGCTACGAACTCCAGGTCGAGCGTGACGACGGCACGCTCGAGGACCACCTGGTCTACGCGATCGACTGGGGCGACCCGGCCGCCAACGAGTTCCTCGTCGCCAACCAGGTCACGGTCGAGGGCGCGAACACGCGCCGGCCGGACCTGGTCGTCTTCGTGAACGGCCTGCCGCTCGTCGTCTTCGAGCTCAAGAACCCCTACAGCGAGCGCCCGACGGTGGGGGAGGCGATCAACCAGATCGCGCACTACCGAAACGACATCCCGCAACTCTTCGAGTTCAACGCCCTGGCGGTCGTTTCGGACGGGGTCACCACGCTGCACGGCATGTGGACCGCCGCGGAGGAGTGGTACGCGCCCTGGAAGAGCATCGACGGCCACGACATTGAGCCCGGCACGACGGGCTCCATGAAGACCCTGGTCGCCGGCCTCTTGCGCAAGGACCGGCTGCTCGCCTACGTGAAGAGCTTCGTCCTCTTCGAGGTCGCCGGCGACAAGATCACCAAGAAGGGCGCGAAGTACCACCAGTTCTTCGCCGTGCAGACGGCCGCGGAGCGAGCGCTCGCGGCCTTCGAGGACGCCGGCGACAAACGCCTTGGCGTCATCTGGCACACGACGGGCTCGGGCAAGTCGCTCTCCATGGTCTTCCTGGTCGGCTTGCTTCGCCGGCATCCGGCGCTACGCAACCCGACGTTCGTCATCCAGGTCGACCGCACCGACCTCGACGACCAACTCCATGACCAGTTCAACGCCGCGCGCGAGCTCGTGGGCCCCGTCAAGCACGCCGAGAAGGTCGTGCAGCTTCGCGACATGCTCCGCACCGAAGGCGGCGAGGTCGTACTCACGACCATCGAGAAGTTCCGCCTGCGCGAGGAGGAGGGCGAGACCGAGCACCCCGTGCTCTCGGAGAGCGCGAACATCATCGTGATCGCCGACGAGGCGCATCGCAGCCAGTACGGCTTCCAGACCGGCTACGCGCGCTACCTCACCGAGGCGCTGCCCAACGCGAAGCGCCTGGGCTTCACCGGAACGCCGGTGAGCTTCAGCGGGGCCGACACCGTGGACGTGTTCGGCGACGTCATCCATACGTACGACATCCGGCAGTCCCAGGAGGACAAAGCCACCGTCCCGATCTTCTACGAGCCCCGGCAGATCAAGCTCGGCTTGGTCGCGGAAGGTGCGGACGCCGTCTACGAGAACCTCACCGAGGATCTCGATCCGTACCAGCGGCGGCGCAGCGAGCAGCGGTGGGCGGCGCTCGCCGCGGCCGCCGGCGCGAAAGACCGAGTGGAAGAGCTGGCCCGGGACCTGCTCTCGCACTTCCAGGCGCGCACCGCAACGCTCAAGGGCAAGGCAATGGCTGTGTGCATGACGCGCGAGAACTGCGTCCGGCTCTACGACGCCCTGACCGCCCTCGAGGGCTGCCCGGAGGTGAAGGTCGTCATGACGGGCGACCTCGGCAAGGACCCCGAGGCTTGGAGCAAGGCGGGGCACATCACGACGAAGATACAGCGCGACGCCATCAAGCAGCGCCTGATCGACCCCGACGACCCACTCCAGATCGCGATCGTGTGCGACATGTGGCTCACGGGGACGGACATCCCGTGCCTGCACACGCTCTACGTCGACAAGCCGATGCGGGGCCACAACATCATCCAGGCGATCAGCCGGGTGAACCGCGTCTTCCGCGACAAGCCGCACGGCTTGGTCGTCGACTACATCGGGATCGGCGACGACCTGCGCGAGGCCACGAACACCTACACCAAGGGTGGCGGGAAGGGAAACCCGGCGCCGAGCATCACCGACGAGGCGCTACCGGTGTTCTTCGAGTGCCTGGAGACCGTCCGGGGTCTCCTGCCGGAAGGCATCGACTACGGCGATTGGCGCCGGCTCACACGCGTCGAGCTCGAGGACCGTTACGCGCTCGTGTACGGAACCCTCAGCGACGACGAGGAGCGCCGGGACGAGTTCCTCCGGGCAGAACTCCGGCTCAGCCAAGCCTACCTGCTCGTCAAACACCTCGACGAGTGCCTGCCCTTCGCTGACGAGCTGATCTTCTACCAGCGGGTCCGCAAGCAGATCCTCAAGACCATCCCGGGGCGGAGGACTGAGCGCGAGATCGAACAGGCCGTGCGCGATCTGGTGGACGACAGCCTGGCCTCCGAAGGAGTCGTCGACATCTTCGAGTCGGCCGGCATCGAGCGGCCGGACCTCTCGATCCTCGACGACCAGTTCTTACAGACCTTCAAGGACAAGCCCCTCCCGAACCTGCGCCTGAAGCTGCTCGAGAAGCTCCTCGCGGACGAGATCAAGGAGCGCCAGGCCCGCAACGTTGCCAAGGCCAAGAGTTTCCTCGAGCTTCTCGAGGCGACCTTGCAGAAGTACCACAACCGCCTGATCGACGCCGCGGCGGTCATCCGCGCGATCATCAAGATTCGCGACGAGATGAGGGCGGACGACCAGCGCGCTCAGGAGCTCGGCCTCGAGGAAGACGAGCTCGCCTTCTACGACGCGATCGCCGCCAACTTCAGCGAGGTCTACGAGCAGGAGTTCCTGCGCGACTTGATCCACGACGTCGTGCTCTCGATCAAGCGCAACCTCAAGGTCGACTGGACGGAGCCGCACCGGCACGCCGTCAAAGCCGCCGTCCGCGTGGCAGTGAGGAACGTCCTACGACGGCGCGGAGTGAAGGCTACTGACCTCGATGGCTTCGTAGGGGCAGTCATGGAGCAGGCGGAGGCGAGCTTCAAGGACTGGCCATGGGCCGCATAAGGGGACCGCGCGAGGCGGCTTGTTCCCCTTTCTCAGGGGTTTTATACGGGATTAGACGCGTAGGCGAATAGCGGCCTTCGATTTGGGTGCGAGGATGTGGGGACCGTTCGGCTCGGTGGGCGTGCCGTCGTATCAAGACGCCCACGTGGCGCCTTGAGTGCACTCCGCGCACCCTTTGTAGAGGCGTCCGTGCCGTGCCCGATAGGCGATGGAAGATACTCGGGGCCAGGGAGAATCTAGGCAGCAGCAAGAGGGGAGACGCGCCCCGGGCGTGCGCGATCTCCCCCCGGATGCCGTTGGAGACTAGGGCCCCTGAACGAGTATCCAAGCTAGGTCTCGGCAGAGGTAAACCGTGCTTTCGTGGGAGCTTGGCCCGGAGGTGACAACCCTGACGTTGGAGCGGCCCGGCCGCCGTTAGGGTCTGCCCTCCAAAGCTCGTCCGCGTCAATCCCGGCTATCCGGAGTAGCGACCGCCGCTGTACGTGGCATCAGACGATCCGGCCCGGCGGTGCTTCCCTAGTCTGGCGTTGCGCTAAAACAGCTTTCCGGCGATTGCCTCGATTCTCATCACCTCCTCGGTTGGAGTCGAAGGGTCGGGGGGTCAGCCCTCACAACTACTTGGACGCGCGATACCTCAGAACCCACTCCAGCGTTTCCGGATCCTGCTCCATGAAAGCCTTGAGACGCCGTTTGCTCCGGGTAGGCGGCCAAACCGACCAGTCTGCCAGCATCTCATCCAGGAGATGCTGAAACTCCTCGGCCACCGCACCCTTGTTGGGTCCCCGCACCTCGCCCGAAAAGCCGCCCATGAACCGCGCTCCGGATTAGCTCTCTACCCCGGGAGGTTCTACGGGGCTCACGCCGCCAAGCTTCAAACCGTCGCAGCGTTGGTCGCCCACTGTTCACTCAAACGGATGAAGCCGTGCCAGAGCGACCCCGGCACGGCTCCATCGCACTACTATTCAACCGCCTCATCAATCGGGACGGCCGGATTGTCCTCAACCAGGAAGCCATCCCCAACGGTGCAGCTGGGCCGAACCACCGCCGGATTGAGTTCCGGTCGCCCTGACGGGTGATCTTCGCTCGGCTCGCGTAGACCACTTCTGGCCCGATCTGGGCATCCAAGACCGGCGCATCGCCCCGAACCGGCGACCCGTTCGCTTCGCTTCCCGGTTGCCGGCCCGCACCCGGCGGACCAGAAAATGCCACAGCCCCCGGAACCCCTGCGGGGCCTCGGGTGTTGCGTCCAATCGGGACGGCCGGATTGTCCTCGTTCGCGAAGCCCAAAGTGTCCCTGGTAGCTGGCCTCACCCACGACCGGATTGAGCTGCGGTCGCCCTGGCGGGCGATCCTGGCTCGGCTCGCGTAGACCACCTGCGGCCCTATCGGGGACACCCTGGACCGGCGGATCGCCCCGAACCGGCGAGCCGGTTGGCTCCCCCGTCGCCGGTCCGCACCTGGCCGTCCGGGCGCGAATAGGCCCCGGAGCCATGGATGGCCCCCCGGAGCCCCTAGAAATCGGGACGGCCGGATCGTCCTCAACCAGGAAGCCATCCCTAGCCGTGCGGCTGGGCCCGACCACGGCCGGATTGAGCTCCGGTCGCCCTGGCGGGCGATCCTCGCTCGGCTCGCGGAGACCCACCTGCCGCCCCATCAGGGAGCCCTTTTCCGGACGCATCGCCCCGAAGCACGGGGGCGAGGAGATTGACCACTACGAGTTCGGGGGAGTGTCGCGCAAGCGCGCTGGGAAGGGGCGGTCAGATAGCTAGCGTGTGCTAGGCTATGACCGCGCGCGGGTGCTACAGAACCTCCCGCAAGTTTCGGCGTCCTCGCGCGCGAGGACTAGAGCAGTGGCGACGTAATATCCGTGAACCCGGCCCTTCGTAGTGCCTTCTGAGTGGCATCTCGAAACTGAGCGTCCTGCGAGATGAGATTGAAGGTGCCGCCGTCGGCGACCCGCTCCTCAATCCACGCTTTCATATCCGACTCGCCGTTTAGCCCTCCCGGTGACGCCAAATACCCGACAAGTATTGTTAACTCTCGGTGTCCCCTCTGGCCCTCAATGATCCTCTCAAGTCGGGACACCAGTGCGTCCGCGTCGCGACGGCCCGTCTGGTGCGCGAGGTTGACTCCTTCGATGAGTACGGCGGCCGACGTTCCGACTGCCGCCCGCGCGACGACTTCATCGCGGCCTCGATAGGCTCCCATCGTCGGTCTGGCGAGCAATCGACTCCTAAGGGGCTTGCCCAGGGCTTCGTTGATATACCCCGCGATCTTCCGCCGCGTCGCTGACTTCCTGGGACGCGCCACTGCTTCAAACAGAAGCGGGAACTCCTCCGCTGGATCGTGCATGCGTTGCATAGCGGCCGGAGCGTCGGCGCGAACTCCCGACGAAAGAAACCTATGCACCGCGCTCCAGAACTCTCCGGTCCAAGGCTCTGCTGACGATGTCGAGTAGGGGACGCGCCTCTTTGACGCCCAAGTCTGCAGGTCGCGCGCGGCTACCTTGGCCAGTGCCAGCCGATTCTTGGGAACTCCGGGCGGCACTTCCTTCTGGTCAAGCAGCCGTACGTCAAACCACCTACGCGAACTATCCCAGGCGATCACTCCCACCGGTTCCGGTGGACTGAAGGCGTCACCGGGGATGACTCGGAGGATCGAAAACCCATAGTCGATGTCTGAGGCGCTCATGAGGACCCCTCCAGACCAAGGAGCAGGCTACCGTCCTCGACGATCCTGCATCGTTCGAGCCAGCCGGTTCGGTCCGCGATCCGAGCGAGGTTTTCGGCCCGATACTCAAGGAAAGCCTGAGCCCCATCGGCATCCACGCTTCCACGATCAATCCACTCGGCCGGCACATCGTTTACCAAACGGCGCAACTCCGAACTCAAGTTTACGATCTGGCTAAACATCTGTTCCACCGCCGAGGCGCCTGCGTTGACTGCCACCTGCTCGGCCTGAGGCAGGTACCTTGCCCACAGCCCATCTTTTCCCGCTTCCAGGCACCCCGCCTCCTGCAGGCAACTGAATGCCCTGAACGCTTCGCTTTGGTCGATAGCAACAGTCTCAAACTTCCCCCTCCCCACCGGCCTCAACAGCACGTTTCCGGCGGTTAGCCGGTCGTTGTTACCGATAAGGACGTCGGCCAAGTAAATCCTGAACAGGTCGAGCCGATCGGCCAACTCGTCTAAGCGGATGGACGACGGGTCAGGGCCGTAGGAGTCCGGGATGAAGACGGTGCCCCAATGGCGGCCGGGCTGGACGGGTGGGGACATCTCGAACTCAGCCGATATGCCCGACGCCAACTCCTCTTCGATGTGAACGACGGCGCCTGTGGCTACCGGAATCCCAATGCGTCGGAGGACCCCATGCGACACTGCCTCTGCAAAGCACATGGCCGCCGAAGGTCCCGACCGCTGAGGCTTGGTCCGCACGACCAGCTCGGCGCCCGTGGACGGGTCCCGGCAAAGCAGATCGATCGGGTCCCAGCGGGTGGCCGGTATCGGCCCCGTGGCGGCCGTTCTAACCGCATGAAGTTCCGCGAGCATGGCCCCTGGCTTCGATCGACCGGCTTGGCGCCGCCTTCTGCCAAGCCAGCAGCATGAGGCTCGACCTTGGCAGTCGCAAGGCACGTTGCCGAGGGGGGGCGAATTTCAAGAGTCACGCCGGTAGCGACCGCTGCTGGGCGAGCCGCGACCGCGGTCAAAACCCTGCAATACGCGCGCGCGACTCCGGCGCACCGTAGATGCGGTGCTGGGGGGGCCATGCCCTAACGTGGTTACCTGGTGGTCACTCGTGGTAGCGAGAAAGGGCCGCACCCCGCGAAGCGGGGCACGGCCCATCCCGTTGGCCGGTAGAACGTTAGCCTCAAATCGGGACGGCCGGATTGTCCTCATCCTTGGAGGTCAACCAACCTGGCAGCTGGGCCCGACCGCGGCCGGATGGAGCTGCGGTCGCCCTCGGGCGATCCTCGCTCGTCTCGCGTACACCAGTTGTGGCCCCATTCGGGAGCCCGGACCGGCGCATCGACACGAACCTGCGGTTCTCATCCAGCCTTCCGGAACGAAGAAGGCCCCGCGGACCCAAATGGGTCCACGGAGCCTCCCCCAATCGGGACGGCCGGATTGTCCTCACCCTGCAAGTCCACCCAACCCGCCGGCTGGGACCAACCACGGCCGGATGGAGCTGCGGTCGCCCTTTGGGCGATCCTCGCTCGTCTCGCGTACACCAGTTCCGGCCCTATCCGGGACACCGCGGCCGGCGCATCGACTCGAACCGGCGACCCGTTCGCTCCGCTCACCGGTCGCCGGTCCGCACCCAGCCTTCCGGAACGAAGAAGGCCCCGCGGACCCAGATGGGTCCACGGAGCCTTCACCAATCGGGACGGCCGGATTCGAACCGGCGACCCCCTGAACCCCATTCAGGTGCGCTACCGGACTGCGCCACGTCCCGTAAATATCGAAACAACAACGACTTCACTGCCGCGGTGCCCCGCGAGCCGCTTGCCCTCAGTGCGGATTGGCGATCCGCTCCAAGCGAGGGTAGGCCAGCGGGGCCCACAAGATAGGCGACCTCGCACACGGCGGGTAGCCCGATCCGCCCCTTCGGGTCGCAGCCGATGCAGGAGCCGTGGCCGTTTTGTACAGTAGGACGTGGTCGGAACGTATAATAGACAAGACAACGCCTTTTACGGCAACGTCTTAGGGGATCACGTCCAACCATGTCCCATGTCTTGTCTGATGTCGCAAACGGCGACACATCGATCGGACATGTCGCCAGAATCAAGAATCTGCGACACGTCACCCTCGGGACGTCGCCTCGCCACGCTGGGCGGCCCGTCCAACCGACCAGGGTGCGCACTATTTCACGTTGTGAGATGATATTTATCACGACGTGATACACCGCGAATCACCCGACAGCGCTCGGGGGCGTTGGCGACGCAGATGGCCTGCGTGCCTTCCGGGACGTGGTGGGTGCGCGCTTTCACGGGAGTGTCTTGCTTCACGGCGGAACGGAAACCCGGACGCTCTCGGAGGACATCGTCGCGTTGCCGTGGTGGCGAATCCTGTAGAGAGGCACAGCGGACCCGCCTACTCCTCCGCGATCCGCTTCCGCACCAACTGCAGGAACTCCTCGACGGGTGCCAGCCGATCCAACGCCTGCACCACCAGCTCGTAGTCGATCCCCACGTATTCGTGGACAAGGATGTTGCGAAAGCCAGGAAGCCGTGACAGCTCCGCCACGAGTTCCGGCGGGAACTCGTCGAACCAGGTGAGGTTGCGGACAGCCGTCGTGTAGTCTTCGAAGCGGTGTCCCGCCCGCGCCGACAGCTCCCCCGCGACATCGATGACCACCTGAGCGATCGTCAGCAACGAGAACAGCACGTCGTTGTGGAGCGAGAGATCGGCGGCCAACGCTCGAGCGTTCACTACGCGAGGACGCAATTCTGCCAGGTGATCGAGGTGCCTGCGTAGCTCGACCAAGCGCTCGACGAGGAAGGTCATCTGGCGAGTGCCGCAAGCTTGAGCCGGCGCGCACGCCGCAGAAACGGCTGGAGGTCCGCGGCGCGCAGTTGGACGTCCCGCCGGAAAGCGAAATCGGTCTCGTCATCGAAACAGACCAATCGCTCCCCCTCTAAGACGATCGAGCGTGCCAAGCCCGGGGGGACATCGTTGAGCACCACCAGATCGATGTCGTTCTCTCCGGTCGCTGCGATGAGGTCGGCACCTACGGTCACGCGCACTTGCGCCCGTGCCTTCGCGCTCTGGGCGTGGAGGCGATCCAACAGGAGCCCGATGTCCAGGTCGCTCTCGGAGTGGCGCTCACCGCGAGCGGTGCTTCCAAAGAGGTAGACCGAAACGACGCCGAGGTCGGGCTGAGCGCCGAAGAACGTGCGGATGCGGTCCCGCAGTTCGAGCGCTTCCGCGCTGGCGTGGGGATCTCGTAGGTGGATCTCGAGCTCCTGCCCAGCGGCACCCAGCAGATGCTCGAGCGTCGTCACTCGAGGACTGGCGGTCCCCGCTTCGATCCGCGCCACCACGGATTGCGCGGTCCCGGCCCTCTCAGCGAGCGCACGTTGAGACAGACCCGAGCGGCGCCGGGCCTCCTTCAACAGCCCCGCCGAGGTGGGATCGACCTTTCCGGTGGACTTGCTCATGGATAGATGATAGCGTTCTCGCTATCAGGGCCGCCAGGGGGCTTGCTCCTTCACTCCCCCAGTACCGCCTTCAGCATCCCTTCCGCATCCGGCTGCTGGTAGACCGTCTTCAACGTGTAGGCGTCCTTCCAGCCTCCCGCCGCCGCCACGTCCACGTCCGGCAGCGCCTTCCGCGCCGTGGCCCACCCGCGCCGGTACGCATGCCACAGGCTCCCCGGCTGGGGCTCCACCCCGGCCCGTTGCTCCGCTCGCCGCAGCCAGTCGTCCGCCAGGTGTCGGGACACCGGCCGCATGGGATCCGTGGGAGAAGGGAAGAGCGGAGTGGCGCCGGAGCCTGGTCGTTCGTAAAGCACCCGGTCGATCGCGGCGCGTGCAGCAGGCGAGAGCGGCACCACCATCTCACGGCGCCCCTTGTCCGTCGCGGCCGGCCAGTGGATGGATCCGTGCGGCCCCACCTTCAGCCGCAGGTCCTGGTACGTGAGCCGGCAGATGGCGGATAGTCTGCGGCCCGTGTGGTAGGCCAGATCCAGGATCTCGGACAGGTGCGACCGGGCCCGTTCCCGTCGGCCGCGCCACCGGATCTCCATGGACACCTCGTCGGAGACCGCCCGGATCCGACAGTAGCGCTCCGACCCCGCGGTGGGCCGCCTCGGATTTCGTTCGCGCGGGGCGCGAAGTCCGGCCAGCGGGTTGTCGTCGAGCAACCGCCGCCCCGTCTCATCCCGCCAGGTTAGCGCCCACCGAAGGACCCCGTTCAGCCAGAAGCAGTCGGCCTGCACGGTCCGAGGCCGGACAGGGCGCCGCGCCCCGACGGAGACCGACTGTCCCCGCGGGCCCAATTCTCCGGAGCCGCGTGCCTGCACGAACGCCTCCCAGTCCCGGCGGGACACCGTCTCCAACGGCCGTCCCGGCCCGAGCACCCGTGCCCACATCTCGGCGCGTCGGCGGTCCTCCGCCTGGGCGGGGGCCCCCTTCGCGGGGGAGACGTTTCGGAGATAGAGCGTGAGAAGGCCTTGGAGAGGCGGCACTCCGGCAGCATGAAGAGGACTGAGGCGAGGCGACGAGGGCGATGCCCGCGCTCTTGGTCGTCCTGGGACGTTCGAATCGACGCGCCGGGGTGGGGCGGAGGAATGGGCGGACCGGCCGGCCCCCTATGTCGTACAGCCTTCAACAAGGACGACTGCGCGGCGCCTTATCAAAGGCTGATCGCTCTAGCCCACCGCTGCCCGTCCCAAGCCGGCATGTCCCCGCCCGCCCGTTGCACCCACATTGCCGTACAACCATACGTACTGTATGGTAATCCATATGAAGACCACGCTGAACATCGACGACGGCGTCATGAAGCGACTCAAGGAGGAGGCGGCCCGGACGGGTCGGACCATGTCGGAGCTCATGGAGACTGCCCTACGCCGGCTCCTCGACGCGTCCCGGGAGCCCGTGGAGCTGAGTCCACTCCCCTCGTTCGACGGGGGCGGCGCCCTGGTCGATGTCTCGGACCGCGATGCGCTGTACCAAGCGATGGAGGGGCGCTGAGGACCCGTGTTCGTCGTCGACACCAACGTTCTGATCTACGGAGCCGACCGCAGGGCTCCGGAGCATGCCCGTTGTCGTGAGCTCCTGGACCGATGGCGCCACGGCAGCGGTGCCTGGTACCTGACCTGGGGGATCTGCTACGAGTTCCTCCGAGTCGTGACGCACCCGCGAGTCTTCAAGACCCCGTGGACCGCGGACGCGGCCTGGCGGTTCCTGGAGGCACTTCGTGAGTCTCCGGCGTTCGGAATGCTCACCCCCACGCACCGACACGCTGAGGTTCTCCGCGAAGTCCTGGATAAAGTGCCGGCGTTGTCCGGCAACCTCATGCACGATGTGGCCACGGCGGTCCTGATGCGGGAGCATGGCATCCGCCGGATCTGCACCCGCGACATGGATTTCCACCGCTTCCCCTTCGTCGAGGCGGTCGATCCTCTGGTTGGCGACCCGGGGGCCTGAGCGGAATGTCCCAGCGCCCGGATCTCACTCCCCGAGACGTGGGGGTTGAACGGCCGACATCGCCCGCCACCAGGGAGCCACCAGCACGCGTTCGTTGAGCCAGTAGACCTCCTGGCTGGAGGTCCCTCGTTACTCCGCGTCCTGGCATTACTCAGTTTATTGAGTAATTTTACTCACTATGTTGAGTAGCAATGGACTGCCCGCCTTCGTGCGGGCCCCAGGCCGGGTCCTCGAGGAGCGTCTGTCCGAACCCCGCCGTTTCATCCAAGTGGTGGCGGGCCCTCGGCAGGTGGGGAAGACGACCCTGGTACGACAGGTCCTGGCCGGGTGGGAATCGCGGGCCCGCTACGCTTCCGCCGACGAGCCCTCGTTGCGGGACCGGGGCTGGATTGCGGCCCAGTGGGAGGCGGCGCGCGCGGAGGCGTCGGGCGCTCGGAGCGCCGTGCTGGCTCTGGACGAGATCCACAAGATTCCGGGCTGGTCCGAAACGGTAAAACGACTCTGGGATGAGGACACGGCAGGTGCCCTTCCGCTTCACGTCATCCTGTCTGGCTCAACTCCGCTGCTCCTCCAACACGGATTGACTGAGAGTCTCGCTGGACGGTTCGAGCTCATACTGTTGGGCCACTGGTCGTTCACCGAGATGCACGAGGTCTTCGGGGTCACGCTCGACGAGTTCGTGTACTTCGGCGGATATCCAGGTGCCGCACCCCTCGCGAGTGACCTCGACCGCTGGATGCGCTACGTACGCGATGCGCTCGTCGAAACCACGGTCGCTCGCGACGTGCTCCTGCTCAATCGCGTGGACAAGCCGGCCCTGCTTCGTCAGCTCTTCGATCTCGCCTGCCGGTATTCGGGCCAGATCCTCTCATACAACAAGATGCTCGGGCAGCTCCAGGATGCGGGCAACACGACTACGCTGGCGCACTATCTCGAACTACTCGCCGCCGCCGGGATGGTCCGCGGGATCGAGAAGTACTCCGGTTCATTCGTGCGCCAGCGGGCGTCGAGCCCGAAGCTCCAGGTGCTGAACAACGCTTTGATGACGGTGTCGTCCGGGCGCACCCTCGTCTCTGCTCGCGAGGACTCCGAATACTGGGGCCGCCTGGTGGAGTCGGCCGTCGGTACCCATCTGGCGAACGCCGCAAGCGCGGGCCTCTGCGACCTTTGGTACTGGAGGGGCGGGAACCTCGAGGTCGACTTCGTCGTTGCCGCAGGGGAGGACCTACTGGCGATCGAAGTGAAGAGCGGCCGGAGATCGAAGTCGGTCCGAGGACTCTCCGCCTTTGCGGACGAGTTCCCCGACGCGCGCGCCCTGATCGTGGGCCAGGGCGGCGTGGGGATCGGTGAATTCCTGGAGTCGGACGTCCGCCGGTGGCTTCGAGGGCTGAACGGGAAGTGACCGAGGCGAGCTTCCTGATCCCTTTGCTCGCTTCTCGGCATCCGGAGCGCGGCGGACCTCGACCTGCACGTGTCACGAGGTGCGGTCTTCGAGTCCTTCGCGGTTGCGGAGGTGATCAACTTGCTAGGCTCTCCTGGCGGAGACGGCTTCGGAACCTACCCCACAGCCCCGCCCGTTTCGTGTATGGAGGCCGGGAAAGCTTTCGCACTGAGGGGGTCGACGTCTGGTCGTGGCAGGCGCTCTGACTCACCAGCGGCTCTCTCCGCGCCCTAACCCCACTCCCCCTCCCGCTGTCTCCTCACCCAGGCAGGGTCGCCCGCCGCGGGGGGCGGATCTAGGTTGGGCCGGTGGTGTGGGGATGCCCGGGCGGCCCTGCCGCGCCCCGGACGAGCCGCCGTCCGTGCTCCCCCCAGTCGCTCGAGCGTCGGCAGACAGCAGGACCCTTTGGACCATCCCTTCCTCAACGAGCTGAAGCGCCGCCGGGTCTACCGGGTGGGTGTGGGCTATGCGGCCTTCGCCTTCGTGGTGCTGCAGGGCGCCGATCTGGTCTTCCCGGCACTGGGTCTCTCGGACACCGCCTTCCAGCTGCTGGTCATCCTGATGATGGCCGGCTTCCCGGTGGCCTTGGTCCTGGCCTGGTTGTTCGATCTGACCCCCAAGGGGTTGGTGCGCACCCAGGGCGAGGAGGCGCCCACCCTCCCCGAAGGACGTCACTCCTGGGTCATGCTGTGGGCGGCCGCCCTGGTGGTGAGCATCGTGGCCATGGGCGCCACGGGCTGGTGGTTCCTCCATGCCGTGGAAGACGTCGAAGCGGAGGCCCGGCCCAGTCAGCGCGTGTTGGACGCCAAGTCGCTCGCGGTGATGCCGTTCGTCAACCTGAGCGGCGACGCGAACGAGGAGTACTTCAGCGACGGCATCACCGACGCCGTCATCACGGCGCTCACACGGGTGCGTGGGATCAAAGTGGCGTCCCGCACCTCCTCGTTCGCCTTCAAGAGCAGCGCGCGGCCGGTGCAGGAGATCGGCCAGGAGCTGGGCGTGGCGTCTGTGCTGGAGGGCAGCGTGCGCAAGGACGGCGAGACCGTACGTGTCGACGTCCACCTGGCCGACACGCAGGACGGCTTCGAGATCTGGACCGAGCGCTACGCGCGGCCGCTGACCGACGTGTTCGACGTGCAGGAGGAGATCGCGCAGGCGATCGTGCGTGTGCTCGAGGTCACGATTGCGGAGCGCCCGGACGAGCCGCTCGTGCACGGCACCACCGCCAACGCCATGGCCTACGACAAGTACCTCTGGGGCGAATACAATCGCAACAAACGGAGCCCCAGCGGCTACGACGACGCCATTGCCAACTACGAGGACGCCATCGGGCTCGACTCGACGTTCGCGCTGGCCTGGGCGGGCCTGGCCCGCACATTGATCGGGCGCTCGGCGTTCCCCGGTGCGGCGCGGGACGAGGTGCTCGCGCGCGCGGACACCTCCGCGGAACGCGCCCTGGCGCTGGATGCGAACCTGGCGGCAGCCCACGCCGCGCACGGCGCGGTGCTCTTCGAGTACTTCAACCGCTGGGACGAAGCGGAGAGCGAGCTCCGACGCGCCATCGAGATCGAGCCGCAGGCGGCCGAGCACCGGCAGGAGCTCGCGGTGATCCTGGCCGTGCGTGGGCGCATGGAGGAGGCCCGCGCCTTGGCGATGGAAGCAGTGCGCCTGAATCCGCTCTCGCCCGGCGCTCACGCGGATCGTGCGGCCGTGCTCCAGGCGGCGGGTGACGTCGCCGGCGCCGAAGCAGCCTACCGGCAGGCCCTCGACATCGACGAATCGTTCGGCTCGGGCCGCTTCGGCCTGGAGTTCCTGCTGGTGGCGGAGGGGCGGATCCGTGAGGCGCGGGAGCTCAGTGCCGACCGGCCCGACGCGGATCGGCCCGGACCGCGGACCGGGGTGCCCGTTGGAGGCGCGCCGGCCGGTCCACCGCGCGACGCGCAGACGGATGAAGCGTTCCTCGACGTGATCGAGGCGCGTGCGCTGGGAGAAGACGAGGTGTCTGCCACCATCCGCGCGCCGCTGCTCGCGGCCATCGGCAGGGTGGACGATGCCGTGGCGGCGCTCCGGGCCGCCCATGACGCGCGTGACCTGTCGCCGCTGGCGATCCTGCGCGCCATGGCCGTCCCCGCGTTTCGCGCCGATCCGGACGTGAAGACGTTCCTTCAGGAGATCGGCTTGGCGGAGGCGTAGGCCCCGGTCTGCGCTACATGCCCGGCTCGTCCGCCGTGGGTCCGTAGACCTGGGGAAGCGGTACGTCGAGCAAGCGTAGATAGACCGTCATCTGTCCGCGGTGATGCGCCCAGTGCCGCATCACGAAGCTTTCGAACGACGCGATCCTCGGGATACGGAACACCACCTCGCCGCCGTTCAGGAACGTCCACGGAGCCTGGAAGGCCGCGTCCGTGGTCTCCTTCAACGCTGCCGCTGCCATCCCCACGTTGCGGTCGAACGTCTCCAGCAGCTCGGCTCGCGACTGAGCCAGCGGAGGAGGCGTGTAGGCCGCTCCCCCGGGTGGATTGATGTCCAGCGCGTCCTGCTTGAGGATGCCCATCGCCCAGGTGGGGAGGTTGGCGATGTGCGTGGCGAGCTGTGCCGCGCTCCACGACTTGGCATGGGGCCGCCACCCGAACTTCTCCTCGGGGATCCGTTCCAGGACACGGCGCGTGCTGGCCGCCTCCTGCTGGAAGTCCATGGCTTTGACGTCGCCCAGATTCATGCGTAGCCCTCCTGTCGGGGTGGGGAAGTCCAACCTACTACGGTCGACGCGCGTGCGGCATCGCCGTCGGGCGCTCCCTTTCAGTCGCCCGACTCCGCCAAGGTCCGCAGCAACGCCGCCGACGGCTCATCGGCGGGGAGGAACGACTCCAGTCGCAGCTCCTCCAGTGCCACGTCGATGGCGGTACCGAAGCTGGCGATCAACGTCACGAGTCGGATGGTCTCACCGGTGACCAGCCGTAGCGACAGCGGCACCCACGGTCCGCTGGGTTCGGTGGGCGCCACCACGTCCAGGCGGCGTACGTCCGCGCGTCGGGACAGCTCCTCCAGAAGGAGAACGAGCCCGGGATGGGTGGGGCGCTCCGCCAGTTCCCTCTGCAGTCTGCGCCACAGCACCGCCGCCGCTTCTTCCCAGTTCAGCACCGCCGGCTTGAGGCCGTCGGCATCGAAGAAGGCCCGCACCAGGTTGGGCCGCTCCAGCGAGGGCAGCGGGGGCTGGCGCAGGCAGCGGGCGTGCAGGCGGATCTGCGCGCGATTGGCCATCAGGACGTTGAAGGCAGGGTCCACGACGACGGCGGGGTAGGGCTCCGTCCGCTCCAGGAGGAGTGCGAGCATCCGCTGCGTATGCGCCATGCCGGGCGCGTCCAGCGGCGTCTCGCGAAACTCACGACTGAGGCCTGCGGCCTCCAGCAGCGCATTCTGCTCCCGGAGCGGGACTTCCAGCGCATCGGCCAGTCGCAGGAGCACGCTGCGGCTGGGGCGGGAGCGGCCCGTCTCGATGAAGCTCATGTGTCGCGCGGAGATGCCCGCCGCATCGGCCAGCGCACCCTGGGTGCGACCGCGCACGGCCCGCCAGTGACGGAGCCGTTCGCCGAGCTGGGCACTGTCCCTCACCGTGCCCCCTCGCGTCGGCCCTCCAATACGTAGAGATAGGCGGGCAGCGCGCAGGAGAGGCCGATCAGCAGGTTCACCACGATGAACCCCCAGGGTCGCGGGCCACCCCTCCGGGTGGCCATCCAGGCCCAGAACGTGACCGAGGAGATCACCAGATCGGTGCTCAGCCCGCCGGCGGCCGGGTTGGCGAAGGCGGCGGCCAGGAAGCCCGGATCGCCCGGAGCCGAGCCGGAGAAGAAGCGGACGAAAAACACCATGGGGAGGGCGGCCCCGAGCAGGGCCAGAACGGCGTAGACGGGTCTCACGGGCACCTCCAGAAGGAGTGAAAACCGAGGATCTTCGACCCTCGCAGCGGCAGCCCCTTTCTTCCACTACGTCCGGGGTAATCTGGCGTGCCTGCGGCCTCCGGGAGCGCCTCTCAGGAGGGGGTCCACTCGGTTGACACCCCCTCCAGCCCTGGGTAAACTACCCTTCTTGCTGCGGGGTGGAGCAGTCTGGTAGCTCGTCGGGCTCATAACCCGAAGGTCGCGGGTTCAAATCCCGCCCCCGCTACTCGTGGAAGCGTCGCCGAACAGGCGGCGCTTCCGGCTGTAGGAAGGGCTCGATCTCTCCGAAGATCGGAAACGGGACCGAACGGATTTGACGACGACACTCTCTTCGAGCACGCACCGGCGGGATGCCGCCTGGGCGGAAGTCTCCTGGGGAACGTCGACGAACCCGTGGGCCCCTCGATCCGAGGGGGCGGGGGACGCGAGCCGCTAGGCGCGCAGCCGGCTTGGAGCCTGGAACCCGCCCTAGTCGGAAGGACTGGGCGGGTTTTTTGTCGGCCAGGTAGCTCAGTTGGTAGAGCACGTGACTGAAAATCACGGTGTCGGCGGTTCGATCCCGTCCCTGGCCACTGCGGACCTCCCGAGAGGGAGTGAACGCTAGGTCCGTAGCTCAAGTGGTAGAGCACCGGTCTCCAAAACCGGGGGTTGGGGGTTCGAGTCCCTCCGGGCCTGTACAGACAGGTGGAGTGCGAGCCCCCATCGTCTATCGGTTAGGACACCACTCTTTCAAGGTGGAGAGCGGGGTTCGATTCCCCGTGGGGGCATAGGGCAACACAAGGGGCTGTAGCTCAGTCGGTTAGAGTGCCGGTCTGTCACACCGGAGGTCGCGGGTTCGAGTCCCGTCAGCCCCGTTGCCGTGCTTGTTGAAAATTCGGGTCGTGTTCGAGTTGGGGCCGTAGCTCAGTTGGGAGAGCGCCTGAATGGCATTCAGGAGGTCAGGGGTTCGACTCCCCTCGGCTCCATCATGGAACTCGTGAGCTTCGCGCTCGGGTGGCGGAATTGGCAGACGCGCAGGATTCAGGATCCTGTGGGGGTTAACCCCGTGAGGGTTCGAGTCCCTCCCCGAGCATGGTTTCTTTCTGAAGAGCCAGCACCAGGAGCGCGAAGCTCACACTGGAATTGCGAACGAAGGCCCACGTGCTGGAATTGGTAGACAGGCTGGTTTGAGGGACCAGTGCCGGAAACGGCGTACAGGTTCGAGTCCTGTCGTGGGCATGTTTTCGGAGGCGCTGTGGGCGCAATGCTGCGTTGGGCTGCGGTCGCGCCTTCCTGCGGCGTATCTCGATACGCCTCGGTCGGCTTGCCTTGCCCGCCTTGCCTTGCATCCCACATCACCGCCGAAAACGTGGGAAAGAAACACCATCACAGTCGGTGCACTTGGGCCGAAGAGACCAAGTGCGCGATAAGCGCCCGTAGCTCAATTGGATAGAGCGCTTGACTACGGATCAAGAGGTTGGGGGTTCAAGTCCTCCCGGGCGCATGCAGGGCGCATAGCTCAGTTGGTTAGAGCGCTACGTTGACATCGTAGAGGTCAGAGGTTCGAGTCCTCTTGCGCCCATCACGGTGTGGCTGGAGGGCCTGGAACTTGCCATCTGCGGGTTCTCGGTCAGATTGGCATAGGGAGCGGGGCCGTAGCTCAGTTGGGAGAGCGCTTGAATCGCACTCAAGAGGTCAGGGGTTCGACTCCCCTCGGCTCCACTTGACCCGCCACCATAGCTCAGTTGGTAGAGCACGTCACTCGTAATGACGGGGTCGTCGGTTCAAGTCCGACTGGTGGCTCTGGTCCCAATGGGACATTTCCGGAGCGGCTCTGACGCGCGTGCTTCATTGAGCGCGGCTCGCGACGGGAGGCTGTTTGAAACGATGTTGGTCCTGCGGTGAGACGAAGCCGTTGGAGGCGTACCCCCAGAACCGGGGACGAGTCGACGGGCGCGGAAGCACCTGTCGGACGTGTCATCGAGAGTTGTGCCGGACGTGGTACCGCCGCAATCGAGCGGATGCACGTGACCGGGCTCACGCCGGACGCCTCCGGCGCCGCGAGCAGGGGTTCGAGCGGATCAGAGAGTACCTGGCCTGCCATCCCTGTGTGGACTGTGGTGAGTCGGATCCCGACGTCCTCGGGTTCGACCATCGAGCGTTGGCGGAGAAGTCCTTCAACGTCTCGACGTTGCTGAGTGCCGGCTACGCCTGGGACAAGGTGCTCGCTGAGATCCGCAAGTGCGACGTCCGCTGCGCGAACTGCCATCAGCGCCGAACGGCGCAACAGTTCGAGTGGCCTCGAGCAAAACAGTGATACTGCCCCGTGGTGTAATGGCAACACGTCCGGCTCTGGACCGGAAGACTCTAGGTTCGAGTCCTAGCGGGGCAACTTTGGAGGGGTGGCCGAGTGGCTTAAGGCGGCGCCCTGCTAAGGCGTTGGTCCGAAAGGACCTCGTGGGTTCGAATCCCACCCCCTCCGTTAGGTCTCAACGGCGTGGAGAGCTCAACGGGTGGAAAGGCCCTGGGTTCGAGCCGAGTGACCGAGCGCAGCGAGGGAGCGAGACGAGCGAGGATCGCCGCAGGCGACCGGAGCTCCATCCCACCCCCTCCGTCGAATCGCGAACGGTGAGGAAACCTGCCTGCTGAGGCGGGAAAGGGTTCGAGCCGGAGCGACCGAATGAAGTGAGGGAGCGGAGACGAGCGAGGATCGCCGCAGGCGACCGGAGCTCCATCCCACCCCCTCCGTTCAGTCTCAACGGTGTGGAGAGCTCGACGGGTGGAAAGGCCCTGGGTTCGCGCCGAGCGACCGAGCGAGGCGCCTGCCCCGCCGGAACGGGCAGAGCCGCACGGGACGGGTGGCCGAGTGGCTTAAGGCGCACGATGCTTCGCCCTACGGGCTCAGATCTCGCGACCTGACAGGGAGATCTTCGGGAGCTGGATGTCGCATCGGTTGGAAATCGTGTAGGCTCACGCCCGCGTGGGTTCGAGCCGAGTGACCGAACGAGGCGCCTGCCCCGCCGGAGCGGGCAGAGCCGCACGGGACGGGTGGCCGAGTGGCTTAAGGCGCACGATGCTTCGCCCTACGGGCTCAGATCTCGCGGCCTGACAGGACGATCTTCGAGTTCTGGATGTCGCATCGGTTGGAAATCGTGTTCGTGGTGGTGAAGGCGCCTGCCCCGCCGGAGCGGGCAGAGCCGCACGGGACGGGTGGCCGAGTGGCTTAAGGCGCACGATTGGAAATCGTGTGGGCTCACGCCCGCGTGGGTTCGAATCCCACCCCGTCCGTTTGAAAACCGGCGTGGGTTCGCGCCGAGCGAATGAACGGAGTGAAAGAGCGAGACGAGCGAGGATCGCCGCAGGCGACCGCAGCTCCATCCCACCCCGTCCGTTGAAAGCTGCGTGGGTTCGCGCCGGAGTGCCCGAGCCAGGCAGGGGCGAGGAAACGGAGACGAGCGAGGATCGCCGAAGGCGACCGGAGCTTCATCCCACCCCGTCCGTCAGGAATCAGCGTGGGTTCAGAAGCGAGGGGGGCCAGAAGTCGATGTGGCCTGAAGGTTGTTCGGGGCGTGGCTCAGTCCGGTAGAGCGCTGCGTTCGGGTCGCAGAGGTCCCCGGTTCGAATCCGGGCGCCCCGATTGGTGTCGAAGAGCAGTCAGGTAGTCGCACGGATCTGCGAGGATCGCCGGAGGCGACCGGAGCTCCATCCGGGCGCCCCGATTGGTGTCGAAGAGCAGTCAGGTAGTCGCACGGATCTGCGAGGATCGCCGGAGGCGACCGGAGCTCCATCCGGGCGCCCCGATTGGTTTGGTACGTTGTTTGAAGCGCTACCAGTTGGATGGGAGGCGTAGTCTAATTGGTAAGGCACCGCACTCGAAATGCGGCGGGCGCAAGCCCTTGGGGGTTCGAGTCCCTCCGCCTCCGTTGAAATCGAACACGACCTGAAGCAAACAGCCCGGCAAGGAGACTTGCCGGGCTTCGTGTAGGCGGAGGGCGAGGACCCCCACCGGGGTTCGAACCGATGCGCCGGTCGGGTGTCGCTAGACCCCAGGTGGTGTACGCGAGATCGAGCCGCAGGCGAGGCACCGATGCCCTTTGTGTCCCTCAGGCGCTCGTCCCTCCCGGCCGCGGCCCGTCGATTCCAAGTCCTCGCATCCAATCCCGGAACGCCAGCAGCGCGTCCCGGTCCCACTGCAGTCCGGCGGTCCTCCGCTCCTCCGCAGGTGGCCGTGCTGGGCTCCGGTAGGCGGCGAGGGCCGCGTCCACCGTGGGGCGGTGCGCGGGCGGGACGTGGTCTAGCGCCCACTGGCCGGCGCCCTCCTTGCTCGGCACCAGACCGGGCCAGGCCCCGGCCCGCACCATGAGGATCCTGCAGCAGTTGAGCACCGCGTAGAACGGACTCACCAGGATGTTCTCCGCCTTGAGGAGCCACTCGAGATCGGCGAGCACCGCCGCCTCGAAGTGGGCCGGGGCCACGGCGCCAAACACCGCGTGGACCGGAGGTCCCAGGAGCGCCACTCCGGACTCGCGCACGGACTGGAAATGCGCGGAGAGGTCGGGATCCACCCGCTGTCGCGCCCAGTCGAACGTGCTGTCGAGGATCTGCGCAACGTGTTCGTCTCCGTAGTGCACCTCGTACGGCACTGGATACATCGGGCGCGCGGCCGCGTCCCGGGTGACGACGCTCAGCTCGAGGCCGCCCACCGTCGGACGTCGGCGGCCGGAGACTTCGGCCAACGTGAGACCGAGGTCGCGCCGTACATCGGGAGGGAGGCTGCCTGCGCTCACCACCAACACGTCCACGTCGCTCTTGGGAGGGTGATAGCTGCCCTGAGCCAGCGAACCGTGTACGTACAACCCCACCAGCCGACTCCCGAGCGCCGAACGCACCGCATCCTGGACGTCGCCGATCCACGCCCGAACCAGGCGGTCACAGGTTTCCAGCGACTGGCCGCGTTCGGTCTCCATGGCTCCTTGCGGGTCGGGCGGGCACCGCAGCGTCCGCAGGCATTTGGCTTGGCGCACCGTACGGCGGCAGCGCAGCGGTGCTTACCCGCGTCCCCCTCGTCGCACGGTGCGGGGGGAATGTAGCTTCGTTCATGTCAAGCCAAGAACGCGGGTCCGCGATGGCTGGCCGACTGGGACTTCAGGTCCTCATCGGCGGAGCACTCGCGGCACTAGCCGCGGGGTGCGGAGAGCCCACTGTACCGCTCGACACCTCGTTCCTGACGCTGGAGGCGCAGGGCGCAGGACAGGTGGATACCATCGACGCCGACCTCCCCGTCCGCATCGGTGTCCGCGTGCTCGACGCGAAGGGTCGACCGGCGGAGGGGCTTCGCGTGACCTTGACGGCAATGCGGTCCAGCGGTCACGAGTTCGGTGGCGATCCCGTGCTCCTGGTGCGGAACGTCTCGCAGCCTGGCGGCTTCGCCACCGACGTTCTACGCCTGACCAATCCGCTGGGGCTGGCGGTCGTGGAGGCTCGCTTCGCCCGAATCGTGGGTGAGGCGGTGCTGGAAGCGCGCGTTCTGGACTACAATGCGGTGGATACCCTGCGGTTCACGGTCCTGCCCGGGAACCCCGTGCGCATCGAGGGTTTCCCCCAAGACACGACGGTCACGCTCAACGTCCCCTTCACGTTTTCGCCGGTTGCCCGGGATCGCCTTCGCAACGACGCCGGAGTGCCGGTCACGGCCGGCTCCGGGGACCCGAGCGCGGTTGCCGTATCGCCGAGGAGTGCAACGGGTTTGCGAATCGGCGAGGCCCACATGTTCTTTCACGTGGGACAGGTCTCCGAAATCGCGCGAGTACACGTCGTTCCCGATGCCACCCTGTTGGTGAGTGTCCAGAGCGGGGCCAACGTCGAAATGGCGACCATGAAGCTCCACGGCTCGGCGCGGACCACGCTTCGTCAATGGGTACAGCCGACCACGCCTCGCTGGTTGCCCAGTCCCGTCTGGTCGCCCGACGCAACCCAGGTGGCCTACGTCTCTCTCGACACGCTGGTCGTGTCCGACCTGCAGGGCGCTCGCAGCAACGTGACGGTGGCGCTTTCGTACGGCCGGCCGATCTCGTGGACCCGCGACGGCCAGTGGATCTACTTCAGTCGGGGTGGCGTCTGGCGCATCGCGCCCGACGCGTCTGCGCGGCAGCTGCTGGTCCCCGAAGATCGTGCTCGTGTGAGCCCCGATGGCCGCTATCTGGCCCTGCGTTCCCTGAACGGAAGCCTGGCGGTCCGCGACCTGACCAGCGGCGTGCAGGTGCCTCTTCCCTCCACGGACCCCAGCGAGTGGCTCCCCGTGTGGGCGCCCGACTCGTCGGAGCTGGTCTACAACGACCGTGGGGTGCTCCGCTTCTGTCATCCGGACGGGACGCTCATCGAAACGGTGGGCATCGGGTCCTCCGCCGCGGCTCCCCTGACGTGGTCGCCGGACGGTCACTGGATCGTTCTCGCCTATCGGGAGAGTTGGCTGCTGTTGGAGCGAAGCTCGGGCGCGTTCTTCCCGATCCTCCGCGAGATCTTCGCAACCGGCCTTCATCTCGCCGAACCGGACTGGAGACCCTGAACGGGTCTGCGAGGCGCCTCGGCCGCACGGTGTGCGAGGCAAGGCTCGCGGCGCTCCGCCGTATCTTGACGGGACCGGGGAAAGCGCGCGGACGTCGAGTGCAAAGGGGGGGGCGAGTGGGCGGAACAGCGGTGCGGGCGGATAGCGCGCGAACTCGGGCGGTGGTGCTGGCCTTGGTGGCGGTCGGCGTCGGAACAGCGTGTACCGAGCCCGAAGGTCGCTCGTTGCCCGTCGCCGCGGCGGCGGATGCCCTGGCCCAACTCCAAGGCACCTGGCAAGGCGAAGGCGAGCTTCTGGGGCGTCCCGCTCAGTTCCGCATGCGATGGAGCGAGCTGGCCGACGGTCGCTACGTGCGACTCGAATTCGAGAATCGCTTCGCCTCCGATGCGGAGGCCGCGCTCAGCGCGGTCGCCTACTACCCCACGGGGGAAGGGCAAGCGGCCGGCTGGTGGTTCGATTCCCGCGGCGAGCGACTGTCCCTGCAGATCGACGCGGGCGACTCCCGGTTGGCCGTGGAGTGGAGCTCTCCTACAGAGCGGGGCCGCACCATCTATCAACCGACGCAGGATGGCGTGCTCGTCGTCGACTCGGTGGTTCGGGGGGGTGTACTGACGGAGTTCGCCCGCGCGCGCTATACGACGCAGCCGGACCCTCGGCCTGAAATGGAAGGTTGGATCACGACGGAAGACGGTGCTCGCATGCACTACCGCGTCGTCGGCGAGGGCGAGCAGACCGTGGTGACGCCGATGGAGGAATTCCTCACGGCCGCGCTGGAGCCGCTGGCCCGCGATCGTCGGCTGGTGTTCTTCGATCCACTGGGGCGGGGCGCCTCCGACGCGACGCCGCTCGAGGCCGTCTCGGAGGACCGCCAGTTGCGCGACCTGGAGGCGCTACGCGTGCAGCTCGGCCTGGAACGCTTCACTCTGCTGGGCTGGTCGGGTCTGGGCAAGCTGGTGGCGCGCTACGCGATCGCCCATCCCGAGCGGGTCGAACGCATCCTGCTGGTTTCTCCGGTTGGCCCCTCCTCCGATCCCTGGCCGCTGGAGCCCGGCATCCCGACTCGGGACGAGAAGGTGGACCGCGTGGCCTATGAGCAGCTGCAGGCCGACCGCGCCTCGGGCGCCTTCGGTGCCGACTCGGCCTTGGCCTGCCGCACGGAGAACCTGATCCTGCTTCCCACCAGCTTCGTGGACCGGTCGATGGCGCACCTGGTCCCCGACGTGTGTCGATTCCCCAACGAGTGGCCGGAGCGCTTGTATCCGTACTTCGGAGCCCTGCTCGGTTCCTTTGGCACGTTCGACCACCGTCCGGCGTTCCGCGCCTTGGACATTCCCACTTTGGTGATCCACGGCCGAGAGGATGGCATCGCCGTCTCGGGAGGCCGGGCCTGGGTCGAGGGTCAGCCCGGGAAGCGTATGGTGGTGCTCTCGCCCGCGGGGCACTTCCCGTTCCTGGAGGCGCCCTGGGCGTTCCTGGATGCAGCGGAGGCCTTCCTGGCGGGTGACTGGCCAGAGAACGCCGAGCTGGTCCCGGCGGGCTCAGCCGCCTAGGCGATGGGCACCTCCCCGCGCCCGAGCACGGTGCGCAGGTAGGACGGCACGTCCACGGGTGCTCCGTCCACGTCCGCGAACGTCAGACCTTCGTCTGCGTCGCTCCAGACCTCGGCCAGCGCGCGGTAGTGCGACAAGGCCGCGTCCAGCGACGCCTGATCCTCCTCGATCCGGCCCAACCAGAATCGCGACAGCAGGTAGGGCTCCTGCGCCTCCCAGCCCAGCGCGTTCTCGCGCCCTAGCTGGGCGCATTCCTCGCGCGCTGTGTTCGTGTCTCCGCGCAGCAGGGCCAAACGGCACGTCCAGATGCGCGTCCGAGAGCCGGGGAACACATCCGCGGCCCGACGGGCCTGTTCAAAGGCACCCGCGGTGTCGCCGTCCGCGAGTTGCAGGATGGCCCGCACCAGGACCACGGCTCCCTGCGTCGCTGCTCCGGTGGCCAGCGTATCCGCCTCGACCCGTGCGAGAATGGCGGCGACCTCATCACGGTGGCCGAGTCGCTGATGGTACTCGGCCGCGTAGGCCAACCAACTGGGGTCGGTGTAGAAGCGGGTGCTGAGGGCACCGATGCGCTGGAGCTGCGCGGCTACGGCCTCGGGCTGACCGAGAGCGGAGTACACACCACTCAAGTACAAGCGGTCGCGCAGCTCACTCAGGCCTTGGTTCAGCGTCTGTCGCTGCCGGACCGCCTCCTGGAGCAAGGGCAGGGCGGCGCGATAACGGCCCTGGTAGAGGTTCAACAACGCCAGCGATCGCCGAGCGAAGGCCTGCTGTTCGACGGACCCTTCGAGTTGTCGCTCGAAGAGCATGCGCGCTTCCTCCGCACGCCCCTCCCCGACCAGGACGAAGCCGTACTCGTGGTTCAGGTTGGGGATCTGTAGCCAGGTGGGTTGTAGATCGAAGGCGACCTGGTATTGGGCCAGTGCGCTGTCCCGGCGACCGACGGTGGCCAGGCACGACGCGAGGTTGATGCGGGCGGGTGCGTTGGCCGAGTCCAGTGCCAGCACCCGCGCAAAGGCATCCCCTGCGTCATCGCAGCGTTGAGCACGGAAGAACTGAGATCCGAGGTTGTACCAGCCGGAGGCGTCGCCGGGCCAACGATCGAGATAGGCGGTGTACAGCGTGACCGCCTGGTCGTGATCGTCGCGACTTCCCGCCCAGGTCGCTTCGATCCAGAGCCGGTCGCGCTCGGCCAACCGCTGCGGGTCCTGCAGCGCGGCGCGGAAGTGGCGCTCGCCCGTGGGTCGGTCTCCCTGCCAGTAGGCCCAGTTCCCGAGGGCCGAGTGCGCGCGGGCGAACAGCGAGTCGCGCTCCAGCGCGGCCAGCATCAAGCGTTGGGCCTGCTCCAGATCGCCCCGATCCTCCGCGTCCAGGGCCAGCGTGTAGTTGCGGAGCGCCTCGAGCGACGGTGTGGTGACCACGGCCAGGGGACGATCGGCCTCGATCGAGGACAGGGATTCGCCCAGCGCCGCGCGCAGGTCCGAAGCCATGGCATCGATGGCGGTGAAGAGCTCACGATCTTCCCGGGCTTGGCGGGTGAGAACGGCCAGGTCCGTGGGCCCACGGGGCTCCGTCAGGCGCGCCGAGATCTGGTACCCCTCACCGATCGGCCGGATGGCGCAGTGGATCGCCACCTTGTAGCCGCCGCGAATGGCGATCTCGTTGGCGAGTGCTACATCGACCGTCACCGGGGGTTCGCGCTGCAGGTAGCGCACAGCGAAAGAGCGGGCCGCGTCGGTCGAGGTGATCTCCACGTAGCGGGATTGCCGAAGCACGGCGTCGAGGGCGGTGTTCAGCACCCGCCCCAGGTCGGGATCCGACGTGGCGTTCTCACACTCGCTGATGAGCGTGGGATCGCCGGGCTCGAAGTCGGGGACGGCAGCGCCGGTGGTGGGCCAGAGCAGGAAGGCCAGCAGGGCGCTGAGCGACAGTGCCGGCAGGCTGACCACCATCGCGTTGCGGCCGAGATGCTGGGCCTGCGGCTCGGGGTCCGGCGCTTCCAGGGAAGGTGTGGGCTCCGCATCCAGCCGCTCCGGGCGCAACTCCAACAGCCAGGAGAGAGCCAGAACGACGGGCGCGAGCGCGATGGCACCGACCACGACGAACGTGAGGACGCGCTCCGGCCAGCCCAGCGCCGGTGTGACCACATCGACCACTTGCCACACCGCCCAGGCGCCGATTGCGTAGGCGATGGCGGTTCGGGCGACCTTCCGCCGTCGCAGCTCCTGCCAGAAGCCGGACATGGGGGCTCGCTTGCCCCGCGTTGCACCGGCCGCGCGGTGGGGGCCGGTCGGCGGGGCGCTTCGGATTTCGTCCGAGCGGCAGAGCTCGTCGCTCTCCCGCGTGCTTCTATATGCGCGAGCGCGCCCCGGCAACGGACAGGGAGCGCGATCGCCTCGATCGAGGACGTTGCCCCCTGGCCCGACGGACCGCAAGCGTGGAGCGGCCCCGCTCTGGGGCACCGACCCGGCGGACCCTCGGGCACCCCCGGGCCTCTGGGCCAGGACTGAAGCCCGATCTCCGGGTTTTCCGTATATTGCACGGCCTGAGCGCTACGGCCCACCGCCGCCCGGAACTGCCCGATGACCGACATCCGACGTAGCCGTCTTCTGGCGCTTTGCTTGGCCGCGGCCCCGCTGATGGGCTGCGCGAGCGGCGGCAGCCCCGCCTCTGAGACAGCGCCGCCCCCCGATCCTTCGCTGTCCCGCCTGGAGGCCATCTACCAGGCCCGGGCCGACAGCGCCCGCATGAACGTGAGTCCGGCGGATGTGGCTTTCATGACGGGGATGATCCACCACCACGCCCAGGCGCTGGTGATGTCGGGCTGGGCTCCCACGAACGGGGCCAGCGCCTCCATCCGTACCCTGACGGCCCGGATCATCAACGCGCAGAAGGACGAGATCGGCATCATGCAGCGGTGGCTACGCGAGCGAGGACGTCCCGTCCCCGAGGTGGGTGCGGGCGGGGAGATGGAGATGGGCGGCCACGCCATGCACATGCCGGGCATGCTCAGCGAGCAACAGCTCGCCGAGCTGAAGGCAGCCAGGGGCGGCGACTATGACCGCCTCTTCCTCACTTACATGATCCAACATCATCAGGGAGCCGTGACCATGGTCCACGAGCTCTTCGCGACCGACGGGGCAGCCCAGGACGAGTTCGTCTTCAAGCTGGCCTCCGACATCCAGGTGGATCAGACCACCGAGGTCGCGCGCATGCAGCGCATGCTGGACGCGCTGCCCCCGGCACGCGACCGCTGACGACCCGCACGTCCATCACGCCAGAGGAACACGACATGACTTCATCCGCTTCACGGCGGCATCCCGCCTCCTCCACCCGGTCGCCGCGCGCAGGTGCGCTGGCTCTGACGGCCGGGCTCCTGACCCTCGCCGGCTGCGCGTCGCAATCGCCCTCGATGGACACGAGCATGTCCATGGCGCCGCAGATGGCCATGCAGCCGCTGCGCGTGACGCCCCCCAGTCCCGATCCTCGGGTCGGGTTGAGCCCGGGCCTGTTCGATGCGGGCGAGGCGATCTGGAATCTCGAGAAGACGTCGGCCACGCCGCCGCCGGAGCAGTTCGTGGGGGTCACGAACTCGGACCTGGCCTTCAAGGGACAGTACGCGATCCAGGGCAACTACAACGGCGTGCAGATCTGGGACATCTCCAATCCCCGCGCGCCCAAGACGGTCATCACCTACGTGTGCCCGGCGTCCCAGAGCGACGTGTCCGTGTACGGCAACCTGCTCTTCGTCTCCGGCGAGGGCATGACCGGACGGTTGGATTGCGGCACGGGGGGGGTGCGTGAGGCGGTCAGCCACGACCGGCTGCGCGGGATCCGCATCTTCGACATCACCGACATCAAGAACCCCAAGTACATCGCCAACGTGCAGACGTGTCGCGGATCGCACACGCACACCGTGCTCGCGGATCCGAACGACAAAGACAACGTCTACATCTACGTCTCCGGCTCCGCGCCGGTGCGGCCGTCGGACGAGCTGCCGGGCTGCTCCGGTGGGATGCCGGACGAGGACCCCAACTCGGCGTTGTTCCGGATCGAAGTGATTCGGGTGCCGCTCGCCCATCCGGAGCAGGCGGCCATCGTCAGCTCGCCCCGCATCTTCAACGACCTGGTGGCGCCACCCACGCACGGCCTGGCGCCCGAAGACCTGAAGATGGTCGAGGAAGCCAAGGCGCGTGGCGCCTTCATCATCGAGTTCGGCGGCCAGGCGCAGGTGTTGCCGGACCGCTATGCGCGCAACCTGCTGGACAGCATCGTCACCGCGCGCGGTGGCAGCGGCGACCCCACATCGGCGGACAGCACGGCGCTGCGCGACTATCTGCCCAAATGGGTGGCCTCCATCGTGGGCGCCAACGATGAGCGCGCCAACATGGGCCCCACGCAGTGCCACGACATCACCGTCTACCCGGCCATCGGCCTGGCCGGCGGTGCCTGCGAAGGCTACGGGCTGTTGCTCGACATCAAGAATCCGACCGATCCCAAGCGCCTGGCGGCGGTCTCCGACTCGAACTTCTCCTACTGGCACTCCGCCACGTTCAACAACGACGGCACCAAGATCCTGTTCACCGACGAATGGGGTGGAGGCGGCGGTCCCAAGTGCCGAGCCAGTGATCCGAAGGAGTGGGGCGCGGATGCCATCTTCACGCTGAACGGCCAGCGCATGGACTTCAAGAGCTACTACAAGCTCCCTGCGCCGCAGACCGCGCTGGAAAACTGCGTGGCCCACAACGGCTCGCTGATCCCGATTCCCGGTCGGGACGTGATGGTGCAGTCCTGGTACCAGGGCGGCATCTCGATCTTCGATTGGACGGACCCGTCGAATCCCGTCGAGATCGCGTTCCACGATCGCGGTCCGGTCGATGGCAGCCGCATGGGCAACGCGGGCAGCTGGTCCGTCTACTGGTACAACGGACTCATCGTGAGCTCCGAAATCGGTCGCGGTCTGGACATCTTCCAACTGGTGCCCAGCGAGGCCCTCTCCCAGAACGAGATCGACGCCGCGCTCTCGGTGCGGCTCGAGCAGCTGAACTCGCAGGGGCAGCCTCAGTTCGTGTGGCCGCACACCTTCGCGCTGGCCGGTGCCTACGTAGACCAGCTCGAGCGCTCGCACGCGATGAGTGCCGACTGGGTGCGGCAGGTCCGAGCGGACCTGGCCGCGGCCGAACGCCTATCCGGCGCCCAGCGCCAGGCGGCCCTGCGCGCGCTGGCCACCCGGCTGGACGGGGAGGCGAGTCGATCCGCGGATGCGGCCAAGGTTCGCAAGCTGGCCGACGCGGTGGTCGGATTGGTCGGCTAGCAGGTCGCTCGACAAGGAGGGTGCCCCCCGCGTTGCGCGGGGGCCGCCTGCAGCCGGGCCCGGTGGGAACGTTCCACCGGGCCCGTCGGTTTCTCAGGAGCTCAGCGGTAGGAAGCGGCGCGCTCCGGTTGCCCCAACGCCGTATAGATCTCCACCAGGACGCTGCGCACGTCCTGGGTCTGGCTGTGATCGTCGCCGAAGGCGGTGCGGAAGATCCGCAGGGACTCCAGGGCGGCCTCCTCGGCTTCCCTCAGCTTCTCCCGGCGGATCAGGAGCCGTGACAGGTTCTTCAGGCCCAACCCCAACAGCGGATGCTCGGGACCCTGCAGCCGTCGCTGGAGGGCGATCGCTTCCTGAGCGTAGGCCTCCGCTTCCTCGTAGCGTCCCAACCGACTCATCACCTGGGCCAGGTTGTTGAGCGGAGCCCCCACATCCGGGTGGTCCGATCCGTAGAGTGCGCGTCGACGCCGGAGCACATCCTGAAGCAGCGTCTCTGCTTCCTCGTAGCGGCCCTGTCGGAAGTAGAGCGTGGACAGGTTGTTCAGGTTGGTGGCGATGGTGGGGTGAGCGTCCCCCAGCAGAGCACGGTTGATGTCCAACGCTTGTTGCAGGTAGGGCTCGGCGCGCTCCAGCTCATTCAGCCGGACCAGGGCCAATCCGAGGTTGTTCAGCGCTCCCGAGTAGTTCTCGCGGTCCGCCTTCTCCAGATCCTCGGGCGCGACGCCGTCATAGGCGGCGATCACCTCTTCGAAGAATGGTAGGGACTCGTTCAACTCTCCGCGGGCGGCGCGGGTCGCTCCCAGGGACAGGACCGAGGCGATGGCCTTGGAACTCCGCGGCCCCTCCAACGCGGTATACAGGTCGCGCAGCGCTTCGTACTCACGTTGGGCCCCGTCGTAGTCGCCTTGCCCGAAGCGCAGAAGCGCCAGCTGCCCCTGCGTCTTCGCTACATCGGCGCTGGCGTCTCCGTACAGCTCCCGACGCAGGTCCAACGCGTGTCGCAGGAGCGAGTCGGCCTCGGGGAACTGCCCGAGATTGCGGTAGGCGGAGCCGATGGTGGTCAGCATCTCCGCGTACACCTCGGGCTGATCGGCCAGGGAGTCGGCGCGCTCCGCTCCGCGCCGCAGCAAATCCGCCGCGCTCAACCGGTCCTGCTCCTGGGTAGGGTCGCTCGCCTGGAACAGCCCCACCAGGAACTCCTGCACCTCCTCGGCGCGAGCCAGGGCCACCTGCGCCCGGTCGCGCTCGGCGGTAACGCGAGCCGATTGAAGCGTCATCAAGGCCGCGAACGCTCCCAGCACCACCACGAACCCCGCCGACGCCCCGACGCCCCACCGATGTCGGCGGACGAACATGCGCGTGCGGTACCGTCGCGAATCGGGTTGGGCCCACACGGGCAGCCCGTCCAGATAGCGTCGGATGTCCTCGGCCAAGGCCCCCGCCGAGGGATAGCGCCGCTCCGGCTCCTTGCGTAGCGCAGTCAGCACGATCTGATCGAGATCCCCGCGCAGCGCATGGTACAGACGCGCTGGACCCACGCCCCGCAACGTGGCGATGTCGGTGGCTTGATCCGAAGGAGGCCGCCGCGTGAAGGCCAGCACGCCGTCGCTGGGCCGGGTGGGCGGCTCTTCACACACGCGGCGGTGGAACTCGAGGGGGCTGCCCGCGCCGGCGCGGAAGGGCGGCTCTCCCACGAGCAACTCGTAGAGCAGGATGCCCAGAGCGTAGACGTCGGTACTGGTGGTGATGGCTCCGCCGGTGATCTGTTCGGGTGCTGCATACTCGGGCGTGAGCATCTGCACGTCGCGCGTCTGGGGCGCCGACTCGAGCGCGGCGTTCTCCAACAGCTTGGCGATGCCGAAATCCAGCAGCTTGGGCCGCCCCTCGTCGTCGACGACCACGTTCGACGGCTTGATGTCGCGGTGCACCACCAGGTTGGTGTGGGCGTATTGGACCGCGTCGCAGATGGTGGCGAACAGCTCCAGGCGCCGACGGATGGTCAGCCCGTGCTCGTCGGCGTAGGTGGTGACCGGGAGGCCGGCCTCGAACTGCATCACCAGGTAGGGCCGGCCGTCCTCCGTCGCGCCGCCGTCCAACAGGGTCGTGACGTGAGGGTGCTGCAAGGTGGCCAGGATCTGGCGTTCGGTGCGGAAGCGCGCCGCCAAGGCGGGAACGGCCAGGTCGCCGCGCAGCACCTTGATGGCGACCTGCTGGCGATACTGGTCGTCCACGCGCTCTGCCCGGTAGACCTCACCCATCCCGCCGGTGCCGACCTGTTCGATGATCTCGTAACGCCCGACCCGCTCGCCCCGCGTCAGCGGACCCCGCCCCGAGCGCTGGGCGAGGGGCAGGCGCTCCAGGACGCGCAGCTCGTTCGGCGACTCCTCGCCGGCGAGCATGGCCTCTACCTCGGCCCGCACGTCCGGGACGTCGCAGGCACCGTCCAGGAAGGCTGCGCGCTCTCCCGGGGGGAGCTCCAGTGCCTGGATGAACAGCTCCTGGATCTGGGTCCAGCGGGGATTCGACATTCGCTTGTGCGTCCGTGGGATTCCGCAGGGGTCCGCCCGCGGAGAGTAGGACGAGGGCCGCCCCGACCGCGAGGCACCCCTCGATCCTCATCGCGACGAAGCGGCCGCGGACGGGTCGAGGGGCGCCCGAGCGGCCGTCTCAGGGCGGACAGTCCCTACGGCCCCAGCGGATCTCGAAACCGCGGGCCCCATCCAACGTCTCGGCCCGGACGCCCAGGGAGTCCCTCGCGATCCTGAAGTAGCGCAGGCGCTGCGGGAAGTCGTGCTCCGGGTTCTCGAACGTGATCGAGTCCCCCCCCGCCTGCACGGCCGGGAAGGCCGTCAACGCTTGGCCCGACGGTAGAGCGTAGTAGGTGAGGCCGTCTTCGCCGGGGCCGATCCGGAGGAGCTCCCAGGCCCTCAACTCATCGCCCACCATGGTGTGGGACAGCCCGAACAGGGTGTTGCCGAACGCCGGGGTCCAGTCTTCCCCGGTGCTGCGCTCTCCGGCCCGGCGTTCCCAGCAGCCGCTCATCCAGGTCGGCAGGGCCAACGGCTGCGGGGCGAGCCGCCGCCCCAGGAAGGGAAGAACCGAATGGGTGAGGTGGGCGCGCACCCCCTCCACGTGCCCTCCTGGGAACTCGACGACCGTCGCCGACACGTGGAGTGAATCGAAGGCCTGTGCCAGGGCCAAGGTCTCCGCCCGCACCGGGTCTCCTTTCCCCACATCGAGGCGGACGCGGGCCTCGCGCAGCGCGCGCTGCCGCGCGGTCTCAGCCAGCAGTCCGCGAATGGTGTTCTGCTGCCAGCGCTCCCACAGCCCCGGCACCAGGTGCACCTCATTGCCCGCGGTTTCGGCGGGGAGGCGTGCGAAGAACGGGCCGTTGGGGTCCGGCGTGAACGCGGCCGCCTTGGACCAGAGCACCGCCGAAAGCGGAGAGGCGTTGGGTAGGTCGGTGGGTGAATCCACCTGAAGCGCAGCGCGCAGCGCGCCGATACCCAACGGGTTGGGGTCGACCAGACTGGGCCCACTGACGGCCACGACCGTTCCGAACACGCCCGGGTTACCACTGGCTACACGCAGCGCTCCGTACGCGCCCATGGACTGCCCGACCAGCGCCCGCTGGCCGGCCCGCGCCGACGTGGCGAAGCGACCGTCGATGGCGGCGATCAGATCGACTCCGATGAAGCGCTCCCAGTCGCCGATCGTCGGCGAGGACGCATACCAGCTTCCACCGTAGCGGGTGCGGGCGTCGGGCATCACCACGAGCAGAGGAGGGATGGATCCGACCGCGATGAGGCTGTCCAGAACGGCGGCGAGGTCCATGTCCTCGTACCCGTTGACCCCTCGCCAGCTCTCCGGCCCGCTGCCGAAGGCATGCAGCAGATACACCACCGGGTAGCGACGGCCCTCCGCGGCGTGGTAGCCATCGGGTAAGTAGACGAGCGCCGCTCGCGCGGGGCCCTCACCGATACGGTTGCCGGCGAGACTCGGCGCCTCGACCTCGATCTCGATCACGTCCCCCGACTGGGCTGTGCCCAGCGTCGGAAGACCGATCACCATCGCGGTCAGCCAGACGCTCGACCGGAATCTCACGCGCCGGCCCCTGACGGCACGTGCTCCGGCGTCACCTCTTCCCCGAAGAGCCGCCCCAGGTCGACGAGGTAGGAATCCATGGTCCCGTGATAGCCCATGAGGAACCTCGAGACGAAGCGGTAGATCGGGTTGTAGATCTCGCCGTCCTCCGTGACGGTCAGCGTGGCGCCGCCTCCGGCCGGAGAGATCTCGTAGGTCCACCGCCCTCCGAAGGGCAGGCCTTCGCCGATGCGTGTAACCAGGCGGTGCGGCGGCTCTTCGCTCTCGATGTGGATGGGCAGGCGGCCCACCCGGGGGCCCTCTTGGATCCACGTCTCTCCCGACGCGCCCACTTCGCGCTCGGAGGACGAGAGCTGCGACCACCAGGACGGGTAGGTCGCCATGTCACGGACCAACGCCCAGACAGAGTCCGGCGGCTGCGAGAGGCGGGCGCGGCTCTGGGCCACGTGGTCCTGCGGCAAGGAGAAGCCGATCAACGCCACCAGCAGTGTGAGGGCGATCAGGCCGCCCACTCCCAGCGCGATCCAACGGATCATGTCGATGCTCGAGGGTTGGAGTCCGGAGGGCGGCCCCGCCGCTCGCGCCGTCGCCGTTCCGGGTCAGGACGGGGGGAAGACCAGGCGATCGGGGCCCAGGAGCTTGTGAATGTGGCAGCGGCAGAGGTCGGTCGCCATCACGAAGTCTGCGGACACTGAATGGACTCCGTCCGCTGCAACGAAGCGGACCCGCTCCCCCGATGCTGCCACGTCGAACCGAGCGCGGTCGTCGAGGACCATGTAGGTCCCGCTACCGCCGTTTTCCCGCGAGCGCAGCACCAGCCCGTCCTGGAGGCGTGTGACCACGACCGACAGCCCTTCGACCGGTGCTCCCGAAGGATCCACCACTTCTACGGTGACCGAGCGGAACTCCTCCGTGCAGACGCACTCGGTCACGGAGGCTCCGTCGCACGCCGCAACCGCCAGGGCCAGAACACCCAGGAGAGCCACTCCCGCCGGAGCGGGCCTCCTCCGAGGCGGGCCCTGTGGAAAGGAGTTGGCCAGAGGAGCCTCCTTGTCGGTGATACCCCCCGGAGAACGAATGAGCGCGGCCGGATGGGACGGAGTCGGGGGGGCGCTCGCGTGCGCGCCGGATCTTCCGGTCCGTCCCGTCCTGACGAAATCCTCAGGAAGATTTGAGGTCTTCGGCATGGAGCCCGGGCCTCCCGGAGAGCATCCTCGGCTGTCCAGGCGGATGGCCCATCACCAGGGAGGCAGGGATGAGGATGCTCGCGGGCGTGCTGGCCTTGGCCAGCTCAGCGCTGTTCGTGAACCACGGGTCGCGGTCGGCGCCGGCGGCCCAGGAAGGCGTGGGTGGCGAACGGTCGTCCGTCCCAGGCCCGGCCGCCACCCGCACCCTGGAGGAGCACAAGGCCGAGTTGGCGGCGCTCTCCGGAGGGGTGTGGATCGCCTCCAATGCCGACTACCGGGAGGCGGACGGCGGCATGGACGAGTACGGGCTCGCCTGGTCGGTCCAGCCGGGTGGGGTCTCGGCCAGCGGCTGCCTGTGGGGCCTCAAGGGCGGCGAGGTCACTCAGGTCTTCTGGCAGTTCTTCCAGGGGTGGGACCCCACCCGCGAGGTGGCCATCGTGTATCAGAGCCACCCCGCCGGTCTGATCGGCATCGGCACGCTCGAGGACCGCGGTGAGGGGGAGCCGGAGCTGGTGCAGGACTTCTGGACTCCGGGGAGCGGGATGGCCCGCAACGGCCACTTCGAGCGGTGGGACGGCACCGATCGGCGGATCTCGCAGAGCGTGGAGTGGTCCGACGATCGCTGGGTTCCGCGGCGCTCCTACACGTGGGTGCGAGACCGGAATCGCAGCAGCCCCTGCTGACCATGGCTGCTCGAACGATGGTCACTCCGGCTCAGGATCGTCGGGTTGGCCCTGCCGACGAGTCCGTGGACCGTGCGCCCCGCTCGACCTGATCGAGAAGCTGCCGGAAGGCTGGCTGGTCGCGCAGGGGTCGAGACGAGGGTCGGAGCCGGCGGTCAGCACGCCGAAATCGCGCAGGTCCGCGGCCCGACGGAGGGCACCAGCGCCTCCGCCTGGCGTCCCTGGGCCACGTAGGCCAGTGCCAAGCCGAAGGGGAGGCCCCCGGGCCACCGCGGCCTCCCAGCGATCGAGCCGCCATGCTTCCACAGCCGCCACCACCGCTGAAGGCGACGTCTCGGGCAGCGCGGGGACGTGGTCCCCCTGCTGCGCGAACAGGCGCCGGCCCCAGCGAGCCGCCTTCCGTGCGCCCGGCCAGAACCATCACATCGAAAAGGCAGTCGGTGGCCCATTCCGAGTCGGGCTGGAAGCGCAGCGTCTCGGTGCAGTAGCGCTCCGCCTGCTCGAGGTCTCCGGACAGCAGGTAGATCAGCCCCGCGTCCTCGTACAGGAAGGCGGCCAGCGGGTCGACCGCCAACGCCTGCTGGATGAGCGTATCCGCAGCGTGAGGGCGGCCTTGGGTCACGCGCCAGTAGGCCAAGGTGGACAGGGTGCGGGGATCGTTGGGCGCCAGCGCCAGGGCCCGTTCCAGCGCGACGTCCGCGGCCCGCCAGTCCCAGCGACGCATGGCCAGTAGGCCTCGGGCCCGATGAGCCACCGGATGGTCGCGGTCCAGGGCCAACGCCCGCGAGACCGCATCGGCTGCCGCCTCCAGGTCCCCCGCGTAGATGCTGAGCTCGGCCCATTCGGCGAGGATGGAGGGCTCCCGCGGGTAGCGAATGCGCGCACTGTCGAGCACGGCGCGCGCGGCCCGACGATCATGGGTTTCCTGGGCCAGATAACGCGCTCGCTCCAGTGTCTGCTCCACCGAGCGGTGCTCGGCAGTGGACCCGGCGCCCCGCACGAGCAGGGCCGCCGCGACCATGGCCAACGCCAGCGCGACCCCGCCCCCGTAGGCGAGCTGCCTGTGCCCGAAGCGCCGCGCCGGGGTGGGTCCGGCGCCGCCCACACGCAAGCGATACCCGCGTCCGCGCAGCGTCTCCAGCTGCACCGCGCCGGCCGCTTCGGTCGACAGCGCCTGCCGGATCTGGTGAACGCAAGTATTCAGGGACTGTTCGGCCGCCCCGGGGAGCCTGGGCCATCCCAACTCCAGGAGCTCGCGCCGCGAGACCATCGTGCCCTGCCGCTCGGCCAGACAGAGCAGGATACGCGCAGGAAGGGGCTCCAGGGGCAGCAGGCGCGCACCACAGCGGAGCTCCAGGGTCCGCCCGTCGATCGCGAAGGGGCCGAAGCGTACGGATGGGGCGTCGTGCGGGGTGGCGGTCATGCCCGTTCCTACGAATCCGGAAGGGTGGCGTTGCGGGCGCCGGAAACGACGAGGACCCGGCGGAGCGGCCGCCGGGTCCTCGAAAGATCGTTGAGCAGGGGCTCGCGCGCCTCAGCCGCCGCGCGGCTTGGCCTTGCGTCCGGTGGACGAGCTGCTGCCGCTGCTTCCACTGCTTCCCGCCGCCGAGCCGGATCCCGAGCCGGAGGGGCGCGAGACCTGCCCGCCGCCGCCCGCCGAGCCGCTGCTCCGCGTGTACCCGCGCCCCCGCACGACGCGACCGCGGCTGCCCGAGCTGGGCGTCGGGTCCACGACCACCACGGTGGGGCGGTAGCCCCAGTAGCCGTAGCCGCCGTAGTAGCCGTAGCCGCCACCGTAGTAGCCATAGCCATACGGCGAGTAGTCCCAGTAGCCGTAGGGGCTCCAGCCGAACCATCCACGGTAGCCACGGTAGCCGAAGCGGTCGTAGCCGCGGCGGCTCTGTTCGATCTCGCGCTGCTCGGCGGACATCTCGCCCCGACCGCCCGTCTGGATCGCGAAGATCTCCGGGTAGCTGGTGGCCACCACCATGTCGATGACGCCCTCGCTGACTCCAGCGTCGGCCAGGCGCACCAGGCCGTCCGCATCGATGTCGAAGCCGCCTCCAGTCTCCACGATCCACGCGGAAAGGGCTTCGGGATCGAGGGTGGCACTGGCCGCCACCACATCCTCCACCGTGAGCGGCTCCGAGGCCGCGATGCGGGCCAGGCGCAGGGCGCGCTGCCGCTCGGCGTTCAGCGCCCCGTGGCCAGCCGCCTCGGTGGCTGCCTCACTCGCGATCTCGTAGCGCATGACTCCCGTCATGCGGTCCTCAGCGCCGGAGACCACCTGGACGTGGATCCATTCGCTGGGGCTGACCAGGGCCATGAGGCCCTCGACGGTTCCGGAGGCTCCGCCCTCGCACGTGTAGCGGGAGCTGCTGGAGATCCAGCGGCCGTCGAGACCGACGTCCAGACGGTCCACACTGTCGCAGCCGTCCTCGCGCACGGTGCGCTCGCGACCGTCGGCGACGAGCAGCTGCGTATCGACCAGCGCTCCGTCCTCGAAGCTCTGCATCTCGACGCCCTGCCCGGACGGTACCACGCACAGCAGTGAGGGTTGACCCTCGGTCGGCTGCTGCAGGGGCTGCCAGCAGCCTGTGAAGGGCAGCCAGCCGTCGGCCACCTGCGCCTGGCCGGCCGCCGGGGCCATGAGGGCAGCGCCAGCCAGGAGACCGAGCGCCGCGCCGAAGATCCTGTTGCGTCCAATCATCGTCCTGTCCCTCTCGAGGCGTTCTCGAGGATACCTAGAAGCGGAACTTCAAGCCAGCAGTGACCTGGAAGCCTGCCAGGTCCAGGTCGTCGAAATCCACGAAGTCGGCGCCCATGGGGCCCTTCGCGTATTGGTAGCGTGCCTCCCCGGTCAGCGCCGCGCGAGCGCTCAACGAATAGTCCACGCCCGCGAGGGCGTGCACGGTGCCGGAGTGACCTTCGGAGATGAAGTTATCGACGAAGATGTCCAGCGTCTCGAAGTCGACGAAGTCACCCACCTGACTGAAGCGATACCAGATGATGCCGGCCCCGGCACCCACATACGGGGTCCATTTGGCGGGCACCCAGGCCAGAGACGAGATGCGGCGACCGGTGTCGCCGAGGTAGTACTTGAAGCCGAGCGAGACCGGCACGCGACGGAACATGGTGCGTTGCTCGATCGGCAGATCGTTGGTGTCCGTCCAGTCGCGAAACTCGGAGTCGCGCTCGCTGCGGCTGTACGCCACGTCGAACAGCACATCGACGCGGTCGCTGACACGCACCCCGATCTCTCCTTCGAACCACGGTGCGTTGAAGTCTCGCTTGCTCAGCGTCAGCTCGTCGCTGACGAAATCGAAGATCTGGCTGCCCGCGGTGGGCATCGCATATCCCGCCTTGAACGCGATCGAGCCACGGGGGCTACCGAAGAGGAAGCCCTCCCCGCTCTGCCCTGCGGCCGGTGCCGGGAGCAGGAATGGGAGCGCCACGAGCGCGGGGGCCAGCCGGCGAAGAACGCTAGAGAAGCCAGTGCTCACGAGGAGCCTCCCGTTGGGGGTGGTCACGTACCCACTGGAGGGCAAGGTCCGGACCGACCGGAAAACGCCGCCGTTGTGGGATGTTTCCCGAATCGGGGGCCCCTGGGGAGGACAGGCGCCGACCTCCTGGGTGGACAGCCACGCCCCACCCGGGCCAGGGCTTCCTAGCCGAGGAGGGCCAGGATCGCCTCGGGCGGCCTCCCGACCACGGCACGACCCTCATACACCGCGATGGGGCGTTGGATCAGGGTAGGATGCGCGGCCATGTGCCGGATCAGGTGGGCGTCCGGCTCCGAGCCGGTCAGGCCCAGCTCCTTGGCCACCTTGTCCGTCCTGCGCAGCAGCTGCTGGGGGCCGATCCCCAGGGCCTTCAGAACCCGTCGGAGTTCGGCCGCGCTGAGCGGCTCCTGCCGGTAGTCGCGGTAGCGGTAGGGCACACCGGCTTCGTCCAACAAGGCGACCGCCTTGCGACACGTGCTTCAGGTTCGCGTGCAGATCAGCTCGATCATCGTCCTAGACGGTCTCCAGCTCGCTCATGATCCACGCCCGCGCCCAGCGCACGTCGCGTTTGATGGTGCTGGCCGACAGCCCGGTCAGCTCCGCGATCTCCGCCACGCCCAACCCGGCGAGGTGACGCAGCTGCAGCAGCTCGGCCTTGCGGGGGTCGAGCGCCTCCAGGCGCACCAACGCATCCTCGAAGGCCACCAGGTCGAGCGGGACACCGGTGGCCGCGACCATCCGGGGGTCCAGCGTGACGTGGCGCGCCTGGCCCCCCCGCTTCTCGCGGCGTCGACTGCGAGCCCAATCGATCAGGACCTGGCGCATCACCCGCGCGGAAAGGGCCAGCAGGTGCCGCCGGTCATTGACGTCCATCGGGGAGGAGGCACCGAGCCGCAGATAGGCTTCGTGCACCAGCGCGGTGGGCTGCAACGTGTGCCCGGCGGGCTCCCGCCGCAGCACATGGTCGGCGATCTCGTGCAATTGGTCGTAGATCCGCCGAAAGAGCGCGTCCTCCGCCTCTCGGTCCCCTTCCTGCCAACTCCTCACGAGGGTGGTGATGTCGATGGCGTCACCGCTCATGCGGCCTTCCTTTCGGGATCGAGGCTTTCGCGGCACGATGAACCTACAGCCATGGGGGTTGGCGTGCTCGGGCCCGGTCGCCGGCCAGGGGCCCCCTCCCGGACCGCGCTACGCGCACGACCCTCGCACGGTCGGCTGGAGCGCGGCCCCGACCGAGGCCGAACGACGCTCTAGGGGTGTCCAGCCGGGTCCCCGCGGGAAAGAGCAGGAGGCAGAGGGAAGCCAATGGAGCGCTACTCGGAGCTGGAGCGCCTGTTCGCGCGCATCGGAGAGGTGCCGGAGCGCGAGCGGGAGGTGTGGCTGCGGCAACAGTGCGCCGGTCGTCCGGAGTTGATGGAGCGCGCCCTCGCCCTCCTCGCGCACTACCACGAGACGGAGGAATGGACCGCCCTGGATTCCGCGGTCCGCGAAAGCTCCGGGGGGGCCACGGCCAGCGGCGGGTCGGACGGCTTCCCCGAGTTCGTGGGGCCCTATCGCGTGCTGGAGGAGTTGGGCCGAGGTGGCATGGGCCGTGTGCTACTCGCGGAGCGCGAAGGACTGGGCAAGCGTGTGGCGCTCAAGGTGATCAGCAGCCCGTTCGCAGGCGCCGACGCACAGCGTCGCTTCGATGAGGAACAACACATCCTCGCTCGTATGGAGCATCCGGGCATCGGCGCTCTGGTCGATGCCGGGGTCACGAAGCAGGGTCTCTCCTGGTTCGCCATGGAGTTGGTGCAAGGGCTGCCGATTACGCGCTACGCCCGGGAGCGAACGCTCGGCGTGGAGGGCCGGGTGCGCCTGATCCTCGAGTTGTGCGCGGCCGTCGAGTACGCCCACTCGAACCTGGTGGTGCACCGGGACATCAAGCCCAGCAACGTGCTCGTCACCGGCGACGGGCGCTTGAAGCTGCTCGACTTCGGTGTGGCCAAGCTGCTCGACGTGTCGGAGACGCAGTCCAAAGGTGCCCACACGCGCGTCTTCACGCCCTCCTACGCCTCCCCCGAACAGGTTCGCGGAGATCGCATCACGGCGGCCACGGACATCTACCAGGTCGGTGCGCTCCTCTACGAGCTGCTGTGCGGGGTGACGCCCTTCGATGTCGACACCCTCACACCAGCCGAGGCGGCCCAGCGCATCACCGACGAGGAACCCCGGCCTCCGTCGGAGAACCCCCGGGCGGGGGAGCGAGGTCGGGAAGACGACCTGCGCCGCCGCGCTCGCGGCGACCTCGATCGCATCGTGCTGAAATGCCTGGAGAAGGAGCCGGATCGCCGCTATGCCTCCATCGCGGCGCTGGCGGACGACCTGCGTCGCTATCTCGAGGGGCGCCCCGTGTTGGCCCGGCCGGGAGGCCTGGGCTATCGGTCGCTCAAGTTCGTGCGGCGTAACCGCACCATGGTCGCGGCCCTCGTGCTGGGAGTGGCCTATCTGGGCACGCTGGCAGCGCAGAACCGGCGCGTGGCCGCCGAACGGGATCGGGCCACCGAGTCTGCTGCGGTGGCGCAGCGCGAAAGCGCGCGACTGCGGACCGTGACGGACTTCATCGTGGGGCTCTTCCAGGCGAGCGATCCCGAGGTGGCGCCGGACCCTCAGGTCTCGGCACTGGAGCTGTTGCGCCGCGGCGCTGAGCGCGTGGATTCACTCAGCGACGATCCCGCCACCCAGGCGACGGTGCTGCTGGCGATCGCGCAGAGCATGCACAATCTCCAGATCAGCGCCGATGCGGAGGTGCTGCTGCGGAGAGTGCTGGCGTTGGCAGAGCGATCCGATATGGAGCTACCCCAGGGCGCTCGATTGTCCGACCTGCGCCTGGCCTTGGCCCAGAACCTCAGCCTGCAGAACCGATTCGAGGAGAGCGCGGCGCTCTACCGACGACTCGCGGATCCGGATGCCGAGTCGGTCGATCGCGGAACCGCGCTGCAGGCGCTCGAAGGGTTGGCGAGCGTGCTGCACATGGAAGGGAAGCCGCAGGCTGCGGATTCCGCCCAGCAGAGGTGGGAGGCCCTGCTGGTGTCGACCCCGGATCTCTCCGACCGCGAAACCGTGCGCCAGTTGGGGCTGTTGGGGCGTACGTACCTCTTCCGCGGGGAGATCCGCAACGATCACGCTGCCTTGGAGCGGGCTCGCGACCTGCTTACGCGTAGTGTATCCGCATACCGAAGCCTGGTTCCCGCCAGCAGCCCCGAGTTCCGCGGAGTGCTGGCCAATCTCACGCGCCTGGCCCTGGACCTGGACGACACCGTGGCGGCCGACTCCCTGTCGGCGGAGGGCCTGCGCCTGGTCCGCGAAGACTACGACGCCACCGGAGATCTGTTGAGTTGGCCACTCACGTTGCGCGGGCTGTCGCTGGAGCAGCAGGGCCGCTATCAGGAAGCCGAGCCTCTCTTCCGGGAGGCCGTCGCACGCGAATTCGAAGCGCAGGGCGAAAGCATGGCCTGGGCCACCCGCGGAGACGAATACGCGGGCTTCCTACGCAGGCGGGGTCGCTTCGACGAAGCCGTGGCCGTGCTGGAGGGAATGCTCCCGTTCAACCAACGCCAGTTCGGGGCGGATCATGTGATGACGCTCACTGCCCAGGCCCAGATCGGGGTCACTCTCGGCGAGGCCGGACGGTATGCGGAGGCGGAGGGCTACCTGCTGGAGGCGTACCAGAAGCTCGCCGCCGACCGACCGCTGACCGACGGCATGGTCCAACTCCAGCTGAGGCATCTGTGTCGGCTGTACCGACTGTGGGAGCGCACCGAAGACGCAGGCCGCTGCGAGGCCAAGATGACGGCGGACACCCGGGCCGGATACGACCCCGAGCCACGGCCCGGCCGCTGAGCGCGGCCGGGCGCCGTGGACGTCGAGGGGGCTATTCCGCCCGCAGCGCTTGGTTCGGCTGGACCGAGGCCGCGCGCCGGGCCGGCAGCAGCACCGCCAGCGCCGCCACGGCGAGCAGCACCAGCGGCACGCCGACGAAGGCGACCGGGTCCACGCCACTCGTGTTGTAGAGCAGGCCCTGCACCAGGCGTCCCGCGCCGAAGGCGGCGAGCATCCCGATCAGGGCGCCCACCGCGACCAGGCGCAGTCCTTCGCCCATGACCATGCCCACCACAGTGCGGGACCGGGCGCCCAGCGCCATGCGGATGCCGATCTCCCGTCTCCGGCGTGAGACCGAGTACGCCATCACCCCGTAGAGCCCCACGGCCGCCAGCGTCAGTCCCAACAAGCCGAAGATCCCGAGCACGGATCCGCCCAGGCGGGCAGGCATGAGGGCGATGCCCATGTGGTCTTCCATGGTGCGCACGTCGTAAAGCGGCATGTCCGCGTCCATCTGCTGCACGAGTTGTCGGACCCGGCCCAGAGTCACCATGGGATCGGCGCTCGTGCGGGCCAACAGGGTCATGCCGGAGCTGAAGCGCTCGCGGAAGGGAAGCCACATGAACTCGGTTTCTTCCTCACCCAGCGATCGATACTTGCCGGTGGCCGCCACCCCGATGACCGTGCGCTCCTCCCCTGCGGTCTGCACCACCTTTCCGAGCCCCGACTCGCCGGGCCAGAACCGATCGCGGAACGCTTCGTTGACGATGATCACCGGAGCGGCGTTCTCGTCGTCGCGCCGCTCGAAGGAGCGCCCTTCCACCAGTTGCACGCCGGCGGCCTCGAGGTATCCCTCCGTCACCGTGGCGTACATCAGACTGCGAAGCTCGCCCTCGGCGAACTCGTATCCCGGAATCTCGACCCCGCGGTCGGAGCCGCCGAGACCCAGCGGGAGCGCGTCCGTGAGACCCACCGCCTCCACGTCGGGCTGCGCGGCCAGCTCTGCGAGGAGACGATCGAAGAACTCACGCGTCTGCGCCTCGCCGTAGCCACGCAGCGCTGGATCCAGGGAAGCCGTGACCAGGTGACTGGGGTCGCGGATCCCGGGGTCGATGGCCGAGGCGCTCTGCAGGCTGCGCAGGAACAGGCCGGAACTGATCAGCAGCACCAACGAAAGCGCCATCTGCACGGCCACCAGCACACGGCTCGCACGTGATCTTCCGGCGCGTTGGCCTTCGGCACCCTTGACGGCGGCCGCCAGATGGGGGTTGGCCGACTGGAGTGCCGGGGCCAGGCCGAACAGGATGGCGGCCCCGATCGCGACTACGAACGTGAACAGCAGGACGGTCCGATCCATCTGGACGTCGAAGTTCCAGGGACCGTCCATGGGCGGACGGATCTGGCCCAGGAAATGGAGGGCGACCCAGGCCAGGCCGAGTCCGGCCAGGCCGCCGGCGACGCCGAACACGAGGCTCTCGGTGAGAAGCTGCCGCAGGATGTGCCGGCGCCCGGCTCCCAGGCTCATGCGGATCCCCATCTCCCGCCGCCGATCCTGAGCGCGCGCCAGGAACAGGTTCGCCACGTTGACACACGCGATCAGCAGCAGGAGTGCCACCACGGCCATGATGACCGCCGACATGCCGAACTGCGCGTCGCGCAGCGTGGGGTGGAAGCCGGCTTCGTTCTGCGGGACGATCGACGTGCCCAACTGTGTGTCGTACTGGTCCGGATACTCCTGCCGCAGCTCGGCCAGAACGGCGTCGAGGCGCTGCTGGGCCTGATCGATCGTGACGCCGGGCCGCAGGCGCGCGACGACGTTGGAACTGTTGCTGCCGCGCGACTCGAGCGCGTTGAACCCCCCCGGTTGCAGCTCGCGCTGCATCATCAGCGGCGCGTAGAACGGGATGTCCGCGAACGTGGCCGGTCCTTTGAAGTCGGGGCGCACCACGCCCACGACTTCGAAGGGGTGCCCGTTGATGTCCAACGTGCGGCCGATCACCGAGGGATCCGCGCCGAAGCGGCTCTTCCAGTAGGCGTTGCCCAGCACCACCACCGGGTGCCCTCCGGGTCCTCGATCTTCCTCGCCGGGAATGAAGGCCCGTCCGTGCAGCATCTCCGCGCCGTAGGTCTGAAAGAAGTTGGCGCTCACCATCAGACCCATGAGCCGTTCGGGCTGCCCACCCGCCGACAGGGCGGTCTGCACGAACGTCCAGTCGGCCACGCCGGAGAACACATCGTCCGTCCGGTCCCGTAGGTCCTGGTAGTGGGGAAGGGAGTTGGAGCCGTAGTCCATGCCGGGCCACTTCCGGTAGAGCTGCACGAGCTCCTCGGGATTCTCCGTTCCTCCGAGCGGTCTGAGCAGGATGCCGCGCACCGCGGAGAAGGTGGCGGCGTTGAGTCCGATGCCCAGCGCCAAGGTCAACACGGCCGCAGCCGTGAAGACCGGGCTCTTGACCAACATGCGGAGGCTGTAGCGGAGATCTCGGGTGAGTTCGCCCATGGGCGGCCCTCCGGGGCGGTGGTGGACAGTCCGACCCCCTACGGAGGGGGGTCGGACGTGGATTCAGGCCGCACCGTCGGCACGCGGTCGCGCCCTCCCCCGGCGCGCGCCTCATCCACCCGCCAGCCAGGCGAGCGCCTCTCCACGCGCGCCGAAGTAGGCGGTCAGGTACTCCGCCGGGCCCTGCCGGACCGGGGGCGCTCCGACCGGGGGCGCGTGCGGAGGGACCAGGAAGGCGAAGCGCTCAACCCCGGCCGCGTTGTAGCGCGGCACGATGTGCAGATCCCTCCAGGCTCCATCCATCCGCTCCGCAGGCAGGCCGAAGTGCGCGGTGTCGACGAGGACCCTCGGGCGCCGCGTCGCCTCGACCTCGGCCGCGAAGCGGGTGAGCCATTGGTTGAATCCCTCGCGCGACATGTGGCGGGTCTCATCGAACCAGCGGATCTCGAGGATCTGTGCGGCCGGTCGGTCGATCACCTCGCCCCAGGCATCGGAGTGCAGCACCCTGTCCCCGGTCATCGGCCGGTCGCCATGGCGGCCACGATCTTCTCGGGCGGGGTCGCATAGCCGAACGCCTTCTGGATCGTCGCGATGCTCCCCAGGTGGTAGCCCTCATGGAAGGCGTCGAACGCCAACCGGTCCAGTACGGTCTGCTCGCCGTGCGGCCCGGGGAGCGAGCCAGCGAGCTGCCCGGCGCTAGCTTCGGACAGTGCCGCATGGAGACGCTGGCTCAGGGCCTGCCAGGCTGCACGCATCTCTGCCACCGAAGGGTAGTCGGCGCCGTCGCTGGCCGGCTCCTGGAACGCCTGCCAGGGGTTGTCGGCCTCGACTCCCAGTCGGGTCAGGGCCGCGGCGCGGTGGGCGAGAAGGTGGCCGAGGTGCCATACGATGGAGGGCCCTTCGTTTCCGCGGACCCTCCGTCGAGCATCGGCGTCGGAGAGCCCATCGAGGATCAGCGGGACCAGCTGGTCCGAGGTGCGAAAAATGCCGGCGAGCGGTGCGGCGCTGTTCATGGGTGCCTCCAGGCGAACAAGGTGGGTACACCTGGAACGACGGTCGAGCGCTCCCAAAGGATACGGCCGCATCCTCGCGGGGGGCCCGCTCGTCGTAGTGTTGAGACCTCCGCGACCGGCGCGGGGGGCGCAGCACCCGACTGCACACAGCGAGAAGCCCGATGGTCGATCCCGTACAAAGCGCCGCCCGGGGCGCCTTCGACGAACTTGTTCGCGAGGTCCGACCCGACCTGCACCGCTATTGCGCCCGCATGGTCGGCTCCTCGATCGAGGGTGAGGACATCGTCCAGGACGTGTTGGCCAAGGCGTTCTACCAACTCAGCGAGCTCGATCAGATCGACAACCTGCGCGGGTGGCTGTTCCGTTCGGCGCACAATCGCGCCCTCGATCACCTGCGCAGTTACGGGCAACGCTTCGCGGAACCGCTCGACGACGGGCTTCCCGCCCAGGAGGAGACCGCGGCCTTCGCGCGGGCCGAGGCGGCCGCGATCGGTCTCCCCTACTTCGCGAAGCTGACCCCCTTGCAGCGCGGCGCGGTCATCCTGAAAGACGTCCTGGGGTACACGCTCGCCGAGATCGCGGAGGTGCTTGACTCCTCCCTCCCGGCGGTGAAGGGTGCCCTACACCGTGGTCGCGGCGGTCTCCGTCGACTGGTGGTGGGCGCCAGCGAAGGGGGGAAACCGATACTCGACGGCGGCGAGGTGGCCTTGCTGCAGCGCTACGCAGAGCGCTTCAACGCTCAGGACTATGACGGGCTCCGTGAGATGCTGGCCGAAGACGTCCGCCTCGACCTGGTAGGGCGCTTCCAGGCGGCGGGCGCACGCTCCGTGGGACAGTACTTCACCAACTATGCAAAGGCGCCCGAGGTTCGCGCTCGGATCGGACACGTCGAGGGGCGGGCGGTGCTCCTGCTGTCCGACACCGTAGGCGAAGAACCGAGCTACTTCGTGCGACTCGCGTGGCGAGAGGGCCGGTTGGCCTCCATCCGCGACTACCGCTACGCGCGACACGTGTTCCGCGAGGCCAGCGAAGTCTTCGCGCCTGAGTGAAGGCCGCTCCCGGCGCCGTCGGGATGCCACTCCGCGGCGCAGAGCGCAGCGCGCTTTCGGTAATGCCGGTTCCTCGGGGAACGTAGGCTCGGGCGTCTCCAGGCACTCCCACACGTCCAGCCCAAGCCCGCCCGATGCCGATGTCCATCGTCTCCAATCGCCTCCACCGGGGAGCGCTGCTGCTCGTCACAGCGAGCGGCGCCGCCCTGTCCCCGCTCTGCGCCCAGACCGCCATCCCCCCGGACTCGGTGGTCACGGTATTCACGTCCGACACCCTCTCCGAGTTCGGGGCAGTCGGAGGTGTGGCGGTCGATGCGCTGGGCTTCGTGTACGTGGCGGACTTTCGCAACGCGGTCTGGCGCATCACCCCGGAGGGGCACGTCTCCCGCTTTGCCGACGGGCTGTATGGGGCCTCGGGCAACGCGGTCGGGCCCCGTGGCTTCCTGTTCCAGTCCAGCTTCAACGGCAACTACGTGTCTCGCATCTCCCGCGACGGACGCGTCGAGACCTGGGCATCACAGGGGCTGAGCGGGCCCGTGGGGATCGCGGTGGACGCCGGAGGCGATCTCTTCGTCTGCAACTGCGTGGCCGGGACCATCGGTCGCATCGGTGCCGATCGAGTGGCCCGCACCTTCTCCGAGAGCGAGCTGTTCGCCTGCCCCAACGGGATCACCTTCGACGACCGGGGCGACCTCTACGTGGTCAACTTCAACAACGATCAGGTAGTGCGGATCACGCCCGACGGGACGGCCACCTCGTTCGCTCGCGTCCAGGGTGCTGGTGGCAACGGCCACATCGCCTTCGCGCGGGGGGGCTTCTATGTGACGCAGTTCCGCGGCGAGCGCGTCTTTCGGCTCGATCGCGACGGGGCCGTGTCTCGGGTGGCGGGCACGGGAGAGCGGGGAGAAACGGACGGAAGTGCCCTGGAAGCCACGTTTTCTTCGCCCAATGGGATCGCGGCCTCGCCCACCGGCAACCAACTCTGGATCAACGACTATGCAGGACCCCTCACGCGGGGAACGGGGGCGTATGTGGCCATGCGGCGCATCGATCTCGTCTCCCTGCGCGAGGTCCTGGGTCGCCTGCCGGCGGGAGGAACGGACGCAGTCCGTTCAGCGTACTCAGCCTACAGGGAGAGCCGCCCGGGCGTCGACACACGCAGCGACGCGATCGCGCTCGGGTTCCTCTGGCTCTCGACGGGCCGCTTCACCGAGGCACTGACGTTGTTCCAGTTGAACGCGGAAGCCCATCGGGATGATCCGTCGTCCCAGTTCAATCTCGGGGAGGCCTATCGGCACCTGGGCCAGCCGGAGCAGGCTGCAGCGCAGTACGAGCGGACGCTGGAGCTGGACCCCGATCACCCCCAGGCCCAAGCGCGGCTGGAACTCGTACGAAGCGGTCCACCGGCCCTTTGACGGGAGGAGGATCATGAAAGCCCTCTGCACGACCTTGGCGAGCGTGCTGGTGTTGGCATTGGCCACACCGGCCTCCAGCCAGATCGTCACGCTGGGATTGAAGGGTGGCGCCACGTTCGCGAGCGTCTCCGACCCCGATGGCGCCTTTGAAGACGTGGGTGGTCGCACGGGGAGCGTGTTCGGTGCCTCCATCCAGCTGGGTGGGCGCCCGATCGGCCTGCGCGGTGAGGTGTTGCTGGTCCAGAAGGGGTTCGATGCCCGTGAAGCGGGTGACGACTACGCGTACAAGGTCGACTACGTCGAGATCCCGGTGCTGTTGGTGGCGCGACTTTCCTCCGGGCCCATCGCACCCTCGCTCTACGGCGGCGTGGCCGCCGGCTTCGAGCGGAGCTGCACGGTCTCGGTGAGCGGAAGCCAGGCCAGCGCCAGCGGCGACTGCGACGCGCCCAGCCTGGAGCTGGAGCGCGAGACCATGGATGCGGGCGCCGTCTTCGGGGCGGAGCTCGCCTTCGGGCTGGGCGGGATCCAGCTCGTGGCGGATGGCCGCTACACGGTGGGTCTGACCACGCTGGACGCCAGTGATGACCCCGACAGCGTGAAGAACAGGGCGTTCATGCTGATGTTCGGTCTGGGGATCCCGGTCGGCTGAAGCGGGCCCCAGCCCTCAGTCTGAACGTAGCGACGAGATCGGATCGACCCCGGCGGCCCGTCCGGCCGGTATGACGGACGCAAGCAGGGCGGCCGCCGCCAGGGTGAGGGCCACGATCGCGTAGGTGAGCGGTTCGCTGGGGCTGACGCCGTAGAGCAGGCCCGTCAGCCCCCGCGCCGCCCCGTAGGCGACGACCACTCCCACGCCAACGCCCAGCGCGATCATCCGGGCCGCCTCGCCCAGCACCAGCACGACCACGTCGCGTGGGGTAGCCCCCAGCGCCAGGCGCACGCCGACCTCACGCCTGCGTTGGCTGACCAGATAGCTGAGCACGCCGTGCACGCCCAGCAGAGCGAGCAGCACGGCCACTCCGGCGAACACCGTGAGCACCAGTGAGGCGAAACGCTCCCGCGCCAGAGCCTCGGCGTGCGCGTCCTCCATGGTGGAGAGGTTGTAGACCGGGACCTCGGCGTCCAGAACGTGGACGACGTCGCGGACGCCGTCTG